>NZ_DASPMG010000418.1:0-16588 GCF_035627195.1 Azospirillum sp.
CCACACCGTCGAGCAGGGCAAGAACAAGGTCGGCCCGAGCCTGTTCGGCGTCGTCGGCCGCAAGGCCGGCTCGATCGACGGCTTCAAGTACTCCAAGCCGATGCAGGAGAAGGCCGCCGCCGGCCTGACCTGGACGCCGGAGCAACTGGCCGCCTACCTGCAGGCCCCGAAGGAAGTCGTCCCGGGCGGCACGATGGCCTACGCCGGCCTGAAGAACGCGCCGAAGTACAAGGCCGACGCCGACAAGGCCGCCGCCGACCTGATCGCCTACCTCGGCGAGAACAAGTGATCTGAGCGGATCGCGCGATCTTCGCCGCGATCGCCGGGCCGGAGGGGAAACCCTCCGGCCCGGTTCGTTTTCGGGGCCGGGATTCGTCCTTGCTTCAGGATGCCAGGCTCTTGGACGCCACCTCGAAGACGTCGGGCGACAGGCCGGGCTGAGCGACAATTCGCCGCAGCTGGGTGCGCATCTGTTCCTGCCGGGCGGCGTCGAACCGCTTCAGGCGCGAGAACGGCCCCATCAGGCGCGACGCCACCTGCGGGTTCATGGGGTCGAGCCGCAGCACCTGGTCCGCCAGGAAGGCGTACCCGGCGCCGTCCGCCTCGTGGAAGCGCACCGGGTTGCCGCCGGCGAAGGCGCCGATCAGCGCGTAGACCTTGTTCGGGTTGCGGATCTCGAACGCCGGGTGGTCGAGCAGGCGCGTCACCTCGGCCAGCGTGTCGGGGCGCGACGATGTGGCCTGCACGGTGAACCACTTGTCCACCACCAGCGGATCGCCCTTCCAGCGCTCGTAGAAGGAGGCCAGCGCGTCCGCCCGCTCGGCGGCGTTGGAACCGGCGAGGAACTGCAGCGCGGCGATGACGTCGGTCATGCCGGCCGCCCCGTGGAACTGGCCCAGGCACAGCCCCACCGCCTCGCCGTCCTCCAGCGCCATCAGGTAGGCGAGGCCGACGTTCTTCAGCGCCCGCCGGCCGATGGCGGCGGCGTCCACCGAGAACGGTTCGTTGCTCGCGTTGGCGCGGTAGGTGGCCAGCCAGCGCTCGCGCAGCCGCTCGGCCAGCGTGCGGCGGGCGAACTCGCGCACCTCATGGATGGCGACAGGGTCGATCACCGCCATGCGCGTGGCGAGGTAGGATTCCGCCGGCAGCACCAGCGCCTGCGCGGCGAAGGCCGGATCGCGTCCGGCATCCTCCAGGATGGCGGCCACCGCCCGCACGAAGCCGTCGGGCAGCGCCATGTCGCGGCCGGCCTGCCGGTCTTCCACCAGCTTCAGCAGGATGCGCGTGGCCAGTGTCTGCCCGGCCTCCCACCGGTTGAAGGCGTCGCTGTCGTGCGCCATCAGGAAGGTGAGGTCCTCGTCCGACGCGTCGGTCTTCAGCGTCACCGGCGCGGAGAAGCCGCGCAGCAGCGACGGCACCGGGCGCGCCGGCACGCCGGTGAACTCGAAGACCTGTTCGGCTTCCGTCACGTGCAGCACGCGGCTGGTGCCGCCGGGCTCCGCCTCGCCCTTCAGCGCCAGCGGCAGGTCCCGGCCGTCGGAGCCCAGCAGGCCGACCGCCAGCGGGATGTGCATGGGCAGCTTCATCGGCTGGCCGGGCGTCGGCGGCACCGTCTGCCGCACGGTCAGGCGGTAGGTGCGGGCCTCCGCGTCATAGGCGCCGGACACGGCCAGCTCCGGCGTGCCGGCCTGCCGGTACCACAGCTTGAAGTGCGACAGGTCCACGCCGCTGGCATCCGCCATGGCAGCCACGAAGTCGTCGCAGGTCACCGCCTGTCCGTCGTGGCGCTGGAAGTAGAGGTCCATTCCCTTGCGGAACCCCTCCTTGCCCAGCAGCGTGTGGATCATGCGGATGACTTCCGCCCCCTTGTCGTACACGGTGGGGGTGTAGAAGTTGTTGATCTCCACATAGGTGTCCGGGCGCACGGGGTGCGCCATGGCGCCGGAATCCTCGGGGAACTGCACGGTGCGCAGCCGCTGCACCTCGGCGATGCGCTTGACCGCGCGGGAGTTCATGTCGGCGCTGAATTCCTGGTCGCGGAAGACGGTCAACCCCTCCTTCAGCGACAGCTGGAACCAGTCGCGGCAGGTCACCCGGTTGCCGGTCCAGTTGTGGAAATACTCGTGCGCCACCACGGCTTCGATGTTCAGGAAATCCTGGTCGGTGGCGGTTTCCGGCTTCGCCAGGACGTACTTCGTGTTGAAGACATTCAGCGACTTGTTCTCCATCGCCCCCATGTTGAAGTCGCCGACGGCGACGATGTTGAAGATGTCCAGGTCGTATTCCAGGCCGAAGACCTCCTCGTCCCACGTCATGGACTTCTTGAGCGAAGCCATGGCGTGGCCGACCTTGTCCTCGTTCCCCGGCTCGACGTAGATGCGCAGGGTAACGTCGCGGCCGGAGCGGGTGCGGAACCGGTCCTCCACCATGCGCAGGCTGCCGGCCACCAGGGCGAACAGGTAGCAGGGCTTGGGGAACGGGTCCTCCCAGCGCGCCCAGTGGCGGCCGTCCGGCGCGTCGCCCTCGTCCACCAGGTTGCCGTTCGACAGCAGCACGGGGTAGCGCGCCTTGTCCGCCGCGATGGTCGTGGTGTAGCGGGCCATCACGTCCGGGCGGTCGAGGAAGTAGGTGATCTTGCGGAACCCCTCCGCCTCGCACTGCGTGCAGAAGTTGCCGGAGGACTTGTACAGCCCCTCCAGCGCCGTGTTCTCCTGCGGCTTGATGCGGACCACCGTCTCCAAGGTGAAGGCGTCCGGCACCCGCGCGATGGTCAGGTGGTCGGCGTCCACCGCGTAGCATTCCGGCGCCAGGACCGTGCCGTTCAGCTTGACGGACACCAGCTCCAGCCGCTGGCCGTCGAGCACGAGCGGCGGGTGCGCCATGTCCTCGTTGGCCGGGTTGCGGCGCACGGCCAGCACGGCGCGCACGGTGGTGGCGTCCTCGCGCAGGTCGAAGTGCAGGTCGACCGTGTCGATCAGGTGCGCAGGCGGGCGGTAGTCCTTCAGGTGGATGGCCTTCGGCGCGGGCTTGTCCATGGCGGCTTCTCGTTCGTCCCTTCTGGGGTGGCGCGTTCTGGTTAGGTGTGGCGTAGAACGGCTGCTTCAACCCGGTCAAGTGGCGGATGACGCCGAAGGCCCGCCGTCGTCAATGCGCCAGCTGCCCGCGCGCCATGGCGAGGTGGTGCTCCTGGTGGTGCGCCCCCTGCGCCATCAGGCCGATGAAGCCCAGCGCGCGGATTCTCGGCACGTCCTTCGGGTCGGCGGCGGTGACGGTCAGCGTCGCGCCGTCCGCCTGCGGCTCCGCCTTCCAGGTCCGGCCCTGCGCGCCGGTCATCTGCGCGGCGTGCGCCGGGACCATGCGGCGGATGGCGTCCAGTGTGCGGCCGGTCCCGGTCACCGCCATGCGCAGCCCGCCGTCCACCGGCGTCTCGGCGGACGCCGCGCGCAGCGTCACCTCGTTCATGTCGATCAGGTGCTCGCGCAGGCGCTCGATGGACACCTTGGACCAGTCGGTGTGCGGGTCGGCCTCCAGGATGCCGACGATCTCCTGGATGGTGCCGAAGGCGTCCTGTCCGGGCAGCGTCGGCATCGGCCCGGCGTTCTGCATGCCGGCGTGCTGCATGCCGGCATGGTGGGAATGGTCCATGGTCTGGGCTGCGGTCTGGGCTGCGGTCTGGGCCAAGGCCGGGCCGGCGGACAGGGAAAGGCCGAGGATCAGGACGGTGATGCGGAGCATGGCGGTTCCTCCCGGGGTGTCGTTGCGCCCACGAGGGTAGCGCCGGCTGCGGGCGGCGCCTATGATCGCGATCATATCCGGACGGGGAGGACGCCGTGCGTTCCGCAACGGGGTGGATCGGGCTGGTGGCGCCGGACCGCTTGGTGACGCGCCGGGTGGCGGCGGGGGAGGCGGTGTTCCGCCAGGGCGACGCCACCGTGGCGGTGTACCGGGTGGAGCAGGGACGGGTGCGGCTGGTCCGGCACCTGGAGGACGGCTCCTCGGTGGCGCTGCACGTGGCGCGGGCGGGCGACGGCTTCGCCGAGGCCGCGCTGTTCTCCGACGTCTACCACTGCGACGCGGTGGCGGAGGTCGACGCGGTGCTGACCCAGGCGCCGAAGGCGGACCTGCTGGCGGCGCTGGAGGCCGACCCGCGGGCAAGCCTCGCCTTCGCGCGCATGCTGGCCACGCAGGTGCGCGACCTGCGCGCCCGGCTGGAGTTGCGCAACATCCGCGCCGCACCCGAACGCATCCTGGCGTGGCTGAAGCTGCAGGCCTCCGGCACGCCGCCCGCGGTGCGCCTCGACCGCCCCTGGACGGAGATCGCCGCCGAGATCGGCCTGACGCACGAGGCCATCTACCGCGCCCTGGCGGCGCTGGAACGGGATGGGCGGATCGAGCGGGCGGCGGGGGTGGTGCGGGTGCTCACGCCGCGCGGGTAATGCGCCGGCTTGTTGTCGGCTGGACGGCGTACTATCCTCGGTACCGGAGGTCCGCATGGGAAAAACCGTTCGCATTGGTGCCGACATCGGCGAGGATCTGAACGCGAGCCTTGAGCGCCTCGCCAGCGAGCGTGGCCAGTCCAAGGACCTTCTGGTCGAACAGGTTCTGCGGGACTTCATCCGCTCCGAAGAGGAATTCGCGCGCGCGGTTCGCGAAGGGATCGAAGCCTGGAAATCCGGCGACGTGGTCGATCACGCGACCATGGTCGGTGAGTTCGAGCGGCGTTACGGCCGCGCGGAATGATGCGCGTCCGGTGGACCGGGCCGGCGCGGCGCGACTTTCTCGGCATCTGTGATTGGATCGACGCCCGAAACCCGCAGGCCGCCGAACGGGTCGGGCGACGCATCCTGGATGTCGCCGACCGGTTGGCAGCCTTGCCAGGCATGGGCCGCACCGGGCGCGTCGAAGGCACCCGCGAGTTTGCGGTGCCCGGCTTGCCGTACGTGATCGTCTACGCAAACGATGACGGTGAAAGCGTCGTCATTCTGCGCGTCCTTCACGGCGCCATGCGCTGGCCGCCTGAAAAATAGAGGCCACGAGGGGCCACGGCCCCTCGCCCGCACGCTCACACGTGGAAGCTTTCCCCGCAGCCGCAACGGCCCTTTTCGTTCGGGTTGCTGAACTTGAAGCCGGTCTCGAACTTGTCGTCGCGGTAGTCCATTTCCGAGCCGATCAGGAACATCACGGCGTCCGGGGCGATCATCACGGTGACGCCCTTGTCCTCCACCACCTCGTCGAACTTCATCCGTTCCTTGGCGTACTGGATGTCGTAGCTGAGGCCGGAGCAGCCGCGCGCCTTGACGCCGACGCGCAGGCCGATGACCTCGTCCGGAGCCTTGGCCATGAGTTCCCTGATGCGCGCGGCGGCCGCGTCGGTCAGCGTGATGGCCTTCTGGGCAGCAAGAGCCATGGTCGTCCTCGTCCCCTTAGAACATGTCCAGCTGGATCTTCGCGACGTCCGACATCATGTCCGGGCGCCAGGGCGGATCCCACACCAGATCCACCTTGCATGTGGTGACGCCGTCCACCGACGCAACGGCGCTCTGCACCTGAAGCGGCAGTTCGCCGGCCACCGGGCACATCGGGCTGGTCAACGTCATGTCGATCTCGGCGGCACCGTCGGTGCCGACGTCGATGCGGTAGATGAGGCCCAGCTCCCAGATGTCCACCGGGATCTCGGGGTCGTAGCAGGTCTTCAGCGCATCGATGATGGGCTGCATCAGGTGCGCCATCGGGTGGTCGGCGTTGGCGTCGCCCAGCATGGCGGCGGCCGGCGTGTTGGGGCCGTCCTCTTCCATGTGGGCCTGGTTCGCGACAGCGGGTTCGGTCATCGCGGTTCTCCCTTACTCGCTGGAGGCCTTGGCTTCGCCGGTCAGCGCCGCGTTCATGGCGTGCCAGGCGAGCGTGGCGCACTTCACGCGCACCGGGAACTGGCGCACGCCGGACAGCACCATCAGCTTCTCCATGGCCTCCTCGTCGACGGGGCCGTGGTCGCAGTGCTCGTGGTCGTCCTTGGTGCACAGGTCGTGGAAGGTGTGGAAGAGGGCCGTCGCCTCCTCCGCCGTCTTGCCCTTCACCACCTCGGTCATCATGGAGGCACTGGCGGTGGAGATGGCGCAGCCGCGCCCTTCGAACGCCACGTCCTCGACCACCTTCTGGTCGTTGACCTTCAGGTAGACGGTGAACTTGTCGCCGCACATCGGGTTCTCGCCGCGCGCCTCGCGGTTGGCGTCGTCCGGGTGGCGCAGGTTCCGCGGGTTCTTCCCGTGGTCCAGGATGACTTCCTGGTACAGTTCGCGCAGTTCGTCCATCATCAGCCGAAGAACTCCTTCACCGCCTGCACCGACGACACGAGCGCGTCGGCCTCGGCGCGGGTGTTGTACATCGCAAAGGAGGCGCGCGCGGTGGACCCGACGCCGAAGCGGTCCATCAGCGGCTCCGCGCAGTGCTGGCCGACGCGCACGGCGACACCCATCTGGTCGACGACCGTGCCGATGTCGTGCGGGTGGATGCCGTCCAGCGTGAACGAGATCAGCGCCGCCTTGCCGGGCGCCGTGCCGACGATGCGCAGCCCCTCGATCTGGCTGAGCTGCTGCGTGGCGTAGTTCAGCAGGTCGTGCTCGTGCGCGGCGATGGCGTCGCGCCCGATGCCCTCGACATAGTCGATGGCGGCCCCCAGCCCGATCACCTCGGATATCGGCGGGGTGCCGGGCTCGAAACGCATCGGCGGCTCCTTGAAGGTGGTGCCCTCGAAGCTGACGCGCTGGATCATGTCGCCGCCGCCCTGGTAGGGGGGCATCTTCTTCAACAGGTCGAACTTGCCGTACAGCACGCCCAGGCCGGTGGGGCCGTAGAGCTTGTGCGCGGTGAAGACGTAGAAGTCGGCGTCGATGTCCTGCACGTCGACCGTGGAATGCACCACCGCCTGGCTGCCGTCGAACAGCACCGGGATGCCGCGCGCGTGCGCGATGCGGGCGATCTCCTTGGCCGGGTTGAGCGTGCCCAGCACGTTGGAGCAGTGGGTGATCGCCACCAGCTTCGTGCGGTCCGTCAGCAGCCGGGCGTAGGCGTCGAGGTCGAGCACGCCGTCCCCGTCCACCGGCACCACCTTGATGACGATGCCCTTCTCCATCTGCAGGAGCTGCCAGGGCACGATGTTGGCGTGGTGCTCCATGATGGACAGCACGACCTCGTCGCCCTTCTCCAGGAAGGTGCGGCCATAGCTGGCGGCCACGAGGTTGATGCTCTCCGTCGCGTTGCGGGTGAAGACGATGCACTCGCGCGACGGCGCGTTCAGGAAGCGGGCGACCTTGTCGCGCACGCCCTCGAACGCGTCGGTGGCGGTCTGCGAGAAATAGTGCACGCCGCGGTGGATGTTGGCGTATTCCTCGCTCATGAAGCGCGCCATGGCGTCCACCACGGGCCGCGGCTTCAGCGCGCTGGCGGCGCTGTCCAGGTAGACCAGCGGCTTGCCGGGCGAGGGCTTCTTGCCCCCGCGCACGTGCACGTTGCGGGAAAGCTGCGGGAAGTCGGCGCGGATGCGGTCGACGTCGAAGCAGGTGGCGCAGGCGATATCGGTGACGCTCATGACTGCTCTCCGGGCCAGAAGCCCTCGTCCATCATCTGCGTGAAGCCGTACGGGCATTCGGACGGGAAGGTGGCTTCCGTCAGGCCGGTTTCGGCGGCGGCATCGCGGCGGGCCAGACGGTAGGCGTCTGCCACGGCCTGATCCAGCACGGCTTTCAGGCTGGGGTTGTCGCGCAGGTGCGTATCCAGTTCGTCACGCGCGTTGGCGATCGACAAGCGCCAGGAGTTGCCACGACGCGACGGCTGGTGCTGCCACTTCAGCAGATGGTGCAGGAGAACGCGTAGGCGGCTCACCAGCTCACGCTTCTCGCTGCGCCCCATGCTCTCGATCTCCTCGGCGATGTGCTCGACGTCGGCGGCCGACAGCTTGCCGGCGCGCAGCAGCGCCGCCTGCTCGGTCGCCCAGGCGTAGAAGTCCGTTTCGTAGAGGCTGCCCGTCATGCCCCTCCCTCCCTCAGCGCGCCGCGAGCCAGCCGGCGACGAAGCCCTGGAACGCCTCGCGGATCGGCTCCTCCGGGATCTCGTCCATGGCCTCGGCCAGGAAGGCGCCGATCAGCAGGCCGCGCGCCTCCTCCTTCGGGATGCCGCGGGCGCGCAGGTAGAACAGCGCCTCGTCCGCCAGCTCGCCGGCGGTGGCGCCGTGGCTGCACTTCACGTCGTCGGCGTAGATCTCCAGCTCCGGCTTGGCGTCGATCTCCGCCGTGTCGGACAGCAGCAGCGCGCGGTTCAGCTGGTGCCCGTCGGTCTTCTGCGCACCCGGATGCACGACGATCTTGCCCTGGAACACGGCGCGGGCGTGGTCGTCGATGGCGCCCTTGTAGACCTCGCGGCTCGTGCCGTGCGGCTCGCAGTGCTCGATCACCGTGGTGGTGTCGCAGTGCTGCTGGCCGCGCACCATGTAGGCGCCGCTGACGTGGCAGGTCGCACCCTGGCCCAGCGTCGTGCGCACCTCGTTGCGGGCCAGCCGCGCGCCGGTGGTCAGGATGAAGTTGTCGTAATGCGCGTCCTTGCCCACGCGCACCGCGGTGTTCGACAGGTGGAAGGCTTCTCCGCCCTCGCGCTGCACCTTGTAATGGCGCAGCGTGGCGCCCTCGCCCACGAACACCTCGGCCACGTGGTTGGCGAAGGTGGCGCCGGTGCCCAGGCCGATGTGGTGCTCGACCACCGTGGCCTTGCTCTGCGGCTCCGCCACCAGCAGCGTGCGCGGGTGGAAGGCGGTGGGCGCGTCGTCGCTGCCCAGCGAGACGAAGACCAGTTCGATGGGCGGCACGACCTCGACGCCGCGACCGACGCGCAGCACCGCGCCATCGGCCAGGAACGCGGTGTTCAGCGCCACGAAGCGCTGCTCGTCCGACATGGCGATGCGGCCCAGGTGCTCGCCCACCAACTCCGGGTTCTTGGTCAGCGTCTCCGCCAGCCCGCCCAGGTGCACGCCGGCCGGCAGGCCGGCGGCGGACGACAGGTCGGCGCGGAAGTAGCCGTCGACGAACACCAGCCGCGGCCCCGTCTCGCCCGCCGCGCGGACGGTCGGCAGCACGTCGAAGTGGGCACCGGCGGCGGCCGGCTTTGCGGGCTGGAAGGCGACCTTCTCCAGCGGGCGCAGGCTGGTGTACTTCCACGCCTCCACCTTCGGCGTCGGGAAGCCCAGTTCGGCGAAGCGGTTGCGGCCCTGCTCGCGCAGGTCGCGCAGCCACGAAAGCGCGGCACCCGGCAGGTCCGCCTTCAGGCGGTCGTACTGCTCCAGGTACGGCTTGGTCGGCGCCAGATCGCCGGTGCGGGGGGAGTGGGTGACCGTCATCTCACGCCGCCTCGTTCACGCCGAATTCCTTGTAGCCGTTCTTCTCCAGCTCGAGCGCCAGCTCCTTGCCGCCCGAACGCTGGATCCGGCCGTGCGCCAGCACGTGCACGTGGTCCGGCACGATGTAGTCCAGCAGGCGCTGGTAGTGGGTGATGACCAGCATGGAGCGGTCCGGTCCACGCAGCGCGTTGACGCCATCGGCGACGATCTTCAGCGCGTCGATGTCCAGGCCTGAGTCGGTCTCGTCCAGGATGGCGAACTTCGGCTCCAGCACGGCCATCTGCAGCGTCTCGTTGCGCTTCTTCTCGCCGCCGGAGAAGCCGACGTTGACCGCGCGCTTCAGCATCTCGTCCGTCATGCCCAGCTGCTTGGTCTTGGTGCGCAGCAGCTTCAGGAACTGCATGGCGTCCAGCTCGCTCTCGCCGCGGTGGCGGCGCATGGCGTTGATGGCGGACTTCAGGAAGGTCGTGTTGGCGACGCCGGGGATCTCCACCGGGTACTGGAAGGCCAGGAACACGCCCTCGGCCGCCCGCTCCTCCGGCTCCAGCGCCAGAAGGTCCTTGCCGAAGTAGGTGACGGAGCCCTTGGTGACCTCGTACCCGTCGCGGCCCGCCAGCACGTAGCTCAGCGTGCTCTTGCCCGACCCGTTCGGGCCCATGATGGCGTGCACCTCGCCCGGCTGGATCGTCAGGTCGATGCCCTTGAGGATCTCCTTGCCGTCGACGTTGGCGTGCAGGTTCTTGATTTCGATCATCGGTCTTCTTCCTTTGGCCGTCTTGGGCTTCGGCCGTCTCGGGCGGTCAGGCAACGGGGTGTTCGGGGAGCCAGTCGGCGTCCAGGATCTGGGTCTTGAGGTCCCACGGGCAGGCCGCGGGCAGGCTGTCGTCGCTCCGGTCCAGGTCGACTTCCGCCTGCCGGCGCGCGTCGGTCCAGCATTTGGCGAGGGCTTCGCCGGGGTAGTGCTTCAGGCTTGGGCTTTCCTCGATGCGGCGGGCGATGCCGGCGCGCTGCTTGGCGACCGACAGCTTCCAGCCGCGCCGCGGATTGGCGTCGGGCGACCACGCGAGCTTGGCGAGGTGGAGCAGCAGCTCTTCCAGCCGGCTTTCGATTTCCCGCTTGTCGCTGCGCCCCATGCTCTCGATTTCCTCCGCGACGTTTTCCCAGTCCACATCGACGTTGATGCGTTCCGCCGCGGCCCGGCGCAGGCGTGCGGCCTGCTCCTGGGTCCAGGCGTAGAAATCACTGTCGTAGAGGTGGTCGCTCATGGACGTTACCCCACGCTGCCTTCCAGGCTGATGCCCACCAGCTTCTGCGCCTCGACGGCGAACTCCATGGGCAGTTCCTTCAGCACTTCCTTGCAGAAGCCGTTGACGATCAGCGACACGGCGTCCTCTTCCGACAGGCCGCGCTGGCGGCAGTAGAACAGCTGGTCCTCGCTGATCTTGGCGGTCGTCGCCTCGTGCTCGATGCGGGCGGAGCGGTTGCGGCTCTCGATGTAGGGCACGGTGTGCGCCCCGCACTTGTCGCCGATCAGCAGGCTGTCGCACTGCGTGTGGTTGCGCGCCCCTTCCGCCTTGGGCAGGATCTTCACCAGCCCGCGGTAGGTCTGCTGCGCCTTGCCGGCCGAGATGCCCTTCGACACGATCGTCGATCGGGTGTTCTTGCCGATGTGGATCATCTTGGTGCCGGTGTCGGCCTGCTGGCGGTTGTTGGTGATGGCGACCGAATAGAACTCGCCCACCGAATTGTCGCCCTGCAGGATGCAGCTCGGGTACTTCCAGGTGATGGCCGAGCCGGTCTCCACCTGCGTCCACGAGATCTTGGAGCTGACGCCGCGGCACGCACCGCGCTTGGTCACGAAGTTGTAGATGCCGCCCACACCGTTCTCGTCGCCCGGATACCAGTTCTGGACGGTCGAGTACTTGATGACGGCGTTGTCCAGCGCCACCAGCTCGACCACCGCGGCGTGCAGCTGGTTCTCGTCGCGCTTGGGCGCCGTGCAGCCTTCCAGGTAGCTGACGTAGCTGCCCGCGTCGGCGATGATCAGCGTACGCTCGAACTGGCCGGTGTTGGCCTGGTTGATGCGGAAGTAGGTCGACAGCTCCATCGGGCAGCGCACGCCCGGCGGGATGTAGACGAAGGACCCGTCGGTGAACACCGCCGAGTTCAGCGTCGCGTAGAAGTTGTCGGTGTAGGGCACGACGGAGCCGAGATACTTCTTCACCAGCTCCGGATGCTCGCGCACGGCTTCCGAGATGGAGCAGAAGATGATGCCCATCTCCTCCAGCTTGGCCTTGTAGGTGGTGGCGACCGACACGCTGTCGAACACGGCGTCCACGGCCACCGCCGGGGTCTGCCCCTCGGTGCCCTCGACGCCGGCCAGGATCGCCTGCTCCTTCAGCGGGATGCCCAGCTTCTCGTAAGTCTTCAGCAGCTCCGGATCGACCTCGTCCAGGGACTTCGGCTTGTTCTTCATCTTGGGCGCGGCGTAGTAGTGCGCGTCCTGGTAGTCGATGGGGCCGTAGTCCAGCTTCGGCCAGTGCGGCTCCTCCATGGACTGCCACGCGCGGAAGGCGCGCAGGCGCCATTCCAGCAGCCACTCCGGCTCTTCCTTCTTGGCCGAGATGAAGCGGACGATGTCCTCGTTCAGGCCCTTCGGCGCCATGTCCGACTCGATGTCGGTGGCGAAGCCGTACTTGTACTTCTGCTCCGTGACGGCGCGGACCTGCTCGACGGTTTCCGACGTGCCAGCCATGGTGTGCGAACTCCTGGAAAGAAAAGCGTTTCGTCCGAAGGGCGAAGGGCGAGGAACGGTGCGGGTCAGCCGGCCCGGGCGGCGGCGCGCGTCACGGGCGCCTCGCCGGGCGGCGGCGCCCACGCGGGCATCATCATGTCGGCCAGCGTCACCTGTTCCAGCGCGCCGCGGATGGCCGCGTTGATCTTTTCCCAGCCGCCACGCATGGGGCACAGGCTCTCCACCCCGCACTCCTCGCCGGCACCCTCGACGCAGGCGGTGAGCGCGATGGGGCCGTCCAGGGCCACGACGATGTCGGCGATGGTGATGTCGGTCGCCGGGCGGGTCAGGGCATAGCCGCCGGCCGCACCCCGGTGCGAGGTCGTCAACCCGGCGGGCGTCAGGCTCTTCATCAGCTTGGCGACGGTCGGTGCGGGCACGCCGGTGCGGTCGGCCAGCTGCGCCACGGTGTGCACCGTGCCGACGCGGCGCGCCATTTCGCTCATCACCACGATGGCGTAATCGGTGAGCTTGCTGAGCCGGATCATGCCCGCCCTCAATCAGGACCAATACGGTACTGATTAAGTGGGACATTAAGGGGATTTGTCAAGCGAAAGGCGTAGCCGGAATATCCCTCAAAAACACTCGGCTATCAAGGGGCTGTTTTGCCCCGCTCAAGCCCGCCCGACTCAAGCCCACCCAGCGAGCTTGCGGCGATGGTCGCGGCGGCCGGCAGGGCGGCGGCCAGCAGCGCGTCGCGGTACTGGTCCAGGGCCTGCCCGGCCGCGGCCGTCAGGGCGTCGTTCTCCTCCGCTTCCCACAGCTTGACCATTGCGTATTCGACGGCGAGGCTGGCGGCGAAGGCGGCCGCGCCGACGGCCGGCCCGGCGAGCAGCGGGGCGGCATCGATCAGGGCGGCGGGTGCCGCGGCCAGCAGCACGGGTTCGGCGGCGAGGCCGGCGCCGCGCCGCGCCGCCTGACGCCCGACCAGGACGAGCGCCTCCTCCTGCGCCATCCAGCCGACGCTGGCGGTCGGGTCGGGAAGCGGCGTGTCCGGGCGCAGCGGGTCGGGGGTGGGCAGCTCCAGCGCGTCGGCCTCCGACACCACGGCCGGCACGGCGGCCTTGCCGGGCGACAGCGTGCGTAGCGCCGCCAGCCGGTCGAAGGCGGCGCTGCGCTCGGCCACGAACGCGGCGCGGCGCGCGGCGACGTCGGTGTCGACGTCCGCCACCGCCCGCGCAAGGCGTTCGCGCAGCAGGTCCGGGTTCAGGACGATGTCCCGGAACCGCTCGCCCACGAAGGCGCGCGCGGCCTCCATCGGATCGTTGCCGGTGACGGCGCCGCTGAGCGCCGTGAAGGTCAGCCGGTAGGTGGTGAAGAACGAGAATCGCCACGCGGCGAAGGCGGGGACCTGCGTCCGCATCGCCGCCACGGCGTCGTCGACGGCGGCGCGCAGGCGGGCTTCCCCGGCGGCGCGGGCGGCCTCCGCGGCCTCGGCGCGGGCCGCGCGGGTTTCGGCGGCGTAGCTCTCCCAATCGGCGCGGGCCAGCAGAACGGGCGGCACCGGGGTGGTGGAGGCGCCGCGGGCCACGGCCACTGCGTCCGTCAGCGGGTCCGCCGGCCGTTCCGCGCGCGGAGGCTCGGACGGCGTCTTCTGGGGCGCCTTGCCGGGAAAGGCCTCGCCGGCTGCCACCGCCAGGATGCCGACCATGACCATGGACAGCCAGACCGGCTTCGAATCCCACTGTTCCGCCATCGTCCTACCGTTCGCCCCCGTCGCGGGTGGACGAGCGGTCCACCCTCATGCCGCTGCACGATAGTGCAAACCGGGCTGGCGCCGGAAGCGCATTCGATATCGTTCGTACACCCTGTGCTCGCAAAGAAACGGCGGCTCCGCCAGGGTGCGGAGCCGCCGAAGGATGGACCACCCAACCTCGGGTTTATCAACCGGTCACGAGGAACGGTTGATCTCGTCGCGCGCGGCGTTCTGGACGTCGGAGGCGGCTTCCGTGACGTGCTCGCGGGCCGCCTCGGCGGCGGCGCGGGCGGCGCGGGCGCCGCGCTCCACGGCGTCCTGCGCCAGTTCCTTGGCGCGGTCGGTCACCTGGTCGGCGTAATCGCCGACCCAGCGGTTCTCATAACGGGTCGACGGGATGCTGGCGCCGATGGCGGCACCCAGCGCCACGCCCATCACGCCGGCCACCAGCGGATGGTCCTCCACCATGTCCCAAAGGCTGTGCGTGGCGCGGCTCACCATGCCCGGGCCGGAGGACTGCGCGGCCTGCCGGCCCCCGCCGCCGGTGTTGGCGCGGGCCATGCCGCGGGCCCCTTCGTAGGCGCTGCTGTAGGCGTCGCCCGCACGCTCGGTCATGTTGCCGACGGCGTTGCTGGCGGCGTCGTAGGCGTCGCTGGCCGTGTGCCGCACGCGGTCGGCGGCGCTGTAGAAGGTGTCGCGGGCGTAGCGCGCGGCCGAGCCGGCGCCGTCGCGCACGCCGTGGACGTAGCGGTTGTCGACCAGACGGTGGTCGTAGCCGGTGCGCGACAGCAGCAGCCAGCCGACGCCCAGGCCGATCATGGCCATCGGCACCGGGTTGCCGCGGACCATGTCGCCCATCGACGACGCGCCGCTGCTGAGCCTGTGCGTCATCGCGCTGCCATAGCTGCTGTCCTGCTGCCGGCCGTCCTGCTGCCGGTAATCACCCGACCGGGGGTTGCGGCTCCGGTCGTTGCCCATCCGGTTGTCGGTGCGGTTCATGGTCTGCTCCATCAGATGGCGGGGGTCGAGGCGGCGCTTGAGGGTGTCGAGCGTGTCGGTGATCCGTGCCTGGCTGGCGCGGATGTCGCGCTGCATCCCGTCAAGGTCGCGCTCGTCGCGGGCGTCGTTCGGCTTGTCACTCATCGTTCGCCTGTCAGCGGCTCAGCTGGGATTGCGCCCAGCGCTTGTCCTCGCGCAGTGTTTCCAGCGTGCGTTCGGGTTGCAGGTTGCGCGGCTGCAGACGGTTGCGGCCCATCAGCATCAGCACCACGCCGATGGCGGTGACCACGCCGCCGACGATGAGCGCCGCCAGCCATGGCGCCACCACCTGCGCCAGCGCCAGCGTCGCCGCCGCCAGCAGGAAGATGGCACCCAGGAAGGCGACCAGCCCGCCCGCCGCGACAAAGGCAGCACCCCCGGCCGCCTCGCCGGCCTTGGCGGCCAGCTCGGTCCGGGCCAACTCGATCTCCGTGCGGATCAGCGTCGCGGTCTCGCGGAACAGGTCGGCGAACAGCCCGGCGATCGGCCGTTCCTGCCGCGGGTCGTAGCCTTGGCCGCGGTAGTCCTCGGCGGCGCTCATGGCATCGTCTCCTGCGGCTTGGACCCGGTGGCCGAGGTCGAGGTCAGCGTCTCGTCAGGAACGTTGACCGCCTTGGTGACGCCGGGGTGCTGGGTGTCGGGCTTGCCGGCGCCGGCGTTGGCGCCGGTGTTGGCGTTGCTGCCCGTGCCCGTGTTGGAGCCGGTCTTGGTCGGCTCGGGCGAACCGCCGGCCATCAGTTCGGCCGCATTGCGCGTACCGGCCGCTGCGGTGGACGAGGCCGCCCCGGTGCCCGAAGCGCCCGCGTTGCCCATGCCGCCCGCGTTGCCCGCACCGGAGGTGCCGCCGATGCCGGAGGTGCTGCCGGCACCCGCCCGGCCGCCGACGCCGGACGGGCCCGCCGTGCGCGTCCGCCCGCCGAAGTCGCCGGTGCCCGGGCCACCCATGCCGGTGCCGCCCATGCCCGGACCACCCATGCCGGTGCCGCCCGTGCCGGTGGCGCGCCCGCCCGCCGGGTAGGAGCCGCCGATGGTCGACCGCTCCTGGCTGAAGTCATACGCGGTGGAGGTGCCGGCGGCACGCTGGCGGGCCATCATCTGCCCGTGGCGCTGGCGGTCGCCGGAGCTCTTGATGAAGCGGGCGAACAGGAAGCCCAGCGCGAAGGCGCCGCCGATGAACACCTCCGGCTGGCGGCGGGCGAAGCCCTCGACCTGCGCCACCATGTCGTCGACCGTGGAATGGCGCAGCATCTCCGCCACGTCGTCGATGCGTTGCGCCGCCTGGCCGGCGTAGCGGGCGGCGGTGCCGTTGTTCTCCTCGTTCAGTCGCTCGGCCGCGGCGTGCAGCGCCTGGGCGACGCCGCCCAGCTGGTCGGCCGCACGGTGCGACTGCTGCTCCAGCAGGGAGCGGATGCGGTGCTGGGCGACGCCCATGTGCTCGTTCATCTGCTCGCGGCCGGCCTGAAGGGCGTCGCGGCCGCTCTGCGCCGCCTGACGGCCGAGGTTCTGGGCTTCGTCCTGCGCGCGGTTCAAGGGCTCGCTCGCGTTGCGGTTCGGGCGGCCCTGGTCCGACGTGTCGCGCGTTGCCATGGATTGTTCCTCCTCAGAGATCTCGTTCGTGACCGGCAAGACGCGTCGCCTCGCGCGTCGACGCGGAAACTCGCCCTCATAAACAAGGGGG
>NZ_DASPMG010000419.1:0-3561 GCF_035627195.1 Azospirillum sp.
CGACGTCCAGGATGCCGTAGCGCCGGGTGTGCTCGCGCGGGACGTCGACGACGGCGACGACGTTGCCGCCCACCTCGTTGTACGCCTCGACCATCTGCTTCAGGCAGGGCTTCTCGGCCAGCACGAAGTCGTCGGGCAGGATGATGGCGAAGGGATCGTTGCCGATCACCGCGCGCGCGCACCACACCGCGTGGCCGAGGCCGAGCGGAAGCTGCTGGCGGGTGTAGAAGCAGCGGCCGGGGGCCAGCTCGCTGCCGCGCACTTCATCGAGAGCCGCGGTGTTGCCGCGCTCCTCCAGCGTGCGGTTCAGTTCGGAGTCGGCGTCGAAGTGGTCCTCGATCGCGCGCTTGGAGCGGCCGGTGACGAACACGAAGTCCTCGATGCCGGCGGCGCGGGCCTCCTCGACGGCGTGCTGGAGCAGCGGCCGGTCGACCAGCGGCAGCATCTCCTTCGGGATCGCCTTGGTGGCCGGAAGGAAGCGGGTGCCCAGTCCAGCGACGGGGAACACCACCTTGCGCACGGGTTTCCGCATTTGGGTCTCTTGTTGTTGAAGGACCGTTATTTCCGGACGGCCCGATCCACCACCGGTGGAAAGGCCGCGTCCGGGCTTTCTGCCATATGGGCCGGAGGGGCGCAACATGCCCTTCCGGGGCCTGCAAAAGGTCAGGTGTGGAGCAGCAAGTCTTTCGCCTGGTTTATCTTTGCCGCCAGATAGGTCGATCCGCCATGGTCGGGGTGGACTTTCATCATCAGCCGGCGGTGGGCCTCCTTGATCTGTTCGGGGGTCGCGTCCGGGGCGAGGCCGAGGATTTCGCGGGCCTCCTCCCGCGTCATGGCGCCGCCGGACGGGGGAGGCTGCGCTCTTCCGTCGCGCCCCTCGCCGGCCTCGTCCGCGCGCCAGTCGGGGTGGGTGCGGTCCAGCCACGCCTCCAACACGCTGGCCGACTGGGCATCGTCGCGCCGGCAGTCCTCCAGCAGGGTCCGCAGCTGGCCCAGCGACAGGTCGTCCAGCGACCGCCCGCGGAAGCGGCCGTGCAGCACAGCACCCGTCATGGCGCCGGTGTCGTGGTTCAGCGTCATGCGCAGGAACAGCGTCTCGACCTGCGACACCTGCCCCGACGCCGGGCCGGCGCCGGCGCGCGCCCGGTTGCGCACGCTGCGGAAGTGGCCGAGCACCGGCACCAGGAAGGCGCCGATGGCCAGCGCCGTGCCCAGCCGCCCGGTGACGACCAGCAGCACCAGCGCCCCCGCGCCGAGCGCCACGCCGCCGTAGCGCACCGCCTGGGCCAGCACGCGCGGGTCGGCCGCGACGAAGGCGCGGGCCAGCAGGTAGAGCCCGACCACCAGCGCGATGCCCAGGATGAACTGCGGGACCATGGCGTGCCGTCCTGCCTCACGCCCCCGGCTGCGGCCGGCCGATCTGGCTGGTGAGCAGCCGGACGTCGCCGCCGCGCCGGCGGCTGAAGTCCTCCAGCGCCGGGCGTCCGCCGGCGGCGAACACCGCCACCGCGCTCAACAGGTCCTTCAGCTGCTGCGCCGACGAGCTGTCGAAGGGGCAGTAGGCGCCGCCGGACAGCCGCGCGATGGTCTGGAAGGCGCGCTTGGCGACGGGGTCGCCGCGTTCGTGGAAGACGAAGACGGGCACGCCCAGCAGGCCCAGCTCGCCGGCCTTGTGGGCCAGCGCGTCGATGTCCTCCTCCATGCAGTCGCCGACGAAGACCAGGGCGTTGACCTTCTCCGTCCGCGTCTGCTTCAGGCAGTGCGCCAGCACGCGGCCGATCTGCGTCTGTCCGGCCAGGCAGTGCACGGCGGTCATCCGGCGCAGCAGGTCGCGGGAGTTGCTCACCCACGGGCTCGCTTGGCACTCGCGGAAACCCCGGTAGTAGACGAGCTGGACGTCCAGCCCGCCGAGCGCCGCCGTCGTCTCGAACATCTCGCCCTGCAGCTGGCAGGCGCGGTCCCAGGTGGGTTCGCGGCTGGCGGTGGCGTCCATGGCGAACATCAGCCGCCCGCGCTTGCCGCCCGCCGCGCGCACCGGCGGGATCGCCGCGACCTTGCGCAGGAAGGCGTCGACGTCGGCTTGCGAGGACCGTTCCGCCGGCAGCTGCCCGCCATCCGCCCGTCCGTCATCCGCCATATGCCGCCCTCCCGTTCCCGGACGGAAAACCCCTGATTGGGAAAATGGACCGCCCCTGTGGCCGATCCAGTCCGCCGGACGGACATGCCCGGCGGCACAGACCCGCACCTGCAACGCGGCGCCATGGGTGGGGTTCCCCGCCCGTCAAGCACCGCCCCGCAACGCCGCGAACACGCCTTGGGCCTGCGCCAGGGATTGGTCGGCAAGGTCGCCCGTGAACGGCGCGTCCAGATGATAGTCCGCGAGGACGCGGCCGTGGAGCAGGCTGCTGTAGACGCGTTTCGCGGCGAAGACATGCCTGGGCACGACGGACGGCGGGTTGGCTCCCCTCAGCCGGGCGCGCAGGTCGGCGTGCGACGCTTCCAGCCGGTCCGCCGGGTCCAGGCCGAAATGGCGGGCGATCAGATGGTACACGGCATAGTAGGACAGATGGGCGATGGCCCGGAACGCCGCCTCGTCCTCGTGCGTGTCCGCCATCCGCTCCGCAAGGCGGAGAAGATCCTCAGGCTTCGCCATCAGCCGCGACGTAGCGGATGACGACCAGACCGGACAGTTCGGGGTGGACGGCCTCCACCACCTCGTGAACCCGGCGCTCCATCTCGGCGAAACGCCGGTGCGGCTTCGCCAGCCCGGCCGGGACGGGAATGCGGAGGATCGGGTATTCGTCCCCGTTCAGGGTCTCGATCCCGGTCCAGCAGGTCACGCCGAACTCGCGTTCGGCTGCCGCCTTGTAAAGCTCCAGCGCATGGACGCCCGCAGGCTGCCCGAGCCCGTTCCCGTCCGAAAAGCGTGGCTGCACCATTCCCATGCGCAAAGTATGGCCCTGCCGACCAGGAGCGTCAACGGCCCCGGTTGCGTCGGCGGCATGGGTGTGCTTCGGTGCCCCCATGCCGCCCCTCCACTCCATCGCCCGCTACACCCCCGACGAGATCCACGCCCGCGTCCTCCACATGGACGCCGAGGTGATGGTGCTGGACAAGCCCGCCGGCCTGGCGGTGCACGCCGCGCACAAGATCGAGCATCATCTGGGCCAGTACATGGACGACCTCGCCTTCGACGCTGCGGAGGCGCCGCGGCTGGCCCACCGGCTGGACCGCGACACGGCCGGCTGCCTCGTGCTGGGGCGCACGCCTGCGGCCTCCACGCGGCTAGGCAAGCTGTTCGCGCAAGGTTTCGTGGAGAAGGTCTACTGGGCGGTGAGCGAGGGCGTGCCGGCGGAACCGGAAGGCACCATCGACCTGCCGCTCCTGAAGATCCAGGTGCCCGGATCTTGGAACATCCTGACGCACCCGGACGGACAGAGTGCCGTCACCGACTACCGCGTTCTGGGCACGAACGGTGACGGGCTGGCGTGGCTGGAGCTGCGGCCGCGCACCGGGCGCACCCACCAGCTGCGCGTGCACTGCGCCGCCATCGGCTGCCCG
>NZ_DASPMG010000420.1:0-18639 GCF_035627195.1 Azospirillum sp.
TCCCAGGCGCTGGCGCAGGACATCCGCCTGGGCGACCTGCTGCGCGCGCTGATGCAGATCGTCATCGCCAACGCCGGCGCTTCCAAGGGCTACCTGCTGCTGGAGACGGAGGGCGAGTGGCGCATCGAGGCGGAGGCGGCCGTCGACCGCGACACGCTGGAGGTGCTGCAGTCCCGCCCCATCGGCGGGCCGGAGGAGGGCGGGGCGCCGGTGCTGGCGCGCAGCGTGGTCGAGGCGGTGGTGCAGCGCCAGGAGCCGGTGGTGCTGGACGACGCGGCCGCCGACGGCGACTTCCTGCACGACGCCTACGTGGTCAGCGCGCAGCCGCGGTCGGTGCTGTGCCTGCCGCTGCGCAACCGCAACCGGCTGGTCGGCATCCTCTATCTGGAGAACCATCTGGTGGCCGGCGTCTTCAGCCCGGAACGGCTGGAGCTGCTGAACCTGCTGTCGGCGCAGATCGCCATGGCGATCGAGAACGCCCGCCTGTACGACGGGCTGGAGCGGATGAACCGCACCCTGGAGGCCCAGGTGGCCGAGCGCACGCAGGAGCTGACGGAGCAGTCGCAGCTGCTGCGCGCCACGCTGGCGAGCATGAGCGACGGCCTCGCCGCCTTCGACGCGGACGAGCGGCTGCGCGTGTGGAACGAGCGGGCCATCAAGCTCTTCGGCATCCCGCCGGAACTGGCCGAGGTGGGCGCGCCGCACCGCGCGCTGATGGACGCGGTCAACGGTTCGGGCGCGCTGCTGGACGACATGCGGCGCTCCGACCTGATCAGCGGCCCCGGCGAGGTGGAGTTCGCCGACGGCCGCGTCGTGCAGGTGCGCCGCAACCCCATGCCGGACGGCGGGGCCGTGCAGATCTACCTGGACGTGACCGAGGACCGCCGGCGCGAACGCGACCTGCGCGAGGCGCACGAGCAGCTGCGCGCCGCCCACACGCAGCTGCAGGCGGCCCAGCAGCAGCTGGTGCAGGCGGAGAAGATGGCGTCGCTGGGCGCCCTGGTGGCCGGCGTGGCGCACGAGATCAACACGCCCATCGGCATCGCCATGACCAGCAGCTCGTATCTGGCCGACCGCATCGGGCAGATCGACCAGATCAGCAAGACCGGCAAGCTGCGCCGCAGCGACTTCGACCTGTTCATCGACGAGGCGCGCATGTCCGCCTCGCTGATGCTCAGCAACATCGCGCGCGCCGCCGACTTGGTGCAGAGCTTCAAGCTGGTGGCGTCGGACCAGGCGCGCGGCGACCGCCGCCGGTTCGAGCTGAAGACCTACCTGGAAGAGGTTCTGATGAGCCTGCGCCCGACGTGGCACAGGCCCGGCCACGAGGTGACGCTGGACTGCCCCGGCGGCATCGAGATGGACAGCTACCCCGGCGTGCTGGCGCAGATCGTCACCAATTTCGTCACCAACTCCATCGTGCACGGGTACGATGAGGGGCAGAAGGGCCGCTTCGCCATCGCCGTGCGCCCGGCGGGGCCGGAGTGGGTGGAGATGGTCTACACCGACGACGGCCGCGGCATCCCGGCGGAGAACCGCGCCAAGATCTTCGAGCCGTTCTTCACGACGCGGCGCAGCGCGGGGTCCACGGGCCTGGGCCTGCACATCGTGTTCAATCTGGTGACCGGGCAGCTGGGCGGGACCATCGGCCTGGATGCGGCGGACGGTGGGGGCACGCGCTTCACCGTGCGCTTCCCGGCGACGGCGCCCGCCGCGCAGCTGAGCGAAGTGACCGAGCAGGGCTAGTCCTTGCCCGTTGGCCCGGGTAGCGGTGTCGGTCGGGCGTGAACGTTGGCGGGCGTGAACGTTGGGTTTTCGGCTTTGGCCTCAACCCAACCTACGGGCGCGCGCGTTTTGCCGTAGGTTGGGTTGAGAGGCAGCGAAAACCCAACGTCGGGCTACAGCCCCAGGTACGCCTGCTTGACGCGGTCGTTGGCGAGCAGGGCTTCGCCGCTGTCGGTCAGCGTGATCTCGCCGGTTTCCAGGACGTAGCCGCGGTCGGCGATGGCGAGTGCGGCGTAGGCGTTCTGCTCCACCAGGAAGATCGTCGTGCCGGTGCGCTTCAGCGCCTGGACGGCGTTGAATATCTCGCCCACCAGCAGCGGCGCCAGGCCCATGCTGGGCTCGTCCAGCAGCAGCACGCGGGGGCGGGCCATCAGGGCGCGGCCGATCGCCACCATCTGCTGCTGGCCGCCGGACAGCGTGCCGGCCGGCTGGTGCCGCTTCTGCTTCAGGATCGGGAACATCGCGTACATGCGTTCCAGGTCCTGGTCCGGGTTGCCGCCGCGGCGGAAGGCGCCCAGGCGCAGGTTGTCCTCGACCGACAAGGGGCCGAAGAGCTGCCGGCCCTCGGGCACCTGCAGGATGCCCTCGGCGACGCGCTGGTGCGGCGACATGCGGGTGATGTCGACGCCGTCGAACTTGATGGTGCCGCTGGTCGCCGTCTGCACGCCCGACAGGGTGCGCAGCAGCGTCGTTTTGCCGGCGCCGTTGGCGCCGACCAGCGCCACCAGTTCGCCCTCCGCCACGCCGACGCTGACGGACTTCAGGGCATGGATGCGGCCGTAATGGCTGTCGAGGCCGCTGACCTCCAAGAGCACGGGGGTGTCCTCCGTTAAGGCGGTCGTTATTAAGGCATGGAGCCGAGGTACGCGGCGATGACGTCGGGGTTGGACCCGACCTCCGCCGGCGTCCCCTCGGCCAGTTTGCGGCCGTAGTTCAGCGCCAGGATGTGGTCGGAGATGCCCATGACCATCTTCATGTCATGCTCGACCAGGATGACGGTGACGCCGCGCGCCGCGACGTGCTTGATCAGCTCGTCGATCTCGCGGCTTTCGGTGGCGTTGAGGCCGGCCGCCGGCTCGTCCAGGAGCAGCAGCTTGGGCTCGGCCGCCAGGGCGCGGGCGATCTCCAGGCGCTTCAGGGCGCCGTAGGGCATGGAGGAGGCGTGCGCGTCCAGGTACTTGCCCAGGCCCACCTCCCGCATCAGCTCGGCCGCGCGCTCGCGCGCCTCGGCGTCCTTGCGGCGGACGGAGGGGAAGCGGAGCAGGGCCGGCAGCAGGCGGCGGTCGAGGTGCAGGTGGCGGCCCACCATCACGTTCTCGAGCGCCGTCATATTGAAGAAGATCTGCAGGTTCCGGAAGGTGCGCGACATGCCGCGCTCCGCCAGCTTGTAGGGCGCCATGCCCGACACCGTGGCGCCGTCGAACAGGATGGTGCCGCCCGACGGCTTGTAGACGCCGGTGATCAGGTTGAACAGCGTGGTCTTGCCAGCCCCGTTCGGCCCGATGATCGAGTGGATCTTGCCCTGCTGGATGGTGAAGCTGAGATCGCCGATGGCCAGCACGCCGCCGAACTCGCGGCTGAGGTTGTCCACCTGCAGCAGGTGGCGGGCGGTGGACGTGGCGGCCTTGGCGGCGGTGGCGGGGATCGCGGCGGCGGCAGTCGTCATGTTTGTCGTCGCGTTCATGGAAGCCTCCAGGGTACCGGTCATGCCCGCCTCCGCGGCGTCAGCAGCCCTTCCAGCGTGGGCAGCAGGCCCTTGGGCATGAAGACCATGGTCAGCATCATGATGGCGCCCAGCACCATCTCCTGATAGTCCTGGAAGACGGTCAGCACCTGGGGCAGAAGGGTGAGGATGACCGCGCCGACGACCGCGCCGAAGGTGGAGGCCATGCCGCCGAACACCACCATGGTCACCAGCTCGATCGACTTGAAGAAGTCGGCCTTGGCCGGGGTGATCAGGCCGGTGTAGTGGGCGAACAGGCTGCCCGCCACGCTGGCGAATACCGCCGACAGCACGAAGACCATCACCTTGTACGACGTGGTGTCGACGCCCACGACCTCCGCCGCAACCTCCGACCCGTGCACGGCGCGCAGCGCCCGGCCGACGGGGCTGTCGATCAGGTTGAGCGAGAGCCAGACGGCGAGGATGAGGAGCGCGCCGACGACCCAGTACCAGACCTTCTCGCCGTACAGCTCGAACCCGAAGAGGGTGAAGGGATCGACCATCATGCCGTCCGGGCCGCCGGTGACCTTCGTCTCGGTGCGCAGGATGATGGACACGATGATGCCGATGCCCAGCGTCGCCATGGCGAGGTAGTGGCCCTTCAGGCGCAGGATCGGCTTGGCCAGCAGGAAGGCCAGGATGCCGACGACGAGCGCGCCGGTCAGCAGCGCCAGGACGGGCGGCCACTTGTACGTGCTGACCAGCACGCCGGACGCGTAGGCGCCGATGCCGAAGAAGCCGGCGTGGCCCAGGCTGATCTGCCCGGCGTAGCCGATGAGCAGGTTGAGCCCGACGCAGACCACCGCGTTGAAGCCGGCGAGGATCGCCACGTCGAGGTAGAAGTTGTTGGTCAGCCCCAGCGGCAGCAGCACGACGACGGCGGTCAGCAGCAGGAGGCTGGCGTTGCGGTTTATGAGCATGGCGGCGTCCTCACACGCGCTCGGTGCCGCGCTTGCCGAACAGCCCGTTGGGCATGAACAGCAGGACCAGCAGGATGATGACGAAGGCCATGGCGTCCTTGTAGGCCGAGGAGATGTAGCCGGCGCCCAGCGTCTCGGCCACGCCGACGATGACGCCGCCGACCACGGCGCCCACGCCGTTGCCCAGGCCGCCCAGGACGGCGGCGGTGAAGCCCTTCAGGCCCAGCATGATGCCCATCTCGGTCGAGGCGAAGTTGATGGGCGCGACGACGGCGCCGCCGATGGCGCCGAGTGCGGCCGACATGGCGAAGGCGGCCAGCACGACCAGCTTCACGTTCACGCCGACCAACTGGGCGGCGAGGCGGTTGTGCGAGGTCGCCAGCATGGCCTTGCCGGCCAGCGTGCGGTTGAAGAAGAAGCCGATGGCGAGGATCAGCACCAGCGCCACGCCCATCACCCACAGCGACTGCGGCATGACGGACGCGCCCAGGACACCGATCGGCGTCTCGCCCGAGAAGGCGTCGAGGCGGCGGATGTCCTTGCCCCAGACGAGGTCGGCGACGCCGCGCAGGAAGATCGACGCACCGATGGTGATGATGATCAGCGTGGTGATCGAGGCGTTGCGGGCGCGCTCCACCGTGAACTTGGCGACCAGCACGCCGACCAGCATGGCGGCCGCGGTGCCGGCGGCGATGGCCAGCGGCAGCGGCACGCCCGACGCGGTCAGCACGGCGGCGGCCATGCCGCCGATCATGATGAACTCGCCCTGGGCGAAGTTGATCACGTGGCTGGCGTTGTAGATGATGGAGAACCCCAGACCGGCCAGCGCGTAGATCGCGCCGATCGTGATTCCCGACAGCAGGTACTGCAAGAACTCGGCAAACATCGTCCCGTCGTCTCCTCCCGGGGCTGGCCGGGTCCGAAAGCCCCTCTCCCTTGACGGGAGAGGGGTTGGGGAGAGGGTGATTGCGATGGAGCGGGAGGAGAGTCCTTAACCGCCCTGCAGGGCGTTATCCCCCTCTCCCCAAACCCCTCCCCCGCGAGGGGGGAGGGGTTTAATGCGCTTACTTCGCCAGCGACCAGTCGCCCTGCTTGATCTCGACCATGTGGAAGGCGTCGAGGCCCAGGCCCATGTGGTCGGTGGCCGACATGTTCACGACACCGCCGGTGCCGACGTAGCCCTTGGTCTGCTCGATGGCGTCGCGGACCTTGGCGCGGTCGGTGCCGCCGGCGCGCTTCACCGCGTCGAGGTAGATCATCAGGCCGTCGTAGGCGTGGCCGGCGAAGGTCGACGGCTCGGTCCCGAAGGCGGTCTTGTAGGCCTGCGTGAACTCGGTAACGACCTTCTTCTGCGGATCCTTGTCCGACAGCTGCTCGGCCACCACGAGGCCGGCGGCGGGCAGGCGCACGCTCTCCGACGCACCGCCGGCGAGCTTGATGAACTCCTTCGAGGCGACGCCGTGCGACTGGTAGATCGGCAGGGTCATGCCGATCTGGCGGTAGTTCTTGGTGACCACCGCCGGACCCTGGCCGAGGCCGAACACCAGCACCGCCTGGGCGGGTGGGTTGTTCTTGATCTTGGTCAGCTGCGCGGTGACGTCGGTGTCCTTGGCGCCGTAGGTCTCGTCGGCGACGATCTCGATGTTCCAGGTCTTGGCGACCTTCAGCGTCTCCTCACGGCCGGACTTGCCGAAGCCGGAGTCCTCGCTGATCAGCGCCAGCTTGGTCAGGCCGCGCTTCTTCAGGTCCTCCATGACCTTCTCGGCGGCCATGCGGTCGGTGTGCGGGGTCTTGAACACCCACTTCTTCACCGGCTCGACGATCACGACCGCGCCGGCCAGGGAGATGAACGGGACCTCGCCGCGCTCCACCAGCGGCACGGCGGCCATGGTGGCGGCGGTGGTGGTGCCGCCGATGATGACGTCCACCTTGTCGCTCTCGATCAGGCGCTTGGTGAAGGAGGCCGCCTTGTCGGCCGCACCCGCGTCGTCGTACAGCACCAGTTCCAGCGGACGGCCGTTGACGCCGCCGGCCTTGTTGATCTTGTCGACGTACAGCTCCATCACCTTCTTCTCGGGATCGCCGAGGAAGGAGGCGGGGCCGGTGGCCGACAGGAACGAGCCGATCTTGATCGGGTCGGCTGCGTTGGCGCCGCCAGCCGAGAGGCTGAGGGCCACCGCGGCGGCGGTCACCATCAGGTGGAAAATGCGCTTGCCCATTCGTTTCTCTCCCAACGTTATTGCCCTGGTGGCCTTGCCGGGGGCGGTCTTTTCGGAAGCGGTCTTTTCGGGGCGGTCTTCGCGCCCGCCTTGGTGCCGCCGTTCCCGGGATTAAGTTGCAAACGAAACTGTTGCGTCAAGCAAAAAGTCCGACGCCGGACGGTTTGGGCCGCCCCGCACCCCGTCAGGCGGCCGCGAGCAGGGCCGCCAGCCGGGTGCGCGCCGCGCCGAACGCCTCCACGCTGTCCTCGTAGGCGTCGCGGGCTTGGGCGTAGGCCTCGACCCGGTCGGTGCGGATGCCGTCGGCGAACAGGCTGACGTGCAGCGCCTCGCAGCGGTCGAGCCCGAGGTCGGCGGCGAGCCCATGGCGCATGTAGTCCCGCGCCGCCGCGGCCGCCGGGCCGTGCAGGCGGTCGTAGGACGGGACGACGGGGTTGGCGTGCGTGGCGAAGTCGCCGCGCAGCAGGTCCCACAGCGCGGCCCAGTCCACCTCGTCGTCCGCCGGCAGGCGGTCGAGGGGGCGGTAGCCGAACCGCGCCAGCACGGCGCGGCCGTCGGGGAACAGGCGGTTCGGAAGCTCGTGCAGCTGAGCCATGCGGGACCCTCCCTGGAGGTGCGGGCTGCCTTGTCTTGGGCCGTCGGGCCGCGGGTTACGCGGGGACGGCGATCGGCGCCTCGCCGGCATCATACCCCATGCGCATCTCATAGTCAGGCGCAATGCCGGTGGGCATCTGCAGCCCGATCTCCTTGAGCCGGTCCTCCAGCAGCTGCAGGTACTCGGCCTGCAGCTCCTCGGGCTTCTTGGTCTTGAGGCCCATCTCGTAATAGAGGTCGAACGTCTGCGACTTGTCCGGGCCGGTGGAGGGGCGGCCGTAGAAACCCAGGCCGATGGCCATGAACTTCGGCACGCGGCGCTGCAGATCCTCGCGCGCCTCGTCGCCGCCGAAGTCGATCACCCGCTTGGCCGCCCAGACGCCGAAGGCGAGGTGGCCGTACTCCTCCTTGTGGATGCGGCTGTTGACGCGCGCCCACGGCAGGTAGGAGCAGTCGCGGTACTGGCCCAGGAAGGCGACGGCGGCCGGCGTGACGACGGCGGAGAACAGCGCCACGTCGCCCCACGTCTCGAACCAGCGCGACCAGTTCTCCTTGCGGAAGCCGTTGATGACGTTGACCTTCCTGGGGTCCGGGTCGTCGGGGTTGGTGACCAGCTCCGACAGGCGGGTGTCGACGTCCACGCCCAGGTCCTGCATCAGGTTCCAGACGTAGTAGCCGTGGCCCATCTCCTCCATGACCTTCTTGGAGAGGCGGTAGGCCTCCTCCGGCCGGGGGGCGAAGCGCATGTTCTCGGCGACGCGCTGGCCGCCGGCATACTCGGAGTCCGCCTGGAAGGACATCAGGTGCAGGAGGGCGTTGCGATACTCCTCCGGCAGCGCATCCCCCTTGTCGTAGGTCCTCCACGTCGTGGGCATCGCGGCATTCCTCTCTTGGTCGTTTCCCTAGGAACGAAAGGGTTTCTGCCCCTTCCGCCGTGTCCGGCGCGGCGTTCTGGCGCGCCTGTTATGACACATAATATTCTTTGATAACGACGTTAGTGTATCATATTCTCGTGTGTCAAACGGAATTTCGGGCGTGCCAACCGGCGGCCCGTGCGAACGGTGCGACGATGACGCATTCCCAACCCGGTCCCATTTGCGTTACAGGTGCGTGAAGTTCCGACCAATTCCGCAGCATCACTCAGGCACGTCTGCCCCATGGCCCGTCCCCGCCGCACCGAAGACCTCGTTCCGCAGCTTCTGCAGGCGGTGGGCCCGCGCGCCAAGTCGCTGATCATCACCGTGTACGGCGACGCCATCCTGCCGCACGGCGGCACGGCGTGGCTGGGCAGCCTGATCGACCTGATGGCGCATTTCGACCTGTCGGAGCGCATCGTCCGCACGTCGGTCTTCCGGCTGTGCAAGGACGACTGGCTGGCCAACACGCAGATCGGCCGACGCAGCTTCTACCGGGTGACGGAGAGCGGGCGGGAGCGGTTCACGGCGGCCGAGCGGCGCATCTACGCGCCGCTGGCGCGCGGCTGGGACCGCGGCTGGCACATGCTGCTGATCGGCCAGTCGGCGATTCCGGCGGAGACGCGCGAGAAGCTGCGGCGCGAGCTGGGCTGGCTGGGCTTCGGCGCGGTGTCGCCCACGGTGCTGACGCACCCGTCCTGCGACGAGGTGGCGGTGCACCGCCTGCTGGGCGAGCTGGGCGTGGCCGACAAGGTGGTTCTGATGAAGGCGACGCACGACCGCTCCGGCGGGGCGGCGGCGCTGCGCGACCTGGTGCGGAGCTGCTGGGACATCGACCAGCTGGAATCCGACTACGCCGGCTTCCTGGCGCGTTTCCGGCCGGTGTGGCAGGCGCTGGACGAGCAGGAGACGCTGGACCCGCGCCTGTGCTTCGTGCTGCGCACGCTGATGATCCACGATTTCCGCCGCATCCTGCTGCGCGACCCGATGCTGCCGCCGGAGCTGCTGCCGCCGGACTGGAACGGGCAGGCGTCGCGCATGCTGACGCGCAACCTCTACCGCCTGATTCGCCGGCCGTCGGAATCCTTCCTGATGTCCGAGCTGAAGACCGCCGACGGCCCGCTGCCGGAGGCGCTGCAGTACTTCTACGCCCGATTCGGCGGCCTGGACGACGACCGCGCCGACCGCGCCGCGGATTGACCTTTTTCCGATTCAGAAGCCTTGTAGGTTGGGTTGAGTCGTAGGCGAAAACCCAACGCTGTCCTGTTGCGGGGTGGCGTTGGGTTTTCGCTTGCGCTCAACCCAACCTACGGGTTTGCCCATGTGATGCGTGCGGATGATACCGAATGCGTCATGGGCAGCGTCATTCAGCGTCGCTTTGAGCGACGCTGATTCCTGATGTTTATCAGTGTGTTGTGTGGAAAATGTGGCGGTGCAGCGGCACCGCGTCGAATAAATGATACGTTTTTCCGTTGCGAGTGCCAAAAATCTGTGTCACGTTCTGTTCGTGACGCCGGGACGCGCCTTGAGCGCTGCCGGCCCCGAGACCCCCCAATGAACGACAAGCGGACGCGGAACGCCCGCGCCCGCATCCTGTGAGGAGGAAAACGCATGGCCAGTCATCACGAGCGCCTCGCCGACACGATGGACCTGCCGCCGCCGACGCCGCAGCCGAACGTCTATCCGCTCTCCTGGCATTCGCACACCAAGAAGCTGGAAGAGATCTACGCGGCGGCGCAGCGCGAGAACTGGGACCCGGCCAAGCTGCCCTGGGACACCTTCGACCCGTCCAGCTACACCTGGGAAGAGCGCGAGGCGATCGCCTATTGGTGGACGCTGCTGTCGGTCTTCGACGCCTCCGCCCCGCCGGTGTTCGCCGAGGCGCTGATCAAGACCTACGAGGTGCACGAGGAAGATCCGGTCCGCCGCTGCTTCTTCTCCGTCACCCGTGACGAGCAGAACCACGAGCACCTCTGCGGCCTGTCGATCACCAAGCTGCTGGAGCACCCGGACCCGCTCACCTACGAGCCGAAGACCGAGCTGGGCAAGAAGCTGCAGCGCAACGCCAAGTGGCTGTACTACAACGGCGGCCGCTACTGGAACGGCTACAAGCAGGCGGTGCCGAAGTACCCGCTGGCCGTGCTGTTCAGCTCGTTCCTGATGGGCGAGATCGCCGCCGCGACGATCTTCCACCAGATGGCCGCCAACTCGAAGGAGCCGGTCTGGCAGGCCGCCTTCAAGAACGTCGGCCGCGACGAGGGCCGCCACATGGCCATCTGCATGTCGGTGATGGAGCGCGACTATCCGAAGCTGCCGGCCGAGGAGAAGTCGATCATCACCAAGCAGATCCGCGCCGGCTACCTGTTCCTGTCGGCCGTGCTGTTCGAGCCGCCGGCGGACTTCTGGGACCTGCCGTCGGACTTCATCCCGGTGCAGCGCGAGGCCGAGGAGGTGGCGCGCAAGGCCGGCTTCGGCATCCCGACCTACGACATGAAGAAGGACAACTGGCGCAACGCCATGCTGAACCTCAAGGGCGTGCTCGACAAGTACGGCATCCCCTTCCCGGCGATCCCCGAGGTGGGCATCACCGGCGAGGAGATCCGCGACATCGACATGGACGAGATCATCCCCGTTTTCTGATCTCGCCAACCCCCTGGTAGGTGTGTCCCTTTATCCTGACGGGCGGCGGGGTTATCCTCCGCCGCCCCTTTCTCATGTGAGCGAGGTCATCCCGTGAGCCGCATCCGCCTGCATCCCTCGGGCCGCGAGGTCGAGTGCCCGTCGGGCGACACCGTCCTTTCCGCGCTGGAGAAGGCCGGCTACGCGCTGCCCAACAACTGCCGCGCGGGGGCGTGCGGCGAATGCAAGGTGAAGGTCGTCAGCGGCCAGTTCGACCAGGGCATGGTCCTGGACATGGCGCTGTCCCAGGCCGAGCGGAAGGACGGCTATGGCCTGATGTGCATGGCCAAGCCGATCAGCGAGGAACTGGTGATCGAGTGGGGAACCGCCGACGCCAAGCCCAAGCTGTTCCCGCCGCGCGAGAACGTCAGCTTCATCGTCGCCGACCGCATCATGCGCACGCCGCGCATCGTGGAACTGCACCTGCGCCCGCTGGGCCAGCCGCTGCGCTTCTGGCCGGGGCAGTACGTGATGCTGGGCAACGAGCGCGAGGAGGCGCCGCCGCGCTGCTACTCCATCGCCAACGCGCCGCGCGCGGATGGCGAGATCGTGCTGCAGGTCACCCGGCAGGAGGGTGGCCCGACCAGCACCTGGATTCACGACAAGCTGAAGCTGGGCGAGCTGGTGCAGCTCTCCGGCCCCTACGGCACCTTCATCGGCGACCCGTCGGTGGAGACGCCGGTGCTGTGCATGGCCGCCGGCACCGGCCTGGCGCCCATTCTGGCGCTGGCGGAAGCGGCGCTGAAGCGCGGCTACAAGCAGCCGGTGACCGTGCTGTTCTCTGGCCGCACGGGCGAGGACGTCTACGCCCGCGGCCAGATGGCCTACTGGCAGGCCAAGCACCGCCGGTTCGAGTTCAAGACGACGCTGACCCGCGACGACGCGGCACCTCTGAAGGGCCGCATCCCGGCGGTGCTGCCGACTCTGTTCAAGGATCTGTCGGAGCACAGCGTGTTCGTGGCCGGCAGCCCGGAGTTCGTCGAGGACTGCGTGAAGGCCGCCAAGGCGCTGGGCGCCAAGGACGAGCTGATCCACACGGAAGGCTACTTCTCGCAGCAGCAGCCGGAGTACCCGGACGCCGACCGGGTGTCCGTCACGGGGCATTGAGGATCGTCTTTGGTGGGAGGCTCGTAGGCTGGGTTGAGCCGGAGGCGAAAACCCAACATGCTGGCACGGCGAGGGCCGTTGGGTTTTCGCTGGCGCTCAATCCAACCTACGGATCCCGGCATGGACGAACCCCTCTCCACATTGGCGCGTGAAGCGGCGGAGACGCCGGAGGCGGCGCGGCGGCAGGGCGAGCGCAACCGCGCCATCCTGGCCGACCTGGGCGCGCGGCTGCGCGCGGCCCCGCCGCGCGTCGTGGTGACGGGGGCGCGCGGCAGCTCGGCCAACGCGGCGCTGTACGGCAAGCACCTGATCGAAACCGTGCTGGGGCGGCCGGTGGCGCATCTCGCGCACAACGTGGCGTCCGTGTACGAAGCACCGGTCGATTTGCGGGACGGGCTGTTCGTCGCCGTGTCGCAGGGCGGGCGCAGCCCGGACCTGCTGCGGCTCACCCAGGCGGCGCGGGACGGCGGCGCGCTGGTGGTTGGCATCGTCAACGACGAGGGCTCGCCGCTGGCCGCGCTGTGCGAGGTGGTGCTGCCGCTGTGCGGCTGGCCGGAGCGCGGCGTGGCCGCGACCAAGTCGCACCTGCTGACCGCGCTGGCGTTCCTCGACCTTGTCGCGCACTGGTCCGGGCGGGACGACCTGCACGCGGCCGTGCGGGCGCTGCCCGACGCGCTGGGCGCGGCGCTGACACTGGATTGGCGGCCGGCGCTGGAGGAACTGGTGGCGGTGCGCAACCTGTTCGTGGTCGGGCGCGGGGCCGGCATGGGCGCGGCGCAGGAGGTGGCGCTGAAGTGCAAGGAGAGCTGCGGCCTGCACGCCGAGGCGTTCAGCGCCGCCGAGATCATTCACGGCCCGCTGGCCATGGTCGGCCCGGACCTGCCCGTGCTGGCGCTGGGCCAGGAGGACGCGGCGGCGGAGAGCATCCGCGCCGCCGTGGCGCGCATGGTGGGGCAGGGGGCGCGGGTGTGGTCGGCGCTGGACGTGGCGGGTGCCATGACGCTGCCCACCGTGCCCGGCGTGCCGCCGGTGCTGGCGCCGCTCTGCCAGACGGCGAGCTTCTACGCGGCGGTCACGACGCTGGCCCGCGCGCGCGGTTGGGACCCCGACGCCCCGCCGCATCTGCAGAAGATCATGACGACGCGGTGAAAACCTCCCTCCCCCGCCGGAGGCGAGGGAGGGGGCTAAAGTCACCGCGGATCGGCGAAGCCGTGCGGGGCGGGGGTCAGGTTGACGATGCGGGAGTAGAGCTGGCGGGCGGATTCCTGTGCGTCGTCGCTGAACAGCGGGTCCTTGTGGTCGGCGAAGGCGGCGTTGATGGTGTGCCAGTCCTCCTCCGTCAAGGCGGCGCGGGCCAGGGGGATGACCACGCCCTCTTCCTTCTGCAAGTGGCGCAGCTGCAGGCGGCGGTACTCGGCCGCGACCTGCTGGAAGCGCTCGGCGCTGCCGGGCTCGCCGCGCTTGTAGGCCTCCAGCGCGTCGTGAAGCGCGGTGGTGGAGGCGTAGCAGGTGCCGTGCTCGGCCTCCAGCTCGTCCAGGATGGCATGCGCGTCCGGGTCGCGCCGGCGCAGGGCCGCGAACAGGAAGCGGTCCTCCTTGGGGTGGTGGTACTGGTCGGTGAAGGTGCGCAGGTATTCGACGATGGCGTCCATCAGGTCGAAGTCGGGCGGATGGCCGGCGTCGACGCTGCGCAGCACGATGTCGAAGATGTTGACCACCCGCATCAGGTTGCGGTGTTCGGTCTTGATGACGGAGATGGCGTCGCTCATGGCCCTGGCTCCGGTGGATCAGCCCTGGGCGGGCTGGTGGCGCGCGACCACCTGGTCGATGGCGCCGAAGACGCTGCGGCCCTGCGCGTCCAGCATCTCCAGCCGGATGCGATCGCCGAAGCGCATGAAGGGGGTGGCGGGCTTGCCGGTCTCGATCGTCTCGATCATGCGGATCTCGGCGATGCAGGAGTAGCCCACGCCGCCCTGGTCCACCGGCTTGCCGGGGCCGCCGTCCAGCTTGTTCGACACGGTGCCGGAACCGACGATGCAGCCCGCACCCAGCGGGCGCGTCTTGGCGGCGTGCGCGACCAGCGTGGGGAAGTCGAAGGTCATGTCGATGCCGGCGTTCGGCTTGCCGAACGGCTTGCCGTTCAATTCGCTGAGCAGCGGCAGGTGGACGCGCGATCCGTCCCACGCCTCGCCCAGCTCGTCTGGCGTCACCGCCACGGGGGCGAAGGCGGACGACGGCTTGGACTGGAAGAAGCCGAAGCCCTTGTTCAGCTCGGCCGGGATCAGGTTGCGCAAGGAGACGTCGTTGACCAGCAGGAGCAGGCGGATGGCGGCGCGCGCCTGTTCGGGCGTGGCGGCCAGCGGCACGTCGCCGGTGACGACGGCGACCTCGCCCTCGAAATCGATGCCCCAGTCCTCGGTCACCGCCGGGATCGGGTCGGTGGGGGCGAGGAAGGTGTCGGAGCCGCCCTGGTACATCAGCGGGTCGGTCCAGAAGCTGGACGGCATCTCGGCCCCTCGGGCCTTGCGCACCAGCTCCACATGGTTGACGTAGGCCGAGCCGTCGGCCCACTGGTAGGCGCGCGGCAGGGGCGAGGCGCAGGCGCGCGGGTCGAAGGGCTGGCCGCCGGCGGGATCGGCCTCCAGCGCGCGGAAGGCCGCGTCCAGCTTGGGCGCGGTGGTCTCCCAATCGTCCAGGGCGGCCTGCAGGGTGCGGGCGATCTCCGGCACCGGGCGGCAGCGCGTCAGGTCGCGCGACACCACCACCAGCGTTCCGTCGCGCCCTCCGGCCTTCAGCGTCGCGAGCTTCATCTCTCGGTTTCCTCCTCGCCTTTCTTGGGTGTGGCCCCGGTCGGGGGCTGCTCCTTGCGCCAATCTAGTTTCATTTGAAACTGTTGCAAGTAGAAAAAGCCGGGTCAAGATGATCCGTGCAACCCCGAGGCCCGCCGATGCCCCCTGCCAGCCCCCGCCGCAAGACTGTCCGCCGGCCCTCCGCCGGGTCCGAACTGAACCTGTCGCACTTCCTGCCGTACCGCGTGTCGGTGCTGGCCAACACCATCAGCCAGACGGTGGCGCGGCTTTACGAGAAGCGCTTCCACATCACGATCCCGGAATGGCGGATCATCGCGGTGCTGGGCGGCCTGGGCAACGAGACGCTGAGTGCGGGCGAGATCGCGGCGGCCACCGCCATGGACAAGGTGCAGGTCAGCCGCGCCATCAGCCGCATGCTGGATTCGGAGCTGATCCTGCGCGAGGCGGGCGACACCGACCGGCGCAAGGCGCTGCTGACCCTGACGCCGAAGGGGCTGGAGATCTACCGCGAGATCGCCCCCATGGCGCTTGCCTACGAGGCGCAGTTGACGAGCGCCCTGGACGCGGACGAGATGCAGCAACTGAACCTCCTGCTTTCCAAGCTGCAGACCCAGGCCGACGAGCTGACCACCGCGCCCGAGCAGCGCATCACGGGGGCGAGGTAGGCACTAACCCTTCTGCGTGTGCAGGGGCTGGACGTCGCCGGCGTCGACGCGCTTGCGGTCCGGCTCCTCGGCGGCGAGGGGATCGCACTCCACCATGGTGGCGCGGGAACGGCCGACGAGGCGCTGGTACTCGCGCGTGCCCTCGTGCTTCCAGGCGATCTCGTCGTCGGACAGTTCGCGCACCACCTTGGCCGGCATGCCGGCGACCAGATGGCGGGCGGGCACCTGGAAGCTGGCCTTGACGAAGGCCATGGCGGCGACGATGGCGGCCTCGCCGACCACGGCGCCGTCCATCACCACGGCGTTCATGCCGACCAGCGCGTTGCGCTTGACGATGCAGCCGTGCAGCACGGCGCCATGGCCGATGTGGCCGTCCACCTCGACCACCGCGTCCAGGCCGGGGAAGGCGTGCATGGTGCAGTTGTCCTGCACGTTGGCCCCGTCTTGCAGGACGATGCGGCCGAAGTCGCCGCGCAAGGACGCGCACGGGCCGACGTAGCAGTTCGGGCCGACGATCACGTCGCCGATCAGCACGGCGGAGGGATGGACGAACGCGGTCGGGTCGATCACCGGCACCACGCCGTCGATGGCGTAGACGCGGGGCCGCGGCAGAGTGGACATGCGGATTGTTCTCCCTGGTTTTCTTATTGTCCGCTGCGTTGTCGTGGCGCAGCGGGAGTTTTTTGCCACAGATGAACACAGATAAACACAGATTGATTTTGAAGATGATTTTCTAAATCCATCCTCTTGATCTGTGTCTATCTGTGTTCATCTGTGGCCAATAAAATACACCCCCTCACCCCAACCCCTCTCCCGCTCTCAGCGGATGCCAGAGGCATCCGCCTGTCGCGGCAGCCGGATCGAAGATCCGGCGAGAGCAAGGGGAGAGGGGCTTTCAAAGGGGGATCAGGCGGCCACGGGGATGCGGCTCTGGATGACGCGGAAGCGGTTGGCGACGAAGGCGAGGTCGCACAGCGCGGCGTTGCAGGCCGGGTTGGCACCGGTGCCGTGGAAGTCGCTGAACGCCGCCGACTGGTTCACCGCCACAGCGCCGGTCAGGTTGACCGACAGGGCCACGCCGGCCTCGACGAAGGCGTCCTGCGCGTCCTCGATCACCTTGGCGTCGGTGGAGTAGAGGGCGGCCGTGAGGGCGCCCTTGGTCTGCACCAGACGCTTGGCGCGGGCCAGCGCGTCGGCCGTGCTGTCGACCTTGACGACCATGGAGATCGGGCCGAACAGCTCACGCCCGTAGGTGTCCTCGTCCTTGGCGTCCAGCACCAGCATCAGCGGGGTGTGCACGCGGGCGTCCGGGAACTTCGGGTGGGCGACGGGCTTCGAGGCGAGCGCCACGGTGCCCAGCGACGCCGCGTCCTGAAGGCGCTTCAGCGTGGCGTCGGACTGGATGGCGCCCAGGATCTCCACCGCGCGCTCGGGGTCGGAGACGAACTTCTCCAGGCCGCCGGCCAGGGTGGACACGACCTGATCGAAGCTCATGGTCTCGCCGCCGGCCTTGATGCCGTCCTTGGGCACGAAGAGCACCTGCGGCGTCGTGCACATCTGGCCGGAATAGAGGCTGAGCGAGAAGGCCATGTTGCGCGCCATGCCCTTCGGGTCGTCGGTCGAATCGATGACCACCGTGTTGACGCCGGCCTTCTCGGTGAAGACGGCGGCGTGGCGGCAGTTCTCCTCCAGCCAGTTGCCGAACTCGGACGAGCCGGTGAAGTCGATCAGCGCGATCTCCGGCCGCATGGCCAGATCCTTGGTCACGGGCGCGTCGGCGCTGTCGGCCACCAGGGTGACCAGCGCGGGGTCGAGCCCGGCCTCCTTCAGCACCTCGTGCACGACCTCCACCGTGATGGCCAGCGGCAGGATGGCGCCCGGGTGCGGCTTGACGATCACGGGGTTGCCGGTGACGAGGCTGGCGAACAGGCCCGGGTAGCCGTTCCAGGTGGGGAAGGTGGCGCAGCCGATCATCAGGCCGATGCCGCGGCCGATCACGTCGAAGCGCTTGTCCATGACCACCGGCGGGTTCTTGCCCTGCGGCTTCTCCCAGCGGGCTTCCGGCACCTGGTCGGTCATCGCCTTCCAGCCGTAGGCGACGGCCTCGACGCCGCGGTCCTGGGCATGCGGGCCACCGGCCTGGAAGGCCATCATGAAGGCCTGACCCGTGGTGTGCTGCACGGCGAAGGCGATCTCGAAGGAGCGCTTGTTGAGGCGCTGCAGGATCTCCAGGCACACGCCGGCGCGGCCATTGGGGCCGATGCGACGCCACGCCGGGGTGGCGGCCTGGGCGGCGGCGATCACCGCGTCCACGTCGGCCTTGGGGTAGGTGACGCCGAGGTCGAAGCCGAAGGGCGAGCGCTCGGCCCCCACGAAGCCGTTGGCGCCGGGCTGGCCGAGGTCGAAGACCTTGTTCAGGCGGGCCTTGAAGGCCGCCTCGCCGTCGGCCTGACCGGTCTCACCATAGACGCGGGGGCTGGGCATCTCGGAAAACGGCGACCAATAGGCGCGGGTGCGCGTCGCCTCGACCGCCTTGTCCAGCGTCGCGCGGTGCGTTTCGAACATCTCCTGGGGTGTCATACACGTTCCTCCTCTGATGCCTTTTGTGTTCGTTGGTCGCGTTGGGCCGTATCATTTGGACCGTATCATGTAGGGCGCGGGAGCCGCCGTCAAAGCGCGCGTTACAGCATGCCTGCCCACTCGCGGGCCCAGGCGGCGGCTTCCTCGTCGGCCAGGGGCTGGGTGCAGGCGTCGATCTCCAGCCGGTCGCCGACGCGGCGGGCGCCGAGATCGCGCAATTGCTCGTCCAGCGTGCGGCCGGCCTTGCAGAAGGTTTCCGAATAGGTCTGGTCGCCCAGCGCGATCACGCCGTAGCGCAGATGCCGAAGGTCCGGCTTGCGGGTGCGCAGGCTGTGGGCGAAGGGTTGCAGGTTCTCGGGCAGGTCGCCGAAACCGTAGGTGGAGGTGCACAGCAGCGCGAGCGGGCGCCGGGTCAGGTCCAACGCGATACAGTCGCCGCCCATGGACAGGTCGGCGCTGTGTCCCATGCCGGCAAGCTCGTCCCGCACCGCCTCCGCGGCGAAGCGCGCGTTTCCACCTTCCGTCCCGATGATGATCAGGATGTCCGCCATGCCCAACGTTGCGCCCAGCCGCTGCACTATCTTGCCGATAATGACAGTTTAACCCGCGAACGGACTTTTGTGATACCGTTTTTTGTGTTACA
>NZ_DASPMG010000421.1:0-25014 GCF_035627195.1 Azospirillum sp.
CGTGCCCAGCGCGAACGTCCTGGAGCGCGCCTCGCCCGGCCCCAGCAGCTCGTACAGGTTGGGGACCGAACCGTTGTGCAGGAACGGACCCGTCGCCCACACGCCGTGCAGCGGGCGCGCCTTGTAGCCGCAGGTCTCGCGCACCTCGTTCTTGCGGCCCCAGCCGTCCATCTCCTCGCGTTGCGCCTTGGTGAGCTTGAGGTTGTCGTACTGCTGGTCCTTGATCTTCTCGGTCACCAGCTTCAGGCCGGCGGCCGGCGTCACCGGGCCGAGCACGCCCAGCTTCGAGCCGTCCAGCTTCGTGGTGTTGAAGTTGTTCACCTCGGTCGGATCGGTGCCGATGGTGGGCAGCGGGATGACCGGGGTGTGCCACTCCTGCGGCTTGGTGTCGGCGATCGGCTTCACCTCGTGGCAACTGGCGCACAGCTCGCCGAACAGGGCGCGGCCCTGCGCGGCCTTGGTCCGGTCGATGTTGCCCAGCACCGCCTCCGGCCACGCCGGCGGGCGCAGCGTCTCCAGCTGCTTCTCGATGGCGTGGATGTCCTGGACCCGCACCGACGACTGCCAGCGCAGGTTCGGCGGGTTGGGCTGGCCGAACGGGTTGACGAAGTTGGTCAGCGCGTGCACGCCCAGCGCCTCGCCCACGTTGCGCACCATCGGCTGGCGGACCGAGGCGTTGTACTGCACCCAGTCGAAGTACCAGATGTCCCAGACGTGCGGGTAGCTGACCGGGGCGTTGGCCGGGCGGTTGTTCGTCACCTCCATCAGGTCGTCGGCGAACACCGTGTTGCCGATGCGGCCCAGCGCGTCGTTGCGGCCGAAGCCTTCCGGCGTCGGATAGAGGTGCATGCGGCTGTTGATGCCGGCAGCACCCAGCGCGGTGTCGGAGAAGTACTTCAGCTGCTTGCGCACCGCCTCCTTGCCCTCGGGGTAGCGGTCGCCCAGCAGGCGCTTAGCGAAGCGCTCGAACTTGTCGTCGGCGAGGTAGGTCAGCACGATCGATTCGGCCAGCACCGTGCGCAGCGTCGTCACGTCGTGCATGGCGGCACCGCCGTCGATGCGCACGGCCGTGCCCTTGTAGTTGACCTGCCCGGTGTGGCAGGCGGCGCAAGTGAAGCCGACGTACTGCTCGGAGATCGAATCGTCCTGGAACAGCGCCCAGCCGACCGGCAGCTTGTTGGGGTTCAGCTTGCCGTCCGCCTTCAGGTCGTCGACTAGGAAGCGGAAGCGCCCCAGGTATTCCGACGAGGACAGCAGTTCCTGGCTCAGCGGCTGTTCCAGCGCCATGAACCACTTGGCCGGCATCGTCACCGTGCCTTGCGGCGTGTAGTAGTAGAACTGCCGCTGCTGGTCGGTCCAGCCCTGGTCCAGATAGACCACCCGGTTGACCGGTTCCGGCTTCGGCGGCTGCGGCACGATGGCGGCGCAGCCGGCGCCGAGCAGCGTGGCCGCGGCGGCCAGCATCACTCCCCTCAGACGCATGTCGTAGATCCCCTTGCTTCCCCCGACGGAGCGGGAACGCAGGCGTTCCCGCGCGCTGCCACCCACGGGTGACGCGCGCGACGAACCTACACGCCGGACGCGGCGGCCGTCAGCAGGTTTTGTCTTTCTGTCCTGTAATAATACTCACGTATGACATGTCACAAATCGTTGCATTCTGAATGATGACTGTTGCGCCGCGTCGATTATGATGACTAGCCTTGCCCCGTCAAATCTCGACGGGAGGGGAACGATGTCGTTTCTTCAGCAGTACGATGCCGCTCCGGCGGACCAGAAGGCCAAGCTGCTGTTCTATTGGGTCCAGACGAACCCGCAGGCGCTGTTCGCCGAACTGCGCGCGAACCGGCCGATCCTGGTGACGCCGCCGCCCGGCCCGGTCCTGCTGACCCTGTTCGCCGACGTGCAGGAGGTGCTGTCGCGCAACGCCACCTTCACCGTGCGCCCCTACGCGCCCAAGATGGACCCGGCGGTCGGCCCCTACATGCTGGCGCGCGACGACACCGTCTACAACCAGCGCGACAAGTCGGTCATGCGCGCCCTGCTGCGCCAGGACGACATGCCGGCCGTCGCCGCCATGGCCGCCCGCCGTGCCGCCGAGGCGGTGGGCGAGGTCGCCAGGTCCGGCCGGATCGAGGTGGTGAGCCAGCTGTCCCGCCGCGTGCCGATCGAAGTGGTGGGCGAGCACTTCGGCTTCCCCGGCCCCGACCTCGCCACCATGATGCGCTGGTCGAAGGCCACGCAGCACGACATGTTCCACAACCTCACCAACGACCCCAAGGTGCACCAGGATTCGGTGCAGGCGGGTGCGGAGATGCGCGCCTACCTGGGCCGGCTGATCCCGGCGCGGCGTCAGGCGTTGGCCCAGGTGCCGGCCGACGACACGCTGTCGCGCATGCTGCTCACCCACTTCCCGGAGGTGATCGGCTTCGACGACGAGCGGATCGTGTCGAACACCATGGGCCTGCTGGTGGGAGCGGTGGAGACGACCTCGGCCGCGGTGGTCCAGCTCCTCGACCAGCTGCTCGACCGGCCGGACGTGCTGGCCAAGGCGGTGGCCGCCGCCAAGGCGAACGACGACGCCACCGTCGCCGCCTACTGCTGGGAGGCGCTGCGCTTCAACCCGATCAACCCGTTCATCGTGCGCCTGGGGGTGGCCGACTACACGGTGGCGGCCGGCACGCCGCGCGCCACCACCATCAAGGCGGGCACGCTGGTCCTGGCCTCCAACGCCTCGGCCATGATGGACGCGGCGCAGGTGCCGGACCCGGAGGCCTTCACGCCGGGCCGCCCCGACTACCACTACATGCACTTCGGTTACGGCGCGCACACCTGCCTGGGCGATCAGGTCAGCCTGGCCCAGGTGTCGCAGATGGTGAAGGCGCTGCTGCTGAAGCCCGGCCTGAAGCGCGCGCCGGGCAGCGACGGTCGGCCGGATTTCCAGGACGGCCCGTTCCCGGAGCGCTTCGTCCTGCAGTTCGACGCCTGACCCGGTGCCGGCTTTCCGGCTTCAGCCGGAAGCGGACCATGGCCCCTTCCCCTTGAATGGGGGAGGGGCCTCATCCGTTGTGGGGCGGCGGCGGCTGAGCGGCTTCGACGTGACGCTCCCTTCCGCGCACCTGTGACTGTCACGCTCCGGCTTCGCCGGGCGCGTTCGAAAATAAGCGGATCGGGGAAATTGGGAAGGGGCAGATTTGAACTAAGTTGCGGCGCCGTGCTTACACGGCCGCGCCCGGGCCGTGACATTTCATATGCGAACCTTCGATCGTTCGGTACTTACGGCCACGCTACAGGTTCTCTTTTTGTTCTTGAATCGTGCGAGAAAGCAGCCATATTTAGGCTCCGGCTTATGGTTAATGCCGGGACTGCTGCAAATGCGCAGGGGCGGCGCGGGGCATGGCGATCAGCGAGGATCAGAGGGCTTTGCGGGCCGGCCGGCTCGGTTCGTCCGACGCCGCGCGGGTGATGGCGGGCGACTGGCTGGCGCTGTGGCGCGAAAAGACCGGGCGGGCCGAGCCGCCGAACCTCGACCTCGTCGCGGCGGTGCAGATCGGCATCGCCACCGAGCACCTGCATCCGCGCTTCGTCGAACACGCCACCGGCGTTCCGTGCGTTCCCGCCGGCGAGACCCGCGTGCACGCGGACCACGACTGGCTGGTGGCGCACCCTGATTTCTACACGTGGGACGATGTGCCGGGGGACGATGTGCAGATGGGGAGCCCCGACGTGATCGTCGAGGCGAAATTTTCCGGCGGCTTCCAGTCCGACGCGGAACTGGCGCAGCGCTATCACTGGCAGCTGCAGCACCAGTTCCTGGTCACCGGGATGGAGCGCGGCCTGCTGTCGATCCTGCGCCCGAACGGCCACGCGCTGGTGCGCACGGGGCGGGTGGAGGCGGACTGCGACCGGCTGCTGGCGACGGCGCAAGCCTTCTGGTGGCACGTTGCCAACGACGTGGAGCCGTGCGACCCGCTGCCGGTGGAGGCACCGGCGCTGGAGGCGCTGCGCGTGGTCGACATGACGCGGCACAACCGCTTCGTGGCCTTGGCCGCGGTGCTGGTGGAGCAGCGGCCGGCGACGCTGGCTGCGCGCGAGGCGGAGACGGCGCTGAAGGCGCTGATGCCCGAGGATGCGCGGCTTGCCTTCGCCGGCGGGCTTTTCCTCGCGCGCGACCGCGAGGGGCGACTCAGTCTGCGCTACGGCGAACCGCCGCGGCGCGCGCTCGAACGGGCCGAGCCGTGGACGCCCGTCTCCTCTGACCCGAGCCTGTCCGCCATCCTGGACCATTACGAAGCCAGGGCGGGTTGGGGTGAGGGGAGTGAAAAAACGCTAGTCTGGAAGGACTTCACCGATGGGACGCATGAGCAAGACGGACACCGTCGCCGAGGCCGAGAAGGTTGAGACCAAGACCGATGCTCCCCAAGCAGGGACCGGCCATGCCGAGGTGAAGGTGGGCGCCGCCGCGCGCCGCGTCGACAACCTAAACCTGTGGAACCAGCTGAAGCGGACGGACCCGAAGGCGACCAAGCCCTTTACCCGCGGCGGCGGCTTCCGCGGCACGCAGATCGATCCGACGTGGCGCCTGCAGATGATGACCGAGGCGTTCGGCCCGGTCGGCAAGGGCTGGGGCTACGAGCAGGTCGACTGGACCATCGCCGAGCGCATGGTCTTCATCTGCGCGCGCGTCTGGTACCTGGACCCGGAGACGGGCGAGAAGTGCTGGACCGGCCCGCAGTGGGGCGGCACCGAGATGGTGCGCCGGCGCAACGGCATCGAGGCGCCGGACGACGAGTGCTTCAAGATGTCGATGACCGACGCGGTGGGCAAATGCCTGCTCCAGCTCGGCCTCGCCGCCGACATCTACATGGGGCAGTTCGACGATTCCAAGTACCGGGAGGAGTCGGAGGCCTACTACGCCGCCAAGGCCAACCCCGACCTGCAGCCGGCCGCCATCGAGGCGTTCGAGGCGGAGGTCAAGCGCCGGCTGGGCGCCTGCCTCGACCTCGACGACCTGGAGGAGGTCTGGCGGGCCGGCGTCGGCAACCGCCTGCGGGAGATCGGCACCATCGACCGCGCCGCGCAGCACCGCATCACCGGGCTGTTCGCGCAGAAGAAGGCCGAGATCCTGAAGCGCGAGGAGGGGGACGGCCGCGAGGCCGCCTGACGGCATGACCGGCGAACGCTCCCCCAGCGGCCTGTACCGCATGAGCGCGTGGGAGGGCGAGATGGAGCGCACGCACCCGCGGCTGCCCGCCTGGTACTGGCGGGAGGCCGACCGGCGGCGCGCCTTCGCCCGCTGGGTGGAGGCGGAGGCCGGGTCCATGGCGCTCCAGCTCGGCCGGCTGCTGCGCCCGGACACCGCGCCGGACACCGCCGGGACCACCCGGGCGATGATCGACCTTCTGGCCCGCGACGCCGATTGGGGGCGCCGCGCGGCCGAGCGGTCCTACGAGGAGGCTGCCTGACATGAGAGGACGCAAAGCGATGACCATCGAGGAGGTCCAGGCCCGGATCCGCGCGGCGCACGCGCGCATCGGGCACGAGGGCCGCTTCGCCCTCACCCTCACCCTGAACGGGGCCGAGGACTGCTACATCACCCACTGGTACCGCCCCGACCCGCACGCCTTCGAGGACTGCCGGGCGGTGGGGTCGGGCACCATCAAGGAGTGTCTGGCCGCGCTCGACCGCTACGCCGCCGCCTACCGCCGCCGGCCGACCCAGGAAGAGGTCGGCCGAACCCTCGGCATCGTGCCCGACGCGCCGGAGCCGCCGCGCTTCCTGATCGCGGCGGAATGACGCCTCGCCGTCTCCATCCTGCCCCCGTCCGGCGATCCGGGCGGGGGTTTCTTTTTGCTTTCCGCGGCGCCGGATCCGGTGCATGAACCCGGTCCCATGGACCCTGTCGCCCATCATGTTTCCGCCGCCCGCACCCTGATCGCCTCCGCCCGCACGGGGCGGCGGGAGCACGCGCGCATCGTCGGCCACCTGCGGCAGGCGCTGGTGCAGGACCCGGCCGACGCCGACGCGCTGCTGCACCTCGCCAAGGCCTGCCTGCTGGCGAACGATGTCTACCGCGCCGTGCACATCCTGGAGACGGTGGCGGCGCTGGCGCCCGACCAGCAGGGATTGCCGGAGGCGCTGTCCGGCGCCTACCGCCGCGACGCGCGGTACGAGGACGCCGTGCGGGTGGCCGGGGCGGCGCTGGCGCGCGGGCGGGGCAGCCGGGCCGACCTGCTGTACGACGCGGCGCTGAGCCATGCCTACCTGGGGGACGCGGAGGCCGCGCTGGCGGTGTACGACACCATGCTCGCCGAAGACGAGGAGCACGCCGCCGCGTGGTTCGGCAGCCACGCCCCGGCGCTGGAGCTGTTCGGGGTGGAGGAGGCGCTGCGGCGGCTGCGCCGGGCGGTGGGCTGCACGGGGGCCAACGGCAAGTACTGGGCCTTCCTGTGCGCCTACCTGCGGCTGCTGGGGAGGGAGGAGGAGGCCCGGACGATCTTCGATGAGCGGCTGGCGGAGCATCCCAGGCGCCGGCCGGTGGCCGACGCGGTGGCGGCGATCCTGCCGGATCTGGCGCCGGACGCGCGGCTGTTCGGGCTGAGCGCGCCGCTGCTGTCCTTCGCGCTGGGCGAAGCCACGCTGCCGGGGCTGGTGCTGGAGTTCGGCGTGCGGCGCGGCACGTCCATCAACCGCATCGCCGCGCAGGCGGGGCAGGCGGTGCACGGCTTCGACTCCTTCGAAGGGCTGCCGGAAGCGTGGGGGACGCAGCCGCGCGGCGTGCTGACCACCGGCCGCGAACTGCCGCCGGTGCGGGAGAACGTCGTGCTGCACGCCGGCTGGTTCGAGGACACGCTGCCGGCCTTCCTGGCCGCGCACGCGGGGCCGGTGCGCTTCGTCAACGTGGACAGCGACCTGTATTCGTCGGCGCGCACGGTGCTGACCGGGCTGGCGCCGCGCATCCGGCCGGGCAGCGTGCTGGTCTTCGACGAGTTCATCGGCAACCGCACCTGGAAGGACGACGAATACCGCGCCTTCCACGAGTTCGCGGCCGAGAACGCCGTGCGGTTCGAGATCGTCGCGGTGGCGCCGTACACGAAGCAGGTGGCGATCCGCATCACGGGAATGGGCGCATAAGATCCCTTCTCCGGCGGCGCGCCGTAGGTTGGGTTGAGCGGCAGCGAAAACCCAACATGGTCTGCATTGCAGACGCGTTGGGTTTTGCGGCTGACGCCTCAACCCAACCGACGGGGCGACGTCCTCTTGCAAACTCAAACTCCCGCGCTCAATATAAGAGATATCTAAAATATGGCGGGGGTTGAGCATGACGGCGCATGCGGCGACGCAGAGCGGGGCGGCTTCGGCGGCGTGGCTGGTGCACGTGCCGGTGCCGCTGTTCGCCACGGTGATGGGCCTGGGCGGGCTGGGGCTGGCGTGGCGCCGGGCGCACGAGACGCTGGGCCTGCCGTCCGCCGTCGGCGAGGCCGTGCTGGCGCTGGCGGCGGTCGCCTTCGTGGCGGTCGCCGGGCTGTACCTGTCCAAGGCGCTGCGCCACCCGGCGGCGGTGAAGGCGGAGTTCGCGCACCCCGTGCGCAGCAACTTCTTCCCCACCATCTCCATCGGCCTGATGATCCTGGCCGGGGCGGCGCTTCCCTACGCGCCGAAGGTGGCGGAGGTGGTATGGCTGTTCGCGGCGGCGCTGCACCTGACCTTCGCCGTCACGCTGATGGGCCGATGGATCGGCCGGCCGCACGAGTTGCAAACCTTCAACCCGGCGTGGTTCATCCCGGTGGTCGGCAACGTGCTGGCGCCGCTCGTGGGCGTGCGGCTGGGGTATGTCGAGTTGTCGTGGTTCTTCTTCGCGGTCGGCGTGGTGTTCTGGCTGGCGCTGCTGCCGGTGCTGCTGTACCGCGTAATCTTCCACGACATGGTGCCGGCGCGCCTGGTGCCGACGCTGTTCATCTTCCTGGCGCCGCCGGCCGTGGGTTTCCTGTCGTACATGCAACTGAACGGCGGGGTGCTGGACGCGGCGGCGCGGGTGCTGTTCTTCACGGCGCTGTTCACGGCACTGCTGCTGGTGCGGCTGGCGCCGATGTTCCTGAAGGTGCCGTTCGCCGTGTCCTGGTGGGCCTTCACCTTCCCGTCCGCCGCCACGGCGGTGGCGGGGCTTACCTATCACCACGCGCTGGGCCATCACGCGCTGGGCGGCGGCGCCGCGTCCGCCACGCTGGCCGGCGTGCTGCTGGCGGCGGCCACGGTGATCGTCACGCTGGTGACGCTGCGCACGCTGAAGGCGCTCGCCGAGCGGGCGCTGTTCGTTCCGGAATGAGGAGGGTTCCGCCATGCACGTCGTCTGCCCCCATTGCGACACCATCAACCGCGTGCCCGCGGAAAAGCAGGAACGCGGCGGCAAGTGCGGCCAGTGCGGCCAGCCGCTGTTCGACGGCCACCCGGTGGCGCTGACGGGTGAGCGCTTCGCCATCCACGCCGAGAAGGGCGATCTGCCGCTGCTGATCGACTTCTGGGCGGAATGGTGCGGACCGTGCCGCATGATGGCCGCGGCCTTCGCCCAGGCCGCCGGCGAACTGGAACCGCACGTGCGGCTGGTGAAGGTGAACACCGACGAGGAGCAGCGGCTGGCCGGCGCCTTCGGCATCCGCAGCATCCCGACCCTGGTGCTCGTCCACAAGGGGCGGGAGGTGGCGCGCACCAGCGGCGCCATGCCGGCGACGGCGCTGGTCGCCTGGACGCGACAGCATCTCGGCGGTTGAGCCCGGTATCAAAGGTTGCATTTTCGCGCGTATCCGTGATGACGTCTCCGAGCCGGCGTGCCAGGGCGCGCCGGCTCCGGTCGTTTGAAGGGAGAAGAGCGCGGCATGCCGACCATCACGGGAATCCAGTACATCGACACGTTGCTGGAGGGCGCCGACGTCCGGCTGAATGCCGGAAGTCCGGTGGGCACGCCGGTTCGCATCACCTACGACTTCCCCAACACGCCGCCGGTCACGGCGGAAGAGTACGACCGCGACGGCTTCGCGCCGATGACGGACGCCATGAAGGAGGCGGTGCGCCAGGGCCTGCAGGCCTGGGCCGACGTCGCCAACGTCAGCTTCCAGGAGGTGCCGTTCGCCGGCCGCTTCCACTTCGCCAGCAACGACCAGGGCATGGACTCGGCCGGCTACGCCTACCTGCCGTTCGCGGATTCGCCGCAGGCCGGAAGCATGTACCTGAACAACTCCTGGCCGGTCATGCAGGTCTACACGCCGGGCACCTATCCCTATACCGCCACGGTGCACGAGATCGGCCACCTGCTGGGCCTGCGCCATCCCGGCGACTACAACGGGTCGCAGTCGGGCGGGCAGGGGCCCGGGCCGTTCCTGCCGGCGGGGCAGGACAACCAGGGCTTTGCCATCATGGCCTACGCCCCGCCCGAGAACGGGATGCAGGCGCAGACGCCGATGGTCTACGACATCGCTGCGGCGCAGTACCTGTACGGCGCCAACATGGCGACGCGCACCGGCAACGACACCTATGCCTTCACCGATCAGCCCAAGCTCCAGGCGGTGTGGGACGCCGGCGGCACCGACACGCTGGACGCCTCCGCCATGGTGCAGGCCGTGACCTTCCGGATGGACGCTGGCGCCTACAGCGACGTGGGCGCCGTGCAGAACTTCGGCATCGCCTACAACGTCACCATCGAGAACGCGCGCGGCGGGGCCGGCGGCGACACGATCCAGGGCAACGCCGCGGCCAACACGCTGACCGGCAACGCGGGGAACGACACGCTGTCGGGCGGCGACGGCAACGACGTGCTGTACGGCAACCTGGGGGTGGACGACCTGTTCGGCGGGGCGGACGACGACACGCTGTTCGGCGGCCAGGGGAACGACAGCCTGAACGGCGGGACGGGCAACGACGTCATCTACGGCAACCTCGGCAACGACCACGTCTACGACAACTTCGGCGCCGACACGCTGTACGGCGGCCTGGGCGACGACACGCTGCTGGGCGGGCGCCGGGACGATCTGGTCGTCGGCGGCCAGGGCGACGACTGGCTGTGCGGCGACGGCTTCGGCGCGGAGAACGGCATCGCCGGCAACGACACGCTGACCGGCGGGATGGGGGCCGACACCTTCGCCTTCGGCTTCGTCGGCGGCGACGACCGGGTCACCGACTTCAACGGCGCGGAGGGCGACCGTATCCGGCTGGAGACCGGCGCCACCTGGACGCTGTCCGCCGATGCCGACGGCGACGCGGTGCTGACGCTCAGCTCGCTGGGCACGGTGACGCTGGCGGGCGTCAAGGCGGCGGCCTTCCAGGCCGGCTGGATCCTGGCGGCCTGAGAGGAGGACAAGGGCATGGCGACCATCACCGGCATCCGCACCATCGACGCGCTGCTCTTCGGCCCGGGCGAGCGGCTGAACTACCCGAACGTCCCCGGTTCGCCGGTGACGGTCACCTACAGCTTCCTGGAGGCCGGTGCCCAGATCCCGGCCGGCCACCCCGGCGGCTTCGCGCCCATGTCGGAGGCCATCCGCGGCGGCATGCGGCGCGCCATGGATGCGTGGGAGGAGGTGTGCAACATCCGCTTCGTCGAGGTCGCGTCGGGCGGGACGCTGCGCTACGGCACCAACAACCAGACCGACGAGAGCACCGGCTACGTCACCGAGCCGCTGCCGGGGCAGGCACCCTACTACCTGTTCCTCAACAACGCCTCCACGGGGCTGGAAGACCAGTCGGACGGCAGCTGGGGCTATTTCGCCTCGCTGCACGAGCTGGGGCACCTGCTGGGGCTGAAGCACCCCGGCGACTACAACGGCGCCACCACCGGCGGCGTGTTCGACGGCCCGTACCTGCCGGTGACGGAGGACACGGAGACCTATTCGGTGATGGCCTACGCGCCGTCCGCGTCCGGTTTGGTGCCGGTGACGCCGATGGTCTACGACATCGCCGCCGTGCAGTACCTGTACGGCGCCAACCTGACGACGCGCACGGGTGACGACGTCTACAGCGTCACCGATGCGCCGTTGATGCGGACGATCTGGGATGCCTACGGCACCGATGCGATCGACGCCGAGGACGTCACCGGCGACGCGCTGATCGACCTGAACGCCGGGGCCTACAGCGACATCGGCGTTCCGTACAGCCTGGCCATCGCCGACGGCGTCACCATCGAGAACGCGGTGGGTGGATCGGGCGACGACACCATCCGCGGCAACGGCGCCGCCAACGAACTGCACGGCGGGATGGGGAGCGATTCGCTGCTCGGCGCGGCGGGGACGGACGTGCTGTACGGCAACCAGGGCGGCGACGCGCTGCTGGCGGGCGACGGCAACGACACGCTGTTCGGCGGCCAGGGCGGCGACGCGGTGAGCGGCGACGCCGGCGAGGACCTGCTGTACGGCAACCTGGGCAACGACAGCCTGAACGGCGGCCTGGGCAACGACATGATCTTCGGCGGGCAGGGCGACGACGTCGTCTACGACCCGACCGGCAATGACAGCATCCTGGGCGGTGTGGGCAACGACACGCTGGTCGGCGGGCGTGGCAACGACATCATCGATGGCGGGGCCGGCGACGACGTTCTGGCCGGCGACGGCCACGCCGGGCTGGCGGGCATCTACGGCGCCGACACCTTGATCGGGGGCGCCGGGGCGGACCGCTTCGCCTACGCCGTCATGCCCGGCCACGACGTGGTGGCCGACTTCAACGCCGCCGAGGGCGACCGCATCCAGGTGGCGCGCGGCCTCGCCTACACCGTGGACCGTGCGGCGGACGGATCGGCGATGCTGCGCTTTGGGGATTCGGGCGACGTGACGCTGCTGGGCGTGCCGGCCGCCAGTTTCCAGGCGGCGTGGGTGGTGGTGGGGTAGGTGTCTTGCGCCCTCCCCCAGCGGGGCTGGGGGAGGGCGATAATCCTACTTCTTGCCGGCCTTGGCGCGCGCGAAGGCCTCGGCGAAGGCGTTGTTGGCGAAGCTGGGTTCCGGCTTCTTCGGCGGCTGCGCCTTCGGCGCCGGCGCCTGGGCGCGGCGGTCGTCGCGGGGGCGTTCCTCGCGCGGGCGGTCGCCGCGCGGGGCGGGGCGGGCGGGCTGCTCGTCCATGCGCATGGTCAGCGCGATGCGCTTGCGCGGCAGGTCGACCTCCAGGACCTTCACCTTGACGATGTCGCCGGCCTTCACGACCGTGTGCGGGTCCTTCACGAAGCTGTTGGCGAGCTGCGAGATGTGCACCAGGCCGTCCTGGTGCACGCCCACGTCCACGAAGGCGCCGAAGGCGGTGACGTTGGTCACGACACCCTCCAGCACCATGCCGGGGACGAGGTCCTTCAGCTCGTTGACGCCTTCCTTGAACTCGGCGGTCTTGAACTCCGGACGGGGGTCGCGGCCGGGCTTCTCCAGCTCCTTCAGGATGTCCTCCACCGTCGGCACGCCGAAGCGCTCGTCGGTGAAGTCCTCGGCGTGCAGGGAGCGCAGGAAGCGCGCGTCGCCGATGAGGGAACCGAGGTCCTTGCCGGTCTTCTTGATGATCCGCTCGACCACCGGGTAGGCCTCCGGGTGGACGGAGGAGGCGTCCAGCGGCGTGTCGCCGTTGGGGATGCGCAGGAAGCCGGCGGCCTGCTCGAACGTCTTCGGCCCCAGGCGCGCCACGTCCAGCAACTGCTTGCGCGAGCGGAAGGCGCCGTTGCGGTCGCGGTGCTCGACGATGTTGCGGGCGATGGTCTCGTTGAGGCCCGAAACGCGGGTCAGCAGCGGGATGGAGGCGGTGTTGAGGTCGACGCCTACGGCGTTCACGCAGTCCTCCACCACCGCGTCCAGAGAGCGGGCGAGCTTCTGCGGGCCGACGTCGTGCTGGTACTGGCCGACGCCGATGGACTTCGGCTCGATCTTCACCAACTCCGCCAGCGGGTCCTGCAGGCGGCGCGCGATGGAGACGGCGCCGCGCAGGCTCACGTCCAGCTTGGGGAACTCCAGCGCCGCCGTCTCGGAGGCGGAGTACACGGATGCGCCGGCCTCCGACACCATGACCTTGGTGAGCTTCAGGTCCGGGTGGCGCTTCATCAGGTCGGAGGCCAGCTTGTCGGTCTCGCGGCTTGCCGTGCCGTTGCCGATGGCGATCAGCTCCGCCTTGTGGCGCGCGGCCAGCGCGGCGAGCACGGCGATGGAGCCGTCCCAGTCGTTGCGCGGCTCGTGCGGGTAGATGGTGGAGGTCTCCAGCAGCTTGCCGGTGGCGTCGATCACCGCGACCTTCACGCCGGTGCGGATGCCGGGGTCGAGGCCGATGGTGGCGCGCGGGCCGGCGGGGGCGGCCAGCAGCAGGTCGTGCAGGTTGCGGGCGAAGACGCGGATCGCCTCGTCCTCGGCGCGCTCACGGAGATCGCCCATCAGGTCGGTCTCGACGTGCGGGCCAATCTTCAGCTTCCAGGTCCAGCGCACCACGTCGGACAGCCACTTGTCGGCGGGACGGCCGGCAGCGCGGATGCCAGTGTGGGCGGCGATGGTGGCCTCGGCCGGGTGCTTCTCGTCCTCGGCCAGTTCCAGGTCGAGGCGCAGGTCGAGCACGCCCTGGGCGCGACCGCGGAACAGCGCCAGTGCGCGGTGCGATGGGACCTTCGACAGAGGTTCGGAGAAGTCGAAGTAGTCGGAGAACTTGGCGCCCTCGGCGCGCTTCTCCTCGATGACCTTGGAGAAGACCTTGCCCTTGTCGGCCATGGTGGCGCGCAGGCGGCCCACCAGCTCGGCGTCCTCGCCGAAGCGCTCGACCAGGATGTGGCGCGCACCGTCCAGCGCGGCCTTCACGTCGGCCACACCCTTTTCGGCATCGACGAAGGAGGCAGCCTCGGCCTCCGGCGCCTTGGACGGATCGGCGAGCAGGAGGTCGGCCAGCGGCTCCAGCCCGGCCTCGCGGGCGATCTGCGCCTTGGTGCGGCGCTTGGGCTTGTAGGGGAGGTAGAGGTCTTCCAGGCGGGTCTTGGTGTCGGCCTGCCGGAGTTGCTTTTCCAGCTCGGGCGTCAGCTTGCCCTGCTCCTGGACGGAGGCGAGGATGCTGGCGCGGCGGTCTTCCAGCTCGCGCAGGTAGCCGAGGCGCTCGTCCAGCGTGCGGAGCTGCGTGTCGTCCAGGCCGCCGGTGGCTTCCTTGCGGTAGCGGGCGATGAACGGCACCGTCGAGCCCTCGTCGAGCAGCTTGATGGTGGCGGCGACCTGGGCCTCGCGGACCTGAAGCTCGTCGGCGATGCGCTGGCTGATGGAAAGCATGGGCGTACCAGACTGGAGACGGGGAGGGCAGCCCGTATACCCCGAACCGGCCCCACGGGGCCAGTGGCGTTGTGGGATATGACGGGAAAACCAACGCAAGAAAGAGGTAGAAGGATACGCAAAAGTATAGCTAAAGAAAAAACTGCGGGAACCGTGCTCGCGTTCACAGCTTATTAACCATGATGGCGGCATTGTCCGCCTGCAACTTGGTTGCGTTTCCTCCCAAACCGAACGCCTCGGCGGCTCCCGGCCATCCCCGGTGAGCCGCTTTTTTTTGTTCGCTTTCCGAACAGGCCGGAGTCGCGCGAAGAAGCGCCTGTGACATAAATGGGGCATGAAAATACAGCGCCCCGCGTTAACCAAAAATTCAGGCTGGTGACCTACAACTGGTCCTGCAACTTGGTTGCGTTTCCTCCCAAACCTTACGAACGGTCCCCGGACATCCGGCGGGCCGTTTTTTTTGCCTCCACGCTTTGCTGGTATTGCCACCATTCGCGCGCAAAACGCCGCGCCCCGGACAGTCGGGCCGTTTTCCGCTTGCCTGCCGAAGTGGAAACATCGTTACCTAGAGCCCCGCCTTACTGAATGGTTTTCCGCCTTGGCTCTCGTCGTCTCGGCAATCGCCTTTCTTCTGCTCTTGGCGGTGGCAGGGGTCGCGACCGCGCGCCTGCCGCGTCTTCATGGGCTTGTCTACGCCGGTACCGGCGCCGTCTGTGCGCTGATCGTGCTGTGGAGCGGGCTGCGCCTCGCCGACGGGGGCGCCACGGCGGACATGGTGCTGCCGGTGGGCCTTCCCTGGATCTCCGCGCACCTGCGCGCCGACGCGCTGTCGGATGTCTTCCTTCTGGTGGTCAATCTGACGGGGGCCACCGCCTGCCTGTTCGGCTGGGGCTATGAGCGGGCACCCCACCACGGGCCGGCCGGCGGGCCGGTGCGGCCGCTGTTCCCGCTGTTCCTGGCCGGCATGAACCTGGTGCTGATCGCCGACGACGCTTTCACTTTTTTGGTGTCGTGGGAGTTCATGTCGCTGGCCTCCTGGCTGCTGGTGCTGTCCACGCACCGGGAGGCGGAGACGCCGCGCGCCGCGCGCGTCTACCTGATCATGGCGAGCTTCGGCACGATCTGCCTGCTGCTGGCCTTCGGCCTGCTGGCCGGGGCGCACGGCGACTACAGCTTCGACGCGGTGCGGTCCATCCAGGCGCCGGAATGGGCGGCGACGGCGGCGGTTCTGCTGGTGCTGGTGGGCGCGGGGTCGAAGGCCGGCATCGTGCCGCTGCACGTGTGGCTGCCGCTGGCGCACCCGGCGGCGCCCAGCCACGTGTCGGCGCTGATGTCCGGCGTGATGACCAAGGTAGCGCTGTATGCCATCATCCGCGTGCTGTTCGACCTGATCGGCGAGCCGGTGTGGTGGTGGGGCGGCGTCATGCTGGCCTTCGGCGCGGTCACCGCCGTGCTGGGCGTGCTCTACGCGCTGATGCAGGACGATCTGAAGAAGCTGCTGGCCTATTCGACGGTGGAGAACATCGGCGCCATCGTCATCGCGCTGGGTGCCGCGCTGCTGTTCAAGGCCAGCCACACGCCGGTGATCGCGGCGTTGGCGATGTCGGCGGCCCTGCTGCACGTGGTCAACCATTCGCTGTTCAAGAGCCTGCTGTTCTATGGCGCGGGTGCTGTGCTGACGGCGACGCACGGGCGCGATCTGGGCATCATGGGCGGCCTGATCCACCGGATGCCGACCACCGCCGTCATGATGCTGGTGGGGGCGGCGGCCATTTCCGCGCTGCCGCCGCTCAACGGCTTCGTGGGCGAGTGGATGCTGTTCCAGGCGATCCTCAACGGGCCGGCGCTGCCGCAGTGGTCGATGAAGATCCTGATCGCCGTGGTGGGCGCGCTGCTGGCGCTGGCGGCGGCGCTGGCGGCGGCGTGCTTCGTGCGCATGTACGGCACCGCGTTCCTGGGCCGGCCGCGCTCGGCCGCCGCGGCCGAGGCGCGGGAGGTCAACCTGGGCATGCGGCTGGGCATGGCGATCCCGTCGCTGCTGTGCGTGGTGATCGGCGTTCTGCCGACGCCGCTGATCCGCCTGTTCGAGCCGGCGACGCGGCTGACCGTGGACGCCGGGCCGTTCGACGACCGCGCCTACCAGCCGTGGCTGTGGCTGGCGCCGACCTCGGCGGTCGGGAATTCGTACAACGGGCTGATCATGCTGGTGGTGATCGGCATCCTGTCCATGGTGCTGGTGCTGCTGATCCATCGTGGGGCATCGGATCGCGTGCGCTGGTCGATCCCGTGGGGCTGCGGCTTCGCCGATCCGGACCCGCAGGCGGTGTCGCAGTACACCGCCTCCAGCTTCGGGCAGCCGATCCGCCGCGTCTTCGGCGCCACCGTGTTCCGCGCGCGCGACCATGTGGAGATGCCGGAGCCGGGCGACGTGCGGCCGGCGCGCTTCTCCGTCACCATGGTGGATCCGGCGTGGGCGCTGATCTTCACGCCGATCGCGCGCGCCGTGGGGTGGGTGGCGGACCGGGTCGACCATTTGCAGTTCCTGACCATCCGGCGCTACCTGACGCTGATGTTCCTGGCGTTGGTGGCGCTGCTGGTCATCGTGGCGGTGCTTCAGCGATGAGCGTGTTCTTGCAGATCGTCCAGATGGCGCTGGTGCTGGCGCTGGCGCCGCTGCTGACGGGGTTCGTGCGGTGGGTGAAGAGCCGGCTGCTGGGCCGGCGCGGGGCGCCGCCCTGGCAGCCCTACCGCGACATCGCCCGCCTGCTGCGCAAGGAGGTGGTGTTGGCCCGCAACGCCTCCTGGCTGTTCCGCGCCACGCCGTACATGATGTTCACCGCCATCTGGCTGGCCGCGGCGCTGGTGCCGACCTTCACCACGCAGCTGGCGCTGGCGCCCACGGCCGACCTAATCGCGCTGATAGCACTCCTGGGCTCCGCGCGCTTCTTCCTGGCGCTGGCGGGCATGGACATCGGCACCAGCTTCGGCGGGCTGGGCTCGTCGCGGGAGATGATGATCGCGGCGCTGGCGGAGCCGGCGATGCTGATGGTCGTCTTCTCCGTGGCGATCCTGGTGCGCACGACGTCGCTGGCGGAGATCGCGGATTTCATGATGTCCGGCGCGGTCGGCCTGCGCATCTCGCTGGCGCTGGCGCTGATCACGCTGATCATGGTGGCGATCGCCGAGAACGCCCGCATTCCCATCGACAACCCCGCCACGCACCTGGAGCTGACCATGGTGCACGAGGCGATGGTGCTGGAATACTCCGGCCGGCATCTGGCGCTGGTGGAGGGGGCGAGCATGCTGAAGCTGCTGCTCTACATGGCGCTGATCGCCTGCATCTTCGCGCCCTGGGGGATGGCGACGCCGGCCGCGGGCGGCGGGCCGTTCGTGCTGTGGGGCATGGCGACGTTCGTGGTCAAGCTGGCAGTGGGCGGCGTGCTGCTGGCCGTTTTCGAGACGTCCATCGCCAAGATGCGCGTCTTCCGCTACGGCGAGTTCCTGGGCGGTGCGCTGCTGCTGAGCCTCTTGGGGGCGATCTTCCTCTACGTGTCGCGGGGGGTGTGATGCACAACCTGGGCTATGACGCCGCGCACCTGCTGGGCGCCGTGGTGCTGCTGATGAGCTTCGCGCTGCTGTACCAGCGCCGGCTGTTCGCCCTGCTCAACGTCTTCACCGCGCAGGCGCTGGCGCTGGCGGCGGTGGCGGCGTGGCAGGGGTACATCCAGCACTCCCCGCACCTGTACGTCACGGCGCTGCTGACGCTGGGGCTGAAGGCGATCCTCATTCCCGTGGCGCTGCGGCGGATCATCGTCAAGCTGAACATCCACCGCGCGATCGAGCCGGCGCTGGGCATCGGCCTAACCATGGTGGCCGGCGTGTCGCTGGTGACGCTGTCGATCCTGCTGGTGCTGCCGGTGACCGAGGATTCGGCGGCGCTGACGCGCGAGGATCTGGCGCTGTCGCTGGGCGTGGTGCTGCTGGGCCTTCTGATGATGATCTCCCGGCGCAACGCGGTCAGCCAGGTGGTGGGCTTCATGTCCATCGAGAACGGGCTGATCCTGGCCGCCGTGGGCGTCGCCGGCATGCCGCTGGTGGTGGAGATGGCGGTCGCCTTCTCGGTCATGGTGGCCTTCATCATCTTCGGCATCTTCCTGTTCCACATCCGCGAGCGCTTCGACACGCTGGACATGCAGAAGATCGAATCCTTCCGGGGGGAAAGCCATTGAGCCCGGTCTTCGCCATCGTCGGCCTCCCCCTCGTCTCGGCGGCGCTGCTGGCGCTGGTGCCCAACTACAAGCTGGGGGCGTGGCTGAACTGCGCGGCGTCGGCGGCGACGCTGGCCGTGTCACTGCTGCTGTTCGCGGTGGAGCCGTCGGCCGACGGGCTGTTCGTGGTGGACGCGCTGAACATCTACCTGATCGTGCTGACGGCGTTCGTCGGGCTGACGACCAGCGTGTTCTCCGCCACCTACATCGGGCACGAGATCAAGGCCGGCAAGCTGAAGCCGCTGAACCTGCGCTTCTACCACGCCATGTATCAGGCGTTCATGTTCACCATGCTGCTGGCGTTGAGCGCCAACAACCTGGGCGTCATGTGGGTGGCGGTGGAGGGGGCGACGCTGACCACCGTGCTGATGGTCAGCCTCTACCGCACGGCGGAGAGCATCGAGGCGGCCTGGAAGTACTTCATCCTGTGCGGCGTCGGCATCGCGCTCGCCCTGTTCGGCACGATCCTCATGTACCTCGCGGCACAGCCCGTGATGGGGCCGGGCATGGCGGCGATGACGTGGACGGAGCTGCTGAAGAACGTCGCCGGCATCAACGCGGACATCCTGAACCTCGCCTTCGTCTTCCTGCTGGTCGGCTACGGCACCAAGGTGGGGCTGGCGCCGCTGCACGCGTGGCTGCCGGACGCACACGCGGAGGGGCCGACGCCCATTTCGGCGGTGCTGTCGGGGTTGCTGCTGAACGTGGCGCTGTACGCCGTGCTGCGCTTCAAGATGCTGCTGGCGGTGAACGGGGAGGCGCTGAGCCCCGGTCCGCTGATGATCTCCATGGGGCTGGCGTCGCTGCTGCTGGCCGGGTTCATGCTGTACCGGCGGCGGGACATCAAGCGGTTCTTCGCCTACAGCTCGATCGAGCACATGGGCATCATCACCTTCGCCTTCGGGATGGGCGGGCCGCTCGCCAACTTCGCGGGGCTGCTGCACATGGCGATGCACAGCCTGACCAAGTCGGCCATCTTCTACGCCGTCGGTCACGTGGCGCAGTCGCGCAACACGCAGGCCATCGACAGGATCCGCGGGTTGACGGTGAGCCATCCGGCGCTGGGCTGGGGGCTGCTGCTGGGCGTCGTCGCCATCGCCGGGCTGCCGCCCTTCGGCATCTTCATGAGCGAGTTCCTGCTGGTCACCTCGACCTTCGCGCGGGAGCCGCTGCTGGCGGTGCCGCTGACCATTGGCATCCTGATCGCCTTCGGCGCGCTGGTGCTGCGCGTGCAGCAGCTGTGCTTCGGCGAGCCGCCGGAAGACGCACAGCCGATCCACGGCTCCCTGGTGCCGCTGTACGCGCATCTGGGATTGGTGCTGGTGGCGGGGATCTGGCTGCCGGGGCCGCTGGTCGCGTGGTTCCAGACGGTCGCGGCCATTCTGGGTGGGTGAGGCATCCATGTACTTCGGCGACGAGCCGCTGACCGGCATCATCAACCGCTTCGGCACCCGCGTGGACGGGCACGGGCCCTGGCCGCGCTTCACCACCACGTCCGGCGGCTGGCGCACGCTGATCGAGACGCTGTCGGGCAACGCGTGGTCGCTGCTGGGCCTGTGGGGGGAGCCGGCGGCGGTGCACGCCGCCGTGCGCGAGGATCTGTCGGGCGAGGTCGCCGTGGTGTCGCTGGATTGCCCGGACGGCAAGTTCCTCTCCATGGGCCATGTGCGCCCCGGCGCCATCCGGCTGGAGCGCGCCATCCAGGACCTGTACGGGCTGAAGGCGGAGAAGAGCGTCGACCCGCGCCCCTGGCTGGACCACGACGCCTGGGGGATGACGCATCCGCTGGGGACACAGCCGGGCAAGCCGCGCAACGCGCCGCGGCCCTACCCGGTGCTGCCGGTGGAGGGCGAGGGGCTGCACCAGATCCCCGTCGGACCGGTGCACGCCGGCATCATCGAGCCCGGCCACTTCCGCTTCACCGCCAACGGCGAGACCGTGGTGCGGCTGGAGGAGCGGCTGGGCTACGTCCACAAGGGCATCGAGGGGCTGATGCGCGGCAAGCGGGTGGAGGAGGCCGCGAAGCTGGCCGCCCGGGTGTCGGGCGACAGCACGGTGGCGCACTCCCTGGCCTTCGCCCGCGCGGTGGAGGCGGCCATGGGCATCGTGGTGCCGCCGCGCGCCGTGTGGCTGCGGGCGCTGATGGCGGAGCTGGAGCGTATCGCCAACCACCTGGGCGACATCGGCGCGGTGTGCAACGACGCCGCCTTCGCCTTCATGCTGGCCGAGTTGAGCCAGCTGCGCGAGGCGGTGCTGCGCGCCTGCGACGCGGTGTTCGGCCACCGGCTGATGATGGACCGCGTGGTGCCCGGCGGCGTGGCCGTGGACATCGCCGAGCACGACCCGGCGCGCCTCCTGGGCCTGGTCGAGGAGCTGCGGCGCCGTTTCCCGCCGCTGGTCGCGGTGTACGAGAACAAGGCCAGCCTGCAGGACCGTACGGTGACCACGGGCTGCGTCAGCGCCCAGCTGGTCAAGCGCTTCGCGGCCGGCGGCTTCGTCGGCCGCGCGGCGGGGAGGGGACTGGACGCGCGGCGCAGCCCGGCCTACCCGCCCTACGACGACCTGGAGTTCGAGGTGCCGGTGCTGACCGACGGCGACGTCAACGCCCGCGTCTGGATCCGCATCAAGGAGGTCGAGCAGTCGCTTGGCCTCGTCGAGCAGATCGTCAAGCGCATGCCCGGCGTGCCCCGCAACGAGCGTGGCGAGACGCCGCTGCCCCGCGTGCCCGCCGAAGGGACGGCGGGGGAGGGGATGGCGCTGGTGGAAGGGTTCCGGGGGGAGATCCTGACCTGGGTGCGGATCGACGCCGACGGCACGGTGGACCGCTGCCACCCGCGCGACCCGTCGTGGTTCCAGTGGCCGCTCCTGGAGGCGGCGATCGAGGGCAACATCGTGGCCGACTTCCCGCTGTGCAACAAATCCTTCAACTGCTCCTATTCCGGGCACGACCTGTAGGGGGCCGGCGATGTTCAAGCACATCCTCAAGCACGTCACCGGCGGCCCGGTCACCGAGGCGGCCCCGGCGGCGTCCGAAGCGGCGCTGAAGGAACTGGCCGGCAAGGTCGACGCGGCGGCCCGCAAGCGCCTGGGCCGCAGCCTGTCGATCCGCGAGGTGGACGCCGGATCGTGCAACGCGTGCGAGCTGGAGATCCACGCGCTGAACAACCCCATCTACGACCTGGAGCGCTTCGGCATCCGCTTCGTCGCCTCGCCGCGCCACGCCGACGTGCTGCTGGTGACCGGCCCGGTGGCGAAGAACATGGCCGAGGCGCTGAAGCGCACCTGGGACGCCACGCCGGACCCCAAGTGGGTGGTCGCTTGCGGCGACTGCGCCATTGACGGCGGCGTCTTCAGGGACGGTTACGCCTGCACGGGCGGGGTGGACGCGGTGGTGCCGGTGGACCTGCGAATCCCCGGCTGCCCACCCCGCCCGGCCGAGCTGCTGGCCGGTCTGCTGGCGCTGCTGGAGACGAGTGCGAAGTAGGGGCTCCTACCGTCGCGTCAGCGCCTGCACCAGCTGCACGGAGCCGCGCTGGCGGCCCATGGCGAGGGCCGAGCGGCCTTCGGAGTCGGTGCGCAACGGGTCGGCGCCGTGTTCGACCAGCAGGCGGGCGACGCGCTCCTGGCCGGCGTTGGCGGCGTACATCAGCGCGGTCCAGCCCTGGGCGGTGGCGTGGTCGACCACGGCGCCGCGCGTCAGCAGGGCGCGCGCCACGGCGGCGTGGCCGCGGGCGGCGGCGGCCATCAGCGCGGTCTTGCCGTCGGCGTTGGCGGCGTTGATGTCGGCACCGGCGTCGGCCAACATGGCGACCACGTCGCCGTGGCCGTTGTAGGAGGCGTACATCAGCGCCGTGGCGCCGTCGCGCGAGCGCGGGTTCGGGCTGGCCCCGGCGGCCAGCAGGCGGCGGACGGCGGGGGCCAGCCCCTGTTCGGACGCCTGCATCAGCACGGTCTTGCCGTCGTCGAAGCGGTGGTTGGGGTTGGCGCCGGCCGCCAGCATCGCCTCCAGCCGGTCGGGCGCCTGGAGCAGGGCCAGCGTGTCGGCCGGGCCACCGAAGCCGGCGACGGTCGCGGTGTGGCCGGGCAGGTCGGGCTCCTTCGGGCCGGGCTGCGGGGTGTCGGCGCGGCGCGAGCGCTCCTCGGCGTCCTTCAGGCGGGCGCGCAGGTCGGCGTCGTCCGGGGTGACGAGCAGGGCGCGCTCGTAGAAGGAGCGGGCGTCGCCCCAGGCGCCGTCGCGCTCGGCCAGTGCCGCCCAGCGGCGGTAGGTGTCCACCATGGCGGCGATCAGCTGGGCGACCTCCGGCGCGTGCGGGGTCAGGTCGCGGATGCGCTGCACCGTCTCCAGCGCGTTGTCGCCGGGCGGGGTGGTCAGGCGCTTGCCGGCCATCTGGCGGCGCGCCTGCTCGACCAGGGCGCGCACGCGCTGCGGCGTCGTGTCGGCCTGCGGTGCCGGCTGCGGGATCGGGGCCGGAGGCGGCAGCATGGCCACCTCCACCGGCGGCGCGGGCATGGCCTCGGCGCGATGCTCGGGCGCCGGCTCGATGTACGTCGCGACGGGGCGCTCCTGGACGGGCGGCTCTCGGACGGGCGCCGGAGGAGGCGGCACCTGCGCGACCACCGGCGGTGGCGGCAGGAGCGGTGCCGCGGGGAGCGGCGGCAGGACCACGGGCGAAGGCGGCGGCGACGGCGGAGGTGGAGGCGGCTCCACCTTGGCCAGCAGCTCGGGTGCCGGGGCGGGCTTCGGCGTGGGCTGTGGCGGCTCGCTGTAGGCGGGTGGCGGCGCCTTTATGGGAAGCGGCGGCTCGACCGGCCGGGCCGTTTCGATGGGCGGCAGGGTGACCACGACGCGCGGCGGTTCCGGCCGGTTCAGCGACACCACCTCCGCCCTGTCCGACTCACCGCCGGCCAGCGACGCCACGCCGGAGCCGACGCTGTTCCAGGTGTTGCGGACGCCGGTCCAGGCCTGTCCGGCCAAGTCGCCGGCCCGCTCGCCGGTGTGGCCGAAGAAGGCCCGCGTCTGTTCCCAGGCCTGCGCGGTGACGGTCCTGGTGCGCTCCACGGCGGTGCGGGCGCCGGCACCCAAGGCTTCGGTCTGGCCGGGCGGCAGCGCCATGGTCACCGCCGTGCCCAGCGCCACGACCAGCACGGCGCCGGTGATCCAGGCGCCGGCCATCGCCTGCCGGCGCGTCGGCGCCCAATCCGTCATCCCCGCGGGGAGCATCGGCGGCAGCGCATCCTGCTCCTCGTCCGCGTCCACGTCCTCGTTCGCGGGCACGACGGCCTGTTCGGGCCAGCTCAGCGCGAAGACGGCGCCCAGGTCGCGCACGGCGGCCATGATCCCGGGCTGGGCGAGGTGGCGCTCCAGCTCCGGCGCGCCGCACAGCAGCACCTGGAGGAAACGGCCCTGCTCCGTCTCCGACCGGCTGAGGTCGGCGAGGTCGGCCAGCACGGCCGGGGACAGGACGTGCGCGTCGTCGATCGCCAGAACGCCGCTGCCGGCCATGTCCAGGCGGCTTTCCAGCTCCTCGATCAGCGTCTCGAAATCGTCGGGCATGGAGCCGAGCGCGGCGGCGCCGGCGCCGGCCATCAGGTCCTCCACCTGCATGGCGGGGCGTGCCGCCACCGGCAGGACGAGGGCGCCGTCGGCGGCCAGGTAGGTGGTCAACCGGGAGAACAGAAGCGAGCGGTCGCGGTTGGCGCCGCCCAGCAGGAACAGGAAGCGCTTGCGCCCGAGCAGCGCCAGGAGCAGCGCGTCGAACACCTCCTGATGGTCGGGGCGCAGGGCGGGCGGCGGAGCGGGCTGTGCCTTGCGGCCATTGCGGTTCATGGGCATGCCGGTGCGATTCCAACGGGTATCGGGTCAGAATCTAAGGCCTGGAGACGCCGGTTCGACGGTGCAAAGGGGAGGGGGGCAACCTCTTACGGGGAAAACGGGGCATCCGGGGTCTGGCCGGCGGCTTCGCCGGGCGATATAGCTGTGCCCGACCACGCCTCCCCTCCTAAGACCCCCCTCTCCAGGACGGCAGAGCCCAAGACGGCAGAGCCCAACACGGCGGAACCATGCGCATCGGCATCGACCTCGGCGGCACGAAGATCGCGGCCGTCGCCCTTGACGACGCGGGCGAGGAGCGCGCCCGCAAGCGCGTGGACACGCCGCGCGATTATGCCGGCACGCTGGCGGCGCTGGCCGGCGTGGTGGGCGCGCTGGACGGCGATGGCGCGGCCAGCGTCGGGCTCAGCCTGCCCGGCGTGGTGGACCCGGCGGCCGGCACTGTGCGGGCGGCGAACCTGCCCTGGCTGAACGGGCGGCTGCTGGCCGGCGACCTCGCCGCGGCGCTTGGCCGGCCGGTGCGGCTCGCCAACGACGCCAACTGCTTCGCCCTGTCGGAGGCGGTGGACGGTGCGGCGGCCGGTGCGGCGGTGGTGTTCGGCGTGGTGCTGGGCACCGGCGTCGGCGGCGGGCTGGTGGTGGACGGGCGCATCCTGAACGGCGCCAACGC
>NZ_DASPMG010000422.1:0-4443 GCF_035627195.1 Azospirillum sp.
AACGCGCGCCAGCAGGCCGCGTGGTTCCAGTTCGGCGGCGGGCGCGAGGTGATGCGCGCCTTCTTCGACAAGCACAACATCGTGCAGTTCCCGGCCGGCAACACCGGCACCCAGATGGGCGGCTGGTTCCGCAAGGAGATCAAGTCGGCCGAGGACCTGCAGGGCCTGAAGATGCGCATCGCCGGCATCGCCGGGCAGATCATGGCCAAGATGGGCGTGACGCCAACGCAGATCGCCGGCGCCGACGTCTATCCGGCCCTGGAGAAGGGCACCATCGACGCCACCGAGTTCGTCGGCCCCTACGACGACGAGAAGCTGGGCTTCGTGCAGGTCGCCAAGAACTACTACTACCCCGGCTGGTGGGAAGGCGGGCCGCAGGTCTCCCTCTACGTCAACAAGGATGCTTGGCAGAAGCTGCCCAAGTCCTATCAGGCGGTGCTGGAGAGTGCGTGTGCGGAGGCGGGCGGCGCCATGCTGGCCCGCTACGACGCTGAGAACGCGCGCGCACTGCGCCGCCTCGTCGGCAAGGGGGCGGTGCTGCGCGCCTTCCCGCGCGACGTGATGGAGGCCGGCTACAAGATCGCCCAGGACCTCTACGCCGAGTATTCGGCGCAGAACCCCAGCTTCAAGGCGGTCTACGACAGCTGGAAGCCCTTCCTCGACGAGACGCACCTGTGGTTCCGCGTCGCCGAGGCGCCGTACGACAACTTCATCCTGGCCGCCAGCGCGCGGCGCTGACGCGTCTCGCGTGTTCCGCAAGCCCGCCGGATCCGCCCGGCGGGCTTGCGTCCGTGCGCCTGAGGGGCGATGCTCGGGCCGGACGGTAGGAAAGGCGGACCTCCCATGCGGCTCAATCTCGGGTGCGGCAACCGCAAGCTCGACGGCTTCCTCAACGTCGACAAGTTCGCCACCTGCGAACCCGACATGGTGGTGGACCTGGAGGCTCTGCCTTGGCCGTTCGAGACGGACTCGGCCGAAGAGATCGTCATGACCCACGTGCTGGAGCATCTGGGGCCGCTGCCCGAGCACTTCATGGGCATCATCAAGGAACTGTACCGCGTCGCCGCGCCGGGCGCCCCGATCCGAATCACCGTTCCGCACCCGCGCAGCGACATGTTCCTGGACGACCCGACGCACGTGCGCCCGATCACGCCGCAGCTTTTCTCGCTGCTGTCCAAGGAGGACAACCGGCGGACGATCGCCGAGGGGCTGGCGAACAGCCCGCTGGGCCTCTACTACGACGTGGATTTCCGCACGCTGAAGGTCGACTTCCGGCTCAGCCCGCGCTGGGGCACGATGATGAAGAGCGGCGAGGTCGACCACAACGCCATCGTGGCGGCCATGCAAAGCCAATGGAACGTGATCGACGAGGTCGAGATCACGCTGGAGGCGGTAAAGTAGCGGGGCGCCTCACGTCCTTCGCAGGCCCGACGGCGTGGTGCCGGTGGCGGCGCGCACCCGTCGCGCGAAGTGCGAGCGCGACGCGTAGCCGGCCGCCTCGGCCGCCTGCTGCACGCTGAGCCCCTCGGTCTCCAGCAGGTGGCGGGCGTGGGCGACGCGCTCGTCCTGCAGGATGCGGCGCAGCGACGTGCCTTCCTCGGCCAGACGGCGGCGCAGGGTGGCGGCGCCGAGGCCCATTTCGCGCGCCAGGGCATCGGCGGTCCAGGCGTGCTGCGGCCGGGTGCGGACCAGCTGGCGCACCGCGTCCGAGGCCGCCACCGGCACGCCGGGGCCGAGCCAGCACGCCCCATCCTCCAGCAGGATCAGCAGCACCTCCATGCAGCGGTGCTCGGCCAACGCCGGACCGATGCCGGCCGTGAGGCCGGAGGCGGCGTGCAGCATCGCCTCGGCCAGATGCGGCGTCAGCGGCACGCGGTGGTCGCGTGGGCCGGCCGGGCGACCGACTGCGCGCTTCGGATGAGCGCGCAGCAGGCGGCGGACCAGATCGACCGGGAACTCCAGGACCAGCGCCCGGTACAGGCCGGATCCGGCGTCCGGTTCGTTGACGACGGTGCCGCTCCATCCCGCCGGCAGCAGCATCGCCGTGCCGGCGGGAAAGCGGAAGCTGCCCAGCGCGTCGTCGAACTCCTTGACGCCGTCGATGACGGTGATCAGCGCGGTGCGGTCGAGCCGGATGTCCGTCAGCCGTTCGCGGTCGTGCGCCACGAAGGACCACAGCGCCGGCACCGCCGGACGCGGCTCCGCGCCGGGGCGGCGGTCGCGGTCGGCGAAGGCGGCGAGGCGGCCGAGGAAGTCCGGGGTCATCGCGTCAGCGTCCGTAACGCGTGGTGAACGACGCCTTGCCCAGAGACGCGGCGTTCAGGTTGAAGCCGACCATCGCCGCCGTGGCGTCCGCCGGAAGCGGCAGCGTCTCCACCTTCAGCGCGTGCAGCGTGAAGACGTAGCGGTGCGGCGCGTCGCCCCGGGGCGGGCAGGGGCCGCCGTAGCCCGGCGCGCCGAAGTCCGTGCGGCCCTGCACGGCCCCGGCCGGCAGCAGGCCCTTGGACGGATCGCCGGCCCCCGCCGGCAGCGCGGTGGCGGAGGCGGGCAGGTTGTACACCACCCAGTGCCACCAGCCGCTGCCGGTCGGCGCGTCGGGGTCGTAGACGGTCAGTGCGAAGCTCTTGGTCCCCGCCGGCGGATCCTTCCAGGCCAGGGCCGGGGAGACGTTGCCGCCGGTGCAGCCGAAGCCGGACAGCACGTGGCGATCGGCGATGGGCGCCGCGTCGGACACGTCCGGGCTCGACAGCTCGAAGGCGGCGGCCGGCAGGGCCGTCAGGAGGGCGACGGCGGTCAACGCGGCGGCTGTAAAGGGGCGCATGTCCAGGGTCCTGCATCGTGGAGTGATGCGGCCAGGGTAGCGCCGCCGACGCACCGCCGTGCGCCGGCTCCGCGCAAAGATGCGCCCGAAACGCTCATTCGCGGCGAAGCAGCCGCGCCGCATCCAGCGCCGCGTAGGTCAGGATCGCGTCCGTCCCCGCCCGCTTGAACGACATCAGCGTCTCCAGGAGCGCGTTGTCGTAGTTCAGCCAGCCGTTGCCGGCCGCGGCGCGCAGCATCGCGTACTCGCCCGACACGTGGTAGGCGAAGGTCGGCACGGCGAAGGTGTCCTTCACCCGCCGGATGATGTCCAGGTAGGGCAGGCCGGGTTTCACCATCACCATGTCCGCCCCCTCGTCGATGTCCAGCGCCACCTCGCGCAGAGCCTCGTCGGTGTTGGCCGGGTCCATCTGGTAGGTACGCTTGTCGCCCTTGAGGAAGCCGCCGGAGTTCACGGCGTCGCGGAACGGCCCGTAGAAGGCCGAGGCGTACTTGGCGGCATAGGAGCAGATGCGCACCAGCTCATGCCCCTCGGCGTCCAGCCGGTCGCGGATGGCGCCGATGCGGCCGTCCATCATGTCGCTGGGGGCGACGATGTCGACGCCGGCTTCGGCCTGCGACAGCGCTTGGCGGACCAGCACCTCCACCGTCTCGTCGTTGACGACGTATCCGTCGCGCACGATGCCGTCGTGGCCGTGGCTGGTGTAGGGGTCGAGCGCCACGTCGCCCAGGATGCCGACGTGCGGCACCGCCGCCTTCACCGCGCGGATGGCGCGGTTCATCAGATTCTCGGGGTTGAAGGCCTCGGCCGCGTCTTCCGACTTCTTCTCGGCCGGGACGACGGGGAACAGCGCGATGCAGGGCACGCCCAGGTCGCCGGCCTGCGCCACCGCCTCCACCAGCAGATCGATGGTCAGGCGCTCGACGCCGGGCATGGAGGCCACGGGCTCGCGGCGGTTCTGCCCCTCGATGACGAAGACCGGCCAGATCAGGTCGTCCACCGACAGCGTGTTCTCGGCCACCAGCCGGCGGGTCCAGGCGTCCGCCCGGTTGCGGCGGGGGCGGGTGCGCGGGAAGGCGCCGAGGGAGCGGTGGCCGGTGGAACGCTGCGTGGACATGGATCGTTCGTCGTCGCTGGGAAAAAGGTCCGGCGATGTTACGCCTCTTGGGCCCGCTGGCTCAAGGTTGCTGGCCCGGAAAAGCGTTCGGCCCGGCCCGCGGGGGTTCCGCGGGGCCGGGCCGAGGCAAAAGGCCGTCAAAGGGAAGCGCTTACTGCTTCTGTAGCTGCTTCATGATGTCGGCGTTCGGGTCGTTCTCGCCGGGCTGCTCCGTGCCGGGGAACGGCGGCGGCGCATTGTAGTCCATGGTCGGGATTTCGATCTGGATGGTGCTGGGATCGATCTTGGCGCCGCGGTCGAGGCCCACTTCCACCAGGCCGGGGAACATGATGACGATGCCCACCATGATGATCTGGATGATCACAAACGGCACGGCACCCCAGTAGATCTGGCCGGTGGTGATCTTGTCCGTCAGCTTGCCGGTGACCTTGTCCACATAGTCGGTGCGCGGCGCCACCGAGCGCAGGTAGAACAGCGCGAAGCCGAACGGCGGGTGCATGAACGA
>NZ_DASPMG010000423.1:0-9479 GCF_035627195.1 Azospirillum sp.
GGCGCAGGGCGCCAAGGTCGGCTACCTGTCGCAGGAGCCGCAGCTCGACCCGACCAAGAACGTCCAGGAGAACATCCTGGAGGCGCTGGCCGAGACCAAGGCGCTGGTCGACCGCTTCAACGAAGTGTCGAACATGATGGCGGACCCGGACGCCGACTTTGACGCGCTGATGGCCGAGCAGGCCGAGCTGCAGGAGAAGATCGACCACGCCGACGCCTGGGACCTGGACCGCACGGTCGAGATCGCCATGGACGCGCTGCGCTGCCCGCCGGGCGATGCCGACGTGACCAAGCTGTCGGGCGGCGAGAAGCGCCGCGTGGCGCTGTGCAAGCTGCTGCTCGAAAAGCCCGACATGCTGCTGCTGGACGAGCCGACCAACCACCTGGACGCCGAGTCCGTGGCATGGCTGGAGCGCCATCTGCAGGAGTACAAGGGCACCGTCGTGCTGGTCACCCACGACCGCTACTTCCTGGACAACGTCACCGGCTGGATCCTGGAGCTGGACCGCGGCTCGGGCATTCCGTGGGAGGGCAGCTACTCCTCCTGGCTGGAGCAGAAGCAGAAGCGCCTGGAGCAGGAAGGCCGCTCGGAAGAGGCGCGCCAGCGCAAGCTGGACCAGGAGCTGGAGTGGATCCGGCAGAGCCCGAAGGCGCGCCAGGCCAAGTCGAAGGCGCGTATCCAGGCGTACGAGACCATGCTGGCCGAGAGCGGCAAGGAGCAGGTCAGCGAGGCGAAGATCGTCATCCCGACGCCGCCGCGCCTGGGCAACGTGGTCATCGAGGCGGAGAAGATCGCCAAGGGCTTCGGCGACCGCCTGCTGGTCGACGACCTGTCGTTCCGCCTGCCGCCGGGTGGCATCGTCGGCGTCATCGGCCCGAACGGTGCGGGCAAGACCACGCTGTTCCGCATGATCACCGGGCAGGAGGGGCCGGACGCCGGCACCTTCCGCGTCGGCGAGACGGTCAAGCTGGGCTACGTCGACCAGAGCCGCGACACGCTGAACCCCAACAAGACCGTGTGGGAGGAGATCTCCGACGGGCTGGACGTCATCGACCTCGGCAAGAAGACCATGCCGAGCCGCGCCTACGTCTCCTCCTTCAACTTCCGCGGTTCCGACCAGCAGAAGAAGGTGGGCCAGCTGTCGGGCGGTGAGCGCAACCGCGTGCACCTTGCCAAGATGCTGAAGTCCGGCGCCAACGTCCTGCTGCTCGACGAACCGACCAACGACCTGGACGTCGACACGCTGCGGGCCCTGGAAGAGGCGCTGGAGAACTTCCCCGGCTGTGCGGTGGTGATCAGCCACGACCGCTGGTTCCTCGACCGCATTGCCACCCACATCCTGGCCTTCGAGGGCGACAGCCACGTGGAGTGGTTCGAGGGCAACTTCCAGGACTACGAGGAAGACAAGAAGCGCCGCCTGGGTGCGGACGCGGTCAACCCGCACCGCATCAAGTACAAGCCGCTGGTGCGCAGCTGACGTTATACCGGGGGGCTTCGGCCCCCCGGTTCGTTTTCACGGGGTGGGGAGCATGATCCGCGTCACGCATCGCATCGCGCTGGACGAGAGCGAACTGCACGAGGAGTTCGTGCGCGCCTCCGGCCCCGGCGGGCAGCACGTCAACAAGACGGAGAGTGCGGTCCAACTGCGCTTCGACGTGCGAAGCTCGCCCTCGCTGCCGGACGACGTGAAGCTGCGGCTGAAGCGGCTGGCCGGCAGCCGGATGACGCAGGATGGCGTGCTGATCATCGTCGGCGACCGCTACCGCTCACAGCGGCGGAACCGCGACGATGTGCTGGAACGATTGGTGGAGCTGATTCGCGAGGCGGCCGCCCCGCCACCGCCGCCGCGCCGGCCGACCAAGCCGACGCTGGGGTCGAAAATGCGGCGTCTGGAGGGGAAGGCGAAGCGGGCCGACGTGAAGAAGATGCGCGGCAAGGGGGCGGAGGATTGACCGCCGCCCCCAGTGGCGTCCCTCAGATATCCAGGACCGCGCGGTTGTTCTTGGCGACGAGCGCGCGGAAATAGGGCTCCAGCGCGGCGTCGGATAGGCCGAAGGCCTGCTGGAAACGGGCGATGAGCTGCTGCTCGCCCTGTTCGGCCTCGCCGTCGGCCATGGCGCTGTCGATCATGTTCAGCAGGATGCACAGGCGCTGCGGCTCGCCGAGTTTCGGGGCCGCTTCCTGCAGGAAGGTCTCGATGGGCGTGCTGCGCGCGTACTTCAGGCAGCGGTCGAGATCCTCGCGCGTGGCGTTGCGGCCCAGGACGGACAGCAGGTGGCCGATCTCCTCCGGGTCGATCTCGCCGTCGGCGCCCATGCAGTAGATCAGGGACACCGTCATCGCCCGGCGGGGCGTGATCTCCAGCGGCGCGCCGCCCTTGAACATGTCGAACAGACCCATGGGGCTACATCTCCTTGGTGGACGATGCGCCCCATATGGTGGAGGTCACGGCCGCTACAAGATCCCCCCAGGCGCTGGCGTCAGGCGCCGGAACGGGTGCCGGCGGCGGCCACCTCGTCCATCATGTCGTAGACATCGTTGTGCAGGCGCACCACGCCGTCGGCGTCCACCGTTGCCGTCCAGTAGACGAAGCGGACGGGCAGGGAGCGCACCTTCACCCACTGCGGCTCGCCGGTGGCCAGCATGGCGTCGATCTTCTGCGGCGTGATGCCGACGTCGGCCAGCAGCAGCTCGGCCAGATGGCGGGCGTCCTTCAGGCGCACGCAGCCGGAGCTGATGGTGCGCACCTCGCGGTCGAACAGGTGCGGCTCGTTGGTGCCGTGCAGGTAGATGTTGTGCGGGTTCGTCAGGTTGAAGCGGAAGCGGCCCAGCGCGTTGTGGTCGCCCGGCTGCTGCACGATGCGCACGCGGCCCGGCGACACCTGGGACCAGTCCACGGCCTCCGGCGGCACCGGCTCGCCGTCCAGGTAGACGGTGGCGTTGGAGATGCCCGGCGTGCCCTTGGTGCGCAGCAGCGGCAGCTTGTCCTGCTTCAGCACGGTGGGCGGCACCGTCCACGTCGGGTTGACGATGATGTGGGTGATGCGGTCTTCCAGCAGCGGCGTCTCGCGCGACGGGCGGCCGACCACCGCGCGCATGGTCAGCTCCAGCCGGTCGTTGCGGACCAGCGTCACCGTCTGGTTCGGCAGGTTGACGTACAGCACCGATTCCAGGCCGGCGTCGCGGGCGGCGCGCATGGACGCCGCACTCTGCCGGATCATCAGCGCGGCTTCCTGCGCGGTGCGGTCGAGCGCGCGGCGCGTGCCGTCGCCGACGCGCCCGTCGGGCTTCAGCCCCTGGGCGAGCTGGAAGGCGCGCACGGCGTTGTCCACCGTGTCGTCGAAGACGGTGCGCAGCTGCTCCGGCGCCAGATGGCCGAGTTCGACGAGGCGGGCGGCGAGGCGGCCGACGCGTTCGCCCGATTCACCCTTCTTCAGGGTGGCGCCGGCGCCGATGCGGGTGACGGTGACCGGCGGTGCGGCCTCCAGCTCTGCGGCGCGGACCTCCAGCTTGGCGATCCAGACGTCCAGCGTCTCGCGGAAGGTCTCGGCGCCGGCCGGCACGGTGTACGCGAAGCAGAACACCGCCAGCAGCGCCGCCAGGACGCGTGCTCCGGGACCAGGATAACGTGCCGACATCATTTCGCCTCTCACTCCGCGCGCACCACGCCAATTCGCAGGTGCAGTGTATACGCACGCGCAGCATAAGGCGACGCATCACACGTTGCATTTCCAATCGTGCCGTTCTGGTCAACCTTGCGGACCACTCGCCCATCCCTTGGGGCGGGGCTGTGGCAAATTTCAGGTTGATCATAATTCGCACCTCGCCTATACGGATATCCGCCTTCGTATGACCACCATATTTTGGGGTCGCCGGGGCCAACGAACAGTACGGGACGGGTGCGACCCGAATGGGTGCACGTCCGGACCGAAAGATCGCAGGGAACCGCTTCGTTTGGTGAGGGTGGGAATGACATTTGACGCGGACGAGTCCCAGCCGCCGGCGCTTGGGCGGCGTGGTTTTCTTGGCCTTGGTCTTGGTGCGGCCGTCGCGGCCGTGGTTCCGCCGGTCCTGCTGACCAGCAATACGGCCGAGGCCGCCGTGTACGGCGGGGTGGCGCGGCGCCTGTCGCTGCACAACATCAACACCGGTGAACATTTCAGCGACGTATTCTGGGCCGACGGCAAGTACCGCCCCGACGCGCTGAAGCGGCTGGACGTCCTGCTGCGCGACCATCGCGCGAAGCAGGTTCACCGCTACGACCCGCGCCTTTTCGACGTGCTGTGGCAGATTCAGCAGCGACTCGAGTCGCAGGAAACGTTCCAGGTCGTCAGCGCCTTCCGCTCGAAAAAGACCAACGCGCTGGCCCGCCGCCGCTCCCGTGCCGTGGCGAAGGAGAGCTATCACACCCGCGGCATGGCCGTGGACGTGGTGCTGCCCGGCCGCGACCTGCACGCGGTGGCGCAGGAGGCGATGCGGATGCAGGCCGGCGGCGTCGGCTACTATCCGCGCAGCGGCTTCGTGCACGTGGACACGGGGCCGGTCCGGCACTGGTAAGGCAGGGTTTCACGATGGGCCGGGCGAAAGCGCCGGCCCAACGTCTTTCAGGGGATCCTTATCAGGGGATCAGGCGTCCGCCCGCTTGCTCAGCGTCAGGCGGTTGCGGCCGTCGCGCCGCTCGTAGTGGACGCGATCCATCATCGTCTTGACGAAGTGGATGCCGAGGCCGCCGATGGGGCGGTCGTCGATGTCGCCGTCGAGCACCGGGGCCTGCGCCTCGGTCAGCGGGTCGAAGGCCGGCCCGTCGTCCTCCAGCTCCGCCGTGACCTGCCCGTCGGCCACCGTCAGCCGCACCGCGATCTCGTGCGCCGTGCCGGGCTCGAAGGCGTAGCTGATGACGTTGGTCAGCAGCTCGTCCAGCGCCAGATTGAAGTTGAAGGCCAGCTTGGGCGGCAGGCCCTGCGCGTCGAACAATTCTTCGACGGTTTCCGCCAGGCGCGGGATCTCGGCAAGGTCGTTGACGAGGCGAAGGTCGAGGGAACCGGTCATCGCGGGATACTGCCGTCCTTCGCTTAAATCGGGATGGGCGCTCAAATCGGGATCACCCAGGGAGGGCGGCGGGATTGTAGGTGAGCGTTCGGCGGGGCGTCCATATGGAAATTCCCCATGGCGATTCCAGCCGGAACCTTTGCCGGGCCGCCCGGTTGCTGGGCGACAGGTTTCCCTCAGCCCTACACGACGGTGCGCCATGTTCACACGCGATGACCTTGGCCGTTTGCTGGCCGTCCACACCACCCCGGCAGTGTCGCTCTTCATGCCCACCCACACCGCCGGACGGGAGATCCGCCAGGATCCCATCCGCTTCAGGAACCTGTTGGGCCAGGCGGTGGAGCGGCTGACCGCGCTGGGCATGCGCCGCCCCGACGCCGAGGCCATGGTGACGCCGGCCGCCAAGTTCCTCGACGAAGGTGAGTTCTGGCGCCACCAGGACCGGGGCCTGGCGATGTTCATCGCCGACGGCATGTTCGAGATGCACCGCCTGCCCATGGAGCCGCCGGAGGAGGTCGTGGTGGCGCAGGGCCTGTCGGTGCGGCCGCTGCTGCCGCTGCTGGCGGCGGAGGGGGCCTTCATGGTCCTGGCCGTCAGCGCCAGCCGGGCGCGGCTGTTCTCCGCCTCGCGCTGGGGCATCTGCGAGGAGGAGGCCAAGCTGCCGGACGGTGTGCAGGAGGTGCACGCCGAGACCGACTATGACGAAAACTCCCTGAACTCCGCGCCGCCCGCGCGCCACGGCAAACGCCGCGGTTCGGCCGTCAGCATGGTGAAGACGCACAACTTCGGCGAGGATCCGGAGGAGCTGCGCAAGGCGCACCTGATCGAGTATTTGCGCCGCCTCGCAGTGGCCGTGCACGAGCATCTGAAGGTGTTCAACGGGCCGACGGTGCTGGTGGCCGAGGACGAGATCCGCGGCCATTTCCGCACGGTGTCGAACCTGAACGGCCTGCTCGACGCCGCCGTGGACGCCAACCCCGACGCGCTGGACGCCCAGGAGATCCACCGGCGCGCCTACGCGCTGGTCGAGCCGCTGTTCACGCAGGCACGCGACAAGGCCGTCGACCAGTTCCGCGCCGTGGCCGGCGACGTCCGCACCACCGGGCGCGCGGCCACCCGGCCGGAGGACATCGTGCCGGCGGCGCGCCAGAACCGCGTCGCGACGCTGCTGTTGAGCGAGGGCATGCGCGTGTGGGGCCGCTACGACGAGGCGAACGACCGCGTCAGCGTCGGCGGCGAGCCCGGAGGCCAGGATGGTGGCCACCAGGGTGATGGCCAGGGTGTGATCGATCTGGTGGAGCGGGCGGCGGCGGACACGCTGCTGAACGGCGGCGAGGTGCACGTCGTGACCGCCGACGCGCTGCCGGCGGACACCGCCATGGCGGCCATCTTCCGATACTGAGGCGTCCCGAACCGGGCGGGGGTCAGCTACGCGTTTCCCCCTTGGCGGCGCGCATGATGTCGGCGGGATCCCACACGGCGCCGTGCCGGCGGCGGCGCGGCTCCTTGCTTCCGGCGCGGCGCGGTTCGTCGCTTCGCTGGGCGGAGCGCGTGTCCTGCGGCAGGATGGCGATCAGATCCTCGGCCTCGCGCGCCTCCCGCAGGTGGGGCGAGAGGGCGGACAGCAGCGCCAGCATCTCGTCCGCCACCGCCGGCGGCGCCGCGCGCCACAGCCGCAGCAGCCGCGCCTCGCGCCGGCTGATCACGCTGCTGTCTTCCGATCCGCCATCGGCGACCGGCCGGGAGCGGAACTTGCCCTGCGGATCCTCATAGGAATCGAAGAAGAAGCTGACCGGGACGTCCAGCACCTGGCCGAGGCGGAACAGAGTTCCGGCAGAGATCCGGTTCGAGCCGCGCTCGTATTTCTGCACCTGCTGGAACGTGAGGCCGATGGCCTCGCCCAGTTTTTCCTGGCTCATGCCCAGAAGAGTGCGGCGCATCCGCACGCGCTGGCCGACATGGGTATCGACCGACCACGATTCCGGTGATCCGCGTCGGCCCCTCTTGCGCACAGTTGACTCGCTCATCCCCCGGACACCCTTAGTTTAAACTCTTAATTAGTCTTTGATGCGGAATGGCTTGATCTTGCCTGTCGCGCACGGCCAAGATCAAGTGAAATCTTCGATTCGCAAAGTGTCGTGCGATCGCCGGGCTTGTGTGTGCCACCGGAAAAGAAAGTTAACGCCAAGCGGTGGTCTTTACTTTGGCAACCGGGCTTCAGGCGGGGCGGCCCTTAGCGGTTTTGTTGCTGCGTTGATGCAAATGCCGGACGAGGATCGGCAAAGTTAATGGAAGGTAAATCCTTCGTGTGGCAATCTTGGGGCAACTGGAGCCGGGTATCCGGGAGGTGTCCGGAGAGTGGTTATTCTTTGTGGGATTTTTCCGCTTTCGGTTGAGCAGTTGCCCGTCCACATTCCGGATCGGCAACTGTCTGCTCGCGGACCGATGATTCGGCGCGATCAGGAACGCAATGCCGCACCGCCTCCATACCGTTATGGTAGTATGATGATCCGTCTCCAGCGCGTGAGCGAGGAGGTGACGATGCGTACCCTGTCCCGACTGATCGCCGCCGGCCTGATGCTGGCTGGTCCCATGCTCTCAGGCCCCATGCTCTCCGGCGCGGCGCTGGCCGCCGACCCGCCCGCCGAGGCGGCTCCGCCGCCCGTCCTGCCGCCCGCCACGCAGCCGGTGACCCCCGCCGAGCAGGCCAAGAAGGGCCTGGAACTGCTGATGAAGGCGCTGGAGGGGTGGATCAGCCAGTTCCCCGCCTATGCCGCGCCCGAGTTCACGCCGGATGGCGACATCATCATCCGCCGCCTGGACAAGAACCGGCCGGCCACGCCGAACCCGCAGTCGGCGCCGGGCGGCGCGCCGACCTGACGGGGCTCAGCAACCCCGGTCCGGGCACTCGCCGGTTTCGATCTGCACGGTCGCGTGATCGATGCCGAACCGCTGGCGCAGGGCCGCCCGCAGCGCCGTCAGCACGGCGTCGTGGTCGGCCCCCGGCGTTACCACGGCGTGCAGCGTCAGCAGCGTGCGCTCGGCCGTCAGCGACCAGACGTGCACGTGGTGGATGTCGCGCACCTCGGGCGACGCGTCGTGCAGGGCGCGGCGCACGGCGTCGGTGTCGATGCCGGTCGGCGTGCCCTCCACCAGGATGTGCGTGCTCTGCCGCACCACCGTCCAGGCGCCCTTGAGGATCAGCGCCGCCACCACCACGGACAGGATGGGATCGATCGGCGTCCACCCGGTCGCCAGGATGACGCCGGCCGCGGCGATGGCGCCCACCGAGCCCAGCAGGTCCCCCACCACGTGCAGCAGCGCGCCGCGGACGTTGAGGTTGTCGCGGTCGCCGCTGTGCAGCACCAGGAAGCCCACGACGTTGCCGATCAGGCCCAGGACGGCGATGGCCAGCATGGTGGTGCCCATCACCGGTTCCGGCTCGATCAGGCGCTGCGCCGCTTCCACCACGATCCAGCCGGCGATGGCGAACAGCATCAGCCCGTTGACGAAGGCCGCCAGCACCTGGAGCCGGTGATAGCCGAAGCTGCGCCGCGCGTCGGCCTCCCGCCGGCCGAGACGGAACGCCAGCCAGGCGAGCGCCAGCGCCAGCGTATCGGTCAGCATGTGCCCGGCATCGGCCATCAGCGCCAGCGAGCCGGACACCAGCCCGCCCACGAACTCCGCCACCATCAGGCCGCCGGTCATCAGCATGACCAGCAGCAGGCGCCGCTCGCTGTCTGCGGTGACGGCCGGGGCGTGGGAATGGCCGTGGTGGCCGTGGCCATGGTCGTGTCCATGGCCGTGGTCGTGTCCATGCCCGTGATCGTGGGCGGCGTGCGCGTGGTGGTCGTGGGTCAAGGGTGCTCTCCGCGAAGTCCGCCGATCATAGGCGCGCGCGGCGGCCACGGCAAATTTCCGCGCCGGGCGCCGGTTGCCATGGTACATGGGTGCCATGTCCGCACGTCCCTCGTCCGCACGTCCCTCCCTGCGCCGCCGCCTGAAGGACCTGGAGGCGCGCCTTGGCGCCGAAAGCCCCGACCGGCTCCCCCTGCTCGCCGCCGCCCGCACCCTCGACCGCGCGCTGAAGCGTCCGGGCTTCCTGCGTTCCGACGAGTCGCTGGCGATGCGCGTGCCGTGGTGGCCGGTGGTCGCCGTGCTGGGCACGGCCGGCTCCGGCAAATCCACCTTCGTCAACCGGCTGCTCGGCGCGCCCGCCGCTGGCGGGGAGGAGGGGGGCGGCTTCACGCTGCTGGCGCACGGATCGGCGCCGCCCGGGCCGGCCGACCCGCGCCTGCCGCCGGGCCTGCCGGTGGGCGAGGGCGGGCTGCGCCCCGCCGCATCGGACAGCGACGCGCTGAAGGGTCTTGTGCTGGTCGACACGCCGGGCTTCGACGGCGCGCACGACGCGCCGCCGGGGCTGGTGGAGG
>NZ_DASPMG010000424.1:0-3161 GCF_035627195.1 Azospirillum sp.
TCTGGCCGAGGCGGAGTCCCGCGCCAGCACGGAGCGCGAGGAGGTAACCTCCAAGGACATCGCCGCCGTCGTCACCCGCTGGACCGGAATCCCGGTCGACCGCATGCTGGAGGGCGAGCGCGAGCGCCTGAAGGGCATGGAGGACCGTCTGTCCGCCCGCGTGGTGGGGCAGGCGGAGGCGGTGCGCGCGGTGTCCAAGGCGGTGCGGCGCGCCCGCGCCGGCCTCAAGGATCCCAACCGGCCGACCGGCTCCTTCCTGTTCCTGGGCCCGACCGGCGTCGGCAAGACCGAGCTGGCGAAGGCGCTGGCCGAGTTCCTGTTCGACGACGAGACGGCGGTCACGCGCCTGGACATGTCGGAGTACATGGAGAAGCACGCGGTCAGCCGCATGGTCGGCTCGCCGCCGGGCTACGTCGGCTACGACGACGGCGGCACGCTGGCCGAGAAGATCCGGCGCCGGCCCTATCAGGTCGTCCTGCTCGACGAGGTCGAGAAGGCGCACCCGGACGTGCTGAACGTGCTGCTCCAGGCGCTGGACGACGGGCGGCTGACGGACGGGCAGGGGCGCACGGCGGACTTCCGCCACGCCATCCTGATCATGACGTCGAACCTGGGGGCCGAGGCGCTGTCCGCGGTGCACGATGACGACGACATGGAGGGCGCGCGGGTCGAGGTGATGGACGCGGTGCGCAAGGCCTTCCGGCCGGAGTTCCTGAACCGGCTGGACGACGTGCTGCTGTTCCGCCGCCTGGGCCGCGACCAGATGGCCCGGATCGTCGACATCCAGCTGTCCCGCGTCAACGATCGGCTGGCCGAGCGCGGCCTGACGCTGGTGGCGGACGAGGACGCGCGGCGGCGCCTTGCCGACCTCGGCTGGGATCCGGCGTTCGGCGCGCGTCCGCTGAAACGGGCGGTGCAGAACTACGTCGAGGATCCGATCGCCGAACTGCTGCTCGACCGCGAGGCGGAGGAGCGGACCACCCTGACCCTGTCGGTGGTGGACGGCCGTCTGGCGCTGGATGGCCGCAGCGTCGAGGAGGACCGCAGCCACGGCTTCAAGGCGCCGGAGCGCCCGCCGCTGGGCTTCGCCATCGGCGGCCGGGGTGCTTCGGTGCACTGAACGGCGTGACGTTGGCCTGATCGAAGGCGCCGGGGCGGTCGCGTCCCGGCGCCTTTTTTGATTCGGGAGCGCTTCGGCGCCTCGCCTGTTTTCAGGCCAACGCTTCAATTCGGGAGGAGAAGCATGAAGACGTGCCTCAACGTATCCATCGAAATCGACGCCAACGGCGACCAGGACGTCAGCCGCATGGAGGAGAAGCTGAGGGGCTGGCTGCGCAACCAGCCGGGCGTCACCTCGGTGACGGTGTCGCCGCAGGGCGGCATCAACGCCGTGTCCTGGCGCGAATCCCGCCTCGCCGCCTTCGGCTCCCGCCTGGGCAATCCCTTCGCGCGCACCCGCCTGTAGCCCATTGTTTTAATGCCCTTCTCCCCTTGAGGGAGAAGGGTTGGGATGAGGGGTCGTTACCGGCGGCAGCCGGGAAAACGAGTCTTCTTATCCGACCATCCGGCCGTAACCACCCTCACCCCAACCCCTCTCCCCTCAAGGGAGAGGGGCTTTGCTAGGCGCCCAGCAACGCCGGCAGGTCCGCCAACCCCGTGATGGTGATCGTCGGTTCGGCCGGCAGGCGGTCGGGCGGGCTGCCGGCGCGGTTCAGCCACGCGACCTTGAAGCCGAAGGCCCCGGCCCCGGCGGCGTCCCAGCCGTTGGAGGACACGAACAGGATTTCCGCCGGCTTCAGGTCCAGCCGGTCGCACGCCAGCTGGTAGACCGACGGGTGCGGCTTGTAAAGGCGCAGCGGGTCCACCGACAGCACGTGGTCGAGCAGCGGGCGAAGCTTCGCGCTGTCCACGGCGCCCGCCAGCATGGGCGGGCTGCCGTTCGACAGGATGGCGGTGCGCAGGCCGCGCCCCCGAAGAGCCTCCAGCGCCGGGCCGGCGTCGGGGAAGGCGTCCAGGCGGAAGTACAGCTCCATCAGCTTGGCGCGCAGGGCCGGATCGGTCCGGCCGTGCAGGTCGAGCGCGTAGTCCAGCGCCTCCCCCGTTACCTGCCAGAAGTCGGCGTAGGCGCCCATCAGCGTCCGCACCCAGGTGTATTCGAGCTGCTTGGCCCGCCACACGGCGGCCAGCGCATCCGCCGAGTCACCCAGGTCGGCGCGGCAGTGGCGCGCCGCCGCGGTGACGTCGAGCAGCGTGCCATAGGCGTCGAAGACACAGGCGCGGATGCCGCCGATGGGGTCCGTCATCGCCGCAACTCCCTTTCCAGGTCCATCTCCCCGCCCGTGCCCAGGCGGGCGCGGTAGACGAGCATCGCCTCCATCACGCGCTGGACGTAGTTGCGCGTCTCGTAGATGGGGATCAGCTCGATCCAGTCGACGATGTCCACCGCCTCCGTCCGCGGGTCGCCGAACGTGTCCATCCAGCCGCGCACGCGGCCCGGCCCGGCGTTGTACGAGGCGATGGCCAGCACGTAGGAGCCGTTGAACCGCTCGATCAGGTCGGCCATGTAGGCCTGCCCCAGGCGCATGTTGTACTGCGGGTCGGAGATCAGCTTGGCGTGGTTGTGCTGCTTGATGCCCAGCTGCTTGGCCACCAGCTGCGCCGTCGCCGGCATCAGCTGCATCAGCCCCCGCGCCCCCGCCGACGACACGATGTTCGGGTTGAACGTGCTCTCCTGCCGGATCAGGGAGTGCACCAGCGCCGGCTCCGGCGCCGAGGCCGGCGGGCGGATCACCGGGTAGCCGGCCTCCACCAGATAGACGTCGTTCTGTGCCGCGTCCTTGGCGGCGGCGATGGCGAGGTCGGGGCGCCCCGCCTCCTTCGCCAGCCGGGCGGCCAGCACGTATTCCTCCGGCGTCTTGGCGTCCAGGCTGACGCGGCGCAGGAAGGCGGCCAGCTTCTCGTCGTCGCGCCCCTCGATCTCCTTCAGAAAGCGGGCGAGACGCACCGTTTCCTTGCGGTCGAACGCCGATGCCTCGGCGGCCGACACGCCGGGCTCGGCCGGCAGCTTGAAGCGGGCGCCGCTGATGTGGCGGGTGGCGAGCTGGCCGTAGAAGGTCGTGCCGTAGCCGGCGGCCTTCTGGTACCAGTCGCGCGCCTGGGCG
>NZ_DASPMG010000425.1:0-10003 GCF_035627195.1 Azospirillum sp.
CCGCCGGCTTCACCCGCCACCTGGAGGCGGCCTACCAGACCATGTGGCGCATCCACGCCGCCGGTGAGCCCCCCCGCCCCTTCGCCGCCCAGCCCGCCGAAACCAGACCCGTACCGGACGCGGCGGAGGAGGAGCGCACGCTTACCATCGACGTCGGCACCGGCGTGCTGCGCGGCTGGCTGGACCGCGAGCGGGCGCCGCAGCCGGCCGCCGACTTCGTGGTCCCGCTCGGCTTCGCCGACGATTACCGGCTGCCCGTCGAGGACGGCAGCGTCGACCGGTTCGTGCTGGACGATGTCCTGCAGTGCGTCGCGCAGCCCCTGACGCTCTTCCAGGAGTTGCACCGGATCGCCCGGCCGGGGGCCCGTATGACCGTCCGCGTACCGCACGGCGGCAGCGACGCCGCGTGGAGCGACGCCGGCCACGTGCGGGCGTATTTCCCGACGAGCTTTCTGAGCTTCGCCCAGGGCGGCCCGCGCAAGGGCGTGCCCTCCTACCGCGGCGACTGGCGGCTCGTGCGCGTCGCGGTAACCGTCGCGGCGGAGGATATCGCCGGGCTGACGGCCGAGGACGCAGCGGAGCGCGTGCGCACCCGCCGCAACGTGGCCCGCGATCTGATCGCCGAACTTGAGGCTGTGAAGCCGATGCGGGGCGCAGACGCCGGCCCCGATCCGCTGCCGCGGATGGACGTCCTGCCGGCATGACGCGGACGGCGCCAGAGGTCGTCGCCGCAGGGCATTCCATTGCTTCGCGCACTTCGTAACAATTCGTCGCAAATCAAACGTTGTATGACCGGATCACCCTGCGCTAACGTACGCGCACACTAGCGTATGCACATGAGGTAATCAGGTCTTCCGAACGTCGAATCCCCCTGAACAAATCCGCCTCTCTAGACTTTCGGCGGGCTGTCGCGGAGGGAAACGCACAACTCGCGATCTACAAAATCTGCAGACTCCAGCCGAAACTCTGGGCTTGTCAGGAGCAAAGCGGAGCCCTCCGCCTAACCTACAAGCGCCGGATCGGGATGACTTGTCTTAATTCATAGGCGAACACAATGACTCTTGATCCGTATTCTGCCAACAGCGCCTTCCTCCCCCGGACGCTGGTATTCATCGACGCCGGGGTCGACGACCTGCAGACCCTGGTGGCCGGCGTGCCGGAATCGGCCGAGGTCGTGGTGCTGGATGCCGCCCGCGACGGGATCCGGCAGATGGCGCAGGTCCTGGCCGGCAGGACGCGGATCGAGTCGCTGCACATCGTCAGTCACGGCGCGCCGGGGCGCCTCGTTCTGGGAACGGCCGTGCTCGACGCCGCCGCCATGGGCCGCTACCGCGCGGCGCTCGCCGTGATCGGCGCCGCCCTGGCGCCGGACGCCGACATCCTGCTGTACGGCTGCGATGTGGCGCGCGGCGACGAGGGCGTGGCGTTCGTCGAGGACTTCGCCGCTGCGACCGGCGCCGCCGTGGCCGCCAGCGCGACGCGCACCGGCGCCGCCGCGCTGGGCGGCGACTGGGACCTGCCCGTGCGCGTCGGTCCAGTGGCGACGGAGGTTGTGTTCTCGCCGGCCGCCCGCGCCACCTATGCCGGTGTGTTGACTCCCCCCGATTCGACGGCGCCGACACTGTCGCTCACGGTCAAGGATTCCGCCACCACCCGCGCACTGGGTGCCACCCTTCAAGACCTGTTCGACGCGGTTACCGCGTCCACCGTCGATGCGGGGCAGACCTTCAGCGGCATGGTGCTCACCGTCCACAATCTCAGCGGTGGCTCCGAGTTCCTCACCATCGGTGGAACCGACGTGCCGCTCGTGGCCGGTTCGGGCAGCCTCACCGCCGGGAATTACAGCGTAACGGTCGCCGGCAACGTGGCCACCGTGACGCTGAGCGGCATGGCGCTCTCCAATGCCGCCATGGGCACTCTGGTCGACGGGATCGGCTACAAGACCACGAATACGACGCCCGGAATGCCCGGCGAGGCCGATACCCGGTCGATCGTCCTGCGTTCGATCACCGATAACGGCAGCACCAACGCCACCACGGTGATCGATAAGGTCGCCACGGTGACGATCGCCGAGATGGCCGGCAGCACCTACCCGATCAAGCTCACGCCGGTCAACCAGTCCGTCACCTTGACGCCCGGAGTGCCGCAAACGGTGGAGTTCACCGTCGACATCACTTCGATGTTCATAATGGTCGGCTCGACGTTGAGTTTCACCCCGGTGCTGCCCACCGGATGGACGTACAACAACCTCCAGAATGCGACGTACACCGGCATCTATTCCATGGGCGTCCAGGCTCAGACGCTGTCGTTCGAGGTGACCGGCACCGGCAGCGATGCGTCCGGCGTGTTTCCCATCAGCCTTAAGCCGACCACGACCGGGCTCAGTTTGAGCACCTCGGCCACGGTCGGGTCGGTGATGACGAGCATCGCTTCCGGCCTGTCCGTTACCGCGGTCGATGCCAGCAAGACGGAAGGCAACAGCGGGAGCAGCGCCTTCGTCTTCGCCGTGACCCGCGAGGGTGACACGGCGGGCCAGACCACGGTGCAATACGCGGTCACCGGCGCGGGCATTGACGCCACTGACTTCGTCGGCGGCACGCTGCCGTCGGGGACCATCACCCTGGCCGCCGGAGAAACCTCGGCACTGCTGACGCTGTACGTGGCCGGCGACACCACGGCGGAAGCCGACGAAGCCCTTACGGTGGTGCTGTCGAACCCCAGCGCCGGCATGACGATCAGCACGGCGACGGCGGCCGGCAGCATCATCAACGACGACGCCTCGCTGAGCATCACGGCGACCGACGCCAACAAGGCGGAAGGACACGGCGGCACGACCGCCTACACCTTCACGGTGACGCGCGACGGCGCCACCGCGGGCCAGAGCACGGTGCAATACGCCGTCACCGGCGCGGCGGTCAGCGGCAGCGACTTCGTCGGCGGCTCGGTGCCGTCCGGCACCATCACCTTCGCCGCCGGAGCGACCTCGGCGCTGCTGACCCTGAACGTGGCCGGCGATATCACGGTGGAGACCGACGAGGCGTTCTCCGTGGTGCTGTCCAACGCATCGGGTGCGGCGATCACCACCGCCACGGCGGCCGGCACCATCCGCAACGACGACGCCTCGCTGAGCATCGCCGCCACCGACGCCGACAAGGCGGAAGGCAACAGCGGCACGACCGCCTACACCTTCACGGTGACGCGCACCGGCGCCACCGCGGGCCAGAGCACGGTGCAGTACGCCGTCACCGGCGCGGCGGTCAGCGGCAGTGACTTCGTCGGCGGTTCGGTGCCGTCCGGCACCATCACCTTCGCCGCCGGAGCGACCTCCGCGCTGCTGACGCTGAACGTGGCCGGCGACACCACGGCGGAGGGTGACGAGGCGTTCTCCGTGGTGCTGTCCAACCCCAGCACCGGCGCCACCATCGCCACCGCCACGGCGGCCGGCACCATTCGGGACGACGACGTCACCCTGGCGATCACCGCCACCGACGCCAACAAGGCGGAGGGCGACAGCGGCACCACCGCCTACACCTTCACGGTGACGCGCACCGGTGGCACCGCCGGCCAGAGCACGGTGCAGTACACCGCCACCGGCGCCGGGCTCGACGGCAGCGACTTCGTCGGCGGTTCGGTGCCCAGCGGCACCATCACCTTCGGCACTGGGCAGACAACGGCGCTGCTGACGCTGAACGTGGCCGGCGACACGGTCGTGGAGAGCAACGAGGCCTTCTCGCTGGTGCTGTCCAACGCGTCGGGTGCGGCGATCACCACCGCCACGGCAACCGGCACCATCATCAACGACGACGCCTCGCTGAGCATCGCCGCCATCGATGCCGACAAATTGGAAGACAACAGCGGCACGATCGCCTTCACCTTCACCGTCACGCGCACCGGCGACACTGCGGGCCAGAGCACGGTGCAATACGCCGTCACCGGCGCCGGGCTCGACGGCAGCGACTTCGTCGGCGGTTCGGTGCCCAGCGGCACCATTACCTTCGCCGCCGGAGCGACCTCGGCTCTGCTGACGCTGAACGTGGCCGGCGACACCACGGTGGAGACGGACGAAACGTTCTCCGTGGTGCTGTCCAACGCCGGCACCGGCGCCACCATCGCCACCGCCACGGCGGCCGGCACCATCTTCAACGACGACGCCTCGCTGAGCATCGCCGCCACCGACGCCGACAAATGGGAAGGCCACAGCGGCACCACCGCCTTCACCTTCACCGTCACACGCGCCGGCGACACCGCAGGCCAGAGCACGGTTCAGTATGCCGTCACCGGCGCGGCGGTCAGCGGCAGCGACTTCGTCGGCGGTTCGGCGCCCAGCGGTACCATCACCTTCGCGGCGGGAGAGACCTCGGCACTGCTGACCCTGAACGTGGCCGGCGACGCCACGGTGGAGGGCAACGAGGCGTTCTCGGTGGTGCTGTCGAACGCCAGCGCCGGCACCGTCATCAGCACGGGCACCGCCACGGGCACCATCCGCAACGATGATTTCCCGCCCCCGGAAGACCCCCCGCCCGCAACGCCGACGACAACGCAGACGGTGGACGGCGTCACCGTGCAGCAGACCACGCAGACCAACGGCGACGGCACGACGACGCAGACGCTGGTCATCCCCATCGTCACGACCACCCGCACCGAGCAGGTCGCCTCGACCCCCCTTGCCGACATTCCGCTGGCCAGGGATTCCAGCGGACAGGCGCTGCTGGAGGCCCACCTGCCGGTTGGCGTCGGCATGCAGGTGGAGACCACCAGCACGACCACCGGGAGCGGCCTCACCGGCCTCATCCAGGCCATCCAGAACCGCACCCAGAACCAGCCCGACGACAAGAACAAGATGACCGACGTCGGGCAGGTGTTCCTGAACGAGATGCCGGCGAACGCCAACCTGACGGTGCGCACCATCGTGCCGGTGGTGGCCGACCCGGCCGCTCCCCCCACCCAGCCCATCGTCATCACCGGCACATCGAGCACCCCCGCGACGGGCGGCAATCCCGGCCAGCAGCAGGCGGTGGTGATCGACGTGCGCAGCCTGCCCAAGGGCACCATCATCCAGCTGCAGAACGTGGAGTTCGCGGCCATCGTCGGTGACGTGTCGGTGACCGGCGGCGAGGGCAGCCAGGTGGTGGTCGGCGACAGCGGCAACCAGTTCATCGTGCTGGGGGCCGACGACGACACGCTGCGCGGCGGCGGCGGCAACGACTTCGTGGGCTCCGAGGGCGGCAACGACATGCTGTGGGGCGACGAGGGCCTGGACACGGTGACCGGCGGCATCGGCAACGACGTGTTGTACGGCAACCAGCAGGACGACGTGGTCTACGGCAACCAGGGCTTCGACACGCTGTTCGGTGGGCAGGATGCCGACACCGTGTTCGGCGGCCAGGACGGCGACGTGCTGTACGGCAACCGGGCGGCCGACGTGCTGTACGGCAACCTGGGGGCGGACACGCTGTTCGGCGGGCAGGACAACGACGTGCTGTTCGGCGGCCAGGGCAACGACCTGCTGGCCGGCAACCTGGGAGCCGACACGCTGACCGGCGGGCTGGGGGCGGACGTGTTCCGCATCGGCAGCCCGCTGGAGGGCGGCGACGTGATCGCCGACTTCGAGGCCGGTGTGGACAAGATCGCCGTGGTCGGGCCGAACTTCGGGTCGATCCCGGCGGGGCCGCTGTCGGCCAGCCACTTCGCGCTGGACAACCCGACGACGGCCGGGGCGGCGTTCGTGTTCAACACGCGCACCGGCGTGCTGTCCTTCGACGCCGACGGCAGCGGAAGCGGGGCGGCGGTCACCATCGCTACCCTCAACGTCCGCACGCTGAGCCACACCGACATCCTGGTCCTGGGCAGCGGCTCCTGACGACCATGAGCCCCCTTCCCGCGCGGGGAGGGGGCTTTCCGCCCGGGCGCTCGAACATGCCGGATACGACCGTCGCCGTCGTCTACGGGACACGGCCGGAAATCATCAAGCTTGCACCCGTGGTCGCGGCGCTGGCCGGCCGCGCACGGGTGGTGACGGTCGCCACCGGGCAGCACCTGGAACTGGGAAGGCAGGCCGAAGCGTCGCTGACCGGACCGCCGGCCGTCCAGCTCGGCCTCATGCGGCCGGACCAGCGCCCGGAGGATTTCTGCGCTGCCGCCTTGGCCGCGCTGTCGGCCACGCTGCGCGAGGTGAAGCCCGACATCGTCGTCGCCCAGGGTGACACGACGACGGCGCTGACGGCCGGCATGGCGGCGTTCTACGGCCGAATCGCCTTCGCCCACGTCGAGGCGGGGTTGCGGACCTACGACGCGGCCCATCCCTGGCCAGAAGAGATCCACCGGCAGCTGATCGCGCGCGTGGCTCGCTGGCACTTCTGTCCCACGGAGCGCGAAGCCGGCCTGCTGCGGGCCGAGGCCGTCGATCCGGCCGGGCTGCACGTGGTCGGCAACACGGTCATCGACGCGCTGGAACGGCAGATGGCCGCGACGGGCGTCGCCCTTCGCTCCGACCCGACGGTGATCGTCACCACCCACCGGCGGGAAAACCACGACGAGGGCCTGCGGAACATCTGTCGGGCGGTCGCCACCCTGGCCGCCGGACACCCCGGCTTCCGCTTCCTCGTACCGGTCCATCCCAACCCGAACGTCGGCGCGCACGTGCGCGCCAGCCTCGCAGGACGCGCGAACGTCGAGTTGAGCCCGCCGCTCGCCTACGATGCGTTCATCCGGGAACTGGCGGCGTGCCGGCTGGTCATCACCGATTCCGGCGGTTTGCAGGAGGAATGCCCGCACCTTGGCAAGCCGCTGCTCATCGCCCGCACGACGACGGAACGGCCGCAGGCCGTGGAGGCGGAGGCGGCGCTGCTGGTCGGCACCGAGGTCGACGCCATCGCCGGCGCCGCCGACCGGTTGATGACGGATCCCGGCTTGTATCGCAGAATGGCGGTCCGCCGCCCGCTGTTCGGAGACGGGCGGGCCGCGCACCGCATCGCCGACATTCTCTTGGGGTCATCCCGTTGAAGCGCATCCTGATCGCCTCCCCGGTCCGCAAGCCCCCGCAGATCCTCGCCGAGCATCTGCGCAGCCTGGAAACGCTGGACACCGGCGGATTCGACGTCGGCTATATCTTCCTGGACGACAACGACGACCGCGAATCGTCCGATCTGCTGCTGCGCTTCTGCGCCAGCCGGCCGGCCACCGTGCTGAAGCGGAACAAGCCGCTGGGCACCTACGTCTGCGACGAGCGGACGCACTTCTGGCGCTCGGAGCTGATCCTCGGCGTGGCGAACGCCAAGAACATGTTTCTGAAGCACGCGCTCGACCACGGCTACGACGGCATCTTCCTGATCGACGCCGACCTCGTCCTGCACCCGAAGACGCTTCGCCATCTGGCGTCGCTCGAAAAGGACATCGTCGCCGAGGTCTTCTGGACGGCGTGGCAGCCGAGCACGCCCTGTCTTCCGAACGCGTGGCTGACCGACGACTACACGCTCTACGAGCGGCATCCGGACGAGGCCCTCGACGAGGCGGCGCAGCGGACGCGCACGCGCGTCTTCCTCAACCGCATGCGCGACGGCGGGGCGCACCGCGTCGGCGGCCTGGGTGCCTGCACGCTGGTGTCGGCCGCCGCGTTGCGCCGGGGCGTCTCGTTCCAGCCCATCCACAATCTGTCCTTGTGGGGCGAGGACCGCTGGTTCTGCGTGCGCGCCGCCGTGCTCGGCCTGGAGCTGTGGGCCGACACCCGCTTCCCGCCGCTTCACCTCTACCGCGACGACGACGTGCATCGCGTCCCGCGGTTCTGGAAGCGGGTCGAGGCCGGCTACGACGAACAGCCGAAGCTGACGCTGTCCATGCTCGTCCGCAACGAAGCGGACCGCTACCTGCGCGATGCGCTGCTGCTGCACAGGCGGTTCATCGACGAGGCCGTGATCGTCGACGACGGCAGCACGGACGGCACCGTGGATGTGGTGCACGAGTGCCTGGCCGATATCCCGCACCACATTCACCGGTCCGATGATGTCAGCTTTCAGCGTGACGAGAGCGCGATCCGGCGCAGGCAGTGGGACCTGACCCTGACGCACGAGCCAGACTGGATCCTCAATCTCGACGCCGACGAAATCTTCGAGGATCGCGCCGTGCGCGATTTCCGTGCGCTTCTGTTCCGGCGCGATGTCCACGTGTACGGCTTCCCGCTGTTCGACATGTGGTCGGCGACGCATTACCGCGACGACGCGCAGTGGACAGCGCACACGCGTTATTTCCCGATGCTGACGCGCTACACGCCCGATTTCCAGTATTCATGGTCGTCCAACCGGCTTCATTGCGGGCGCTTCCCATCCAACCTGGGGGAACTGTCCGGCGCGGGGGCCGACCTGCGCATCCGTCACTACGGCTGGGCACGCCCGGAGGATCGGGTCGCCAAGCACAAGCGGTACTTGGACATCGATCCGGACTGCACATTTGGCGACCGGGCGCAGATGGACAGCATCCTGGACCCGGCGCCCAGGCTTGTGCCCTGGCGTCCCTAGGCCGCTCTGCCTCGAATACGGCGCGGCAAGCCGTCGGCCTCGTCCGGCGCCACGCCACGCTTCTGCGGCTCCCGGCCGAGGTTCACCTGCAGGAAACCGTCTTAAACCTGGAGGGAAGATGGTAAAGGGCGCTGGGAAGGCAGTGAACCGGGGGCGCAATGAAGTGGCGGGTCATGGTGGAGGTGACGGGCGAGGACAGCGCCGTCAAGCAGCACATGATCTTTGAGGGTGAGCGCACCGGGGCCGGTCAGGCGGCGACGCTCGGGCTGAGCTTGGCCGAGGGCAAGGCGACCTTGGCCGGCCTGCAGCGTGCACTCGTCATGGTCCAGGTCGACGCGCACTGTCGCGGCTGTCGCCGGTGCACCCATTGTGGAACTGCGCGCCCGCTCAAGGACCACCGCCCGCGCCGGCTGGTGTCACTGTTCGGCGTGGTGGAGGTGCGCACGCCCCGCTTTGACCCCTGCCGCTGCGGCGTGGCCTGCCGACGCAGCCTGACGCCGATCGCCGAGATCATGCCCGACCGCTGCACCCCGGAGTACGAACGCATTCTGGCCGGCACGGGCGCTGCTGGCCGAGTTGCTGCCGTTGGACACCGCCCCGGAGGTGGAAACGATCCGTCGACGCACGCTCCGGGTTGGAGTCCGGCTCAAACGGGCGGCGCTCATCCCGTCGGACCAAGTGGCGCCGCCCCCGACGACCGGCAGGCCCACCTGATCATCGACTACGCCGCCGCCCGACGCCGGGGCAAGCTCATCTCCACGGCGACGACCAAGAGCACGGTCCAGCGCCTGCCGCACCGGCGCCTGGGCGCCAATCAACAGATGCGCTGGTCCCCACGCCGCGCCCACCGGTTGCGACCAAAACGGGTGCTGGAACCGTCAATTCTGAGCCTTCCCGGAGGCCAAGCCGCCCCTGAGGTGCGTTTTTCCGCACCTCCAAACTCAGGCGGAGGGCGAACATCCAGAGGCGTGCCGGAAACAGCGCCCTCGTCGAAGCGGGGCAGAGCCGGGCGGAGGAGTTTCAGGGGGGCGGGCTACCCCAGATAGAGCCAGATCGCATGCAGGATGATCGCGCGCGGGATCTGGGGGCGGGCATACGAGAGCAACGACATCCGAGGCGGACCTGCTATAACCACGAGGCTGCGGCTGTTCGTGTGACAGCGCCTCTCGGTGACCACGCTGGCGGGCGGAGCAGGTGTCGGCGGGGGCGCCCCGTGCGCCGCGCCCGGAACTGCGGGCCGCGCGCCTTGAAAAAGGCCTGGACACGGGGTTGGCGCATCCCCTATAAGCCCGCTCCCCCGGCGAGTGTCTTTCGCCGCCGTGGGCTCGAATCTAAACATAACTCCTGTACTGCGCAGTCTCGGTTCGGTTTCGATCCGCCGTGCACTGTATGAGTCAATGGATGACAGGCCTGCTGGCCAGTCTCTTCAGAGCAACGGCTTTCCCCGATGCTGTGGCGAGGCTGCGCTTCACAGGCCGATTTGCCGTGGTTGT
>NZ_DASPMG010000426.1:0-3468 GCF_035627195.1 Azospirillum sp.
CCGCCGGCTGTTCGCCGGCATCATCCGCGACGTCACCGAGCGCAAGCGCGTCGAGCGGGAGCTGATCCAGGCCAAGGAGGCGGCGGAGGCCGCCGACCGCGCCAAGTCGGCCTTCCTCGCCACCATGAGCCACGAGCTGCGCACACCGCTGAACGCGGTCATCGGCTTCGCCCAGGTCATCGAGATGCGGCTGCTGGGCATGGACGCCATCGACCGCTACACGGAGTACGCGGGCTCCATCCGCCGCTCGGGCGAGCATCTGCTGGCGATCATCGACGACATCCTGGACATCTCGAAGATCGAAGCCGGGGCGCTGGGACTGGCCGAGCAGCCGGTTGACCTAACCGACTTGGCGGGGCAGGCGCTGAACCTCGTCGCCATGCAGGCGGGGCAGCGCGGTGTGGGCCTTGCCATCGAGTTGGAGAAGGACCTGCCGCCGCTGCGCGCCGACGAGCTGCGGCTGCGGCAGATCCTGCTGAACCTGCTGTCGAACGGCATCAAGTTCACCGAGACGGGCGGCACCGTGACGCTAGCCGGGCGGCGCGGCCCGGAGGGCGGCGTGGACCTGTGCGTGCGCGACACCGGCGTCGGCATGGCGGCGGAGGACATCCCGGTGGCGCTGGCGCCGTTCAGCCAGGTCGACCAGTCGATGACCCGCCGCTACGAGGGCACCGGCCTCGGCCTGCCGCTGACCAAGCGCCTGGTCGAGTTGCACGGCGGGGAACTGGTGATCGAGTCCGCCCCCGGCGAGGGGACCACGGTGACCGTGCGCCTGCCGGCCGAACGGATAATGGCGGTCGAGGAAATGGTGTGAAACTCCCTTCCCCGCCGGGGCGGGGAAGGGAGCGATGCGGCAGGGTTACGCCGCCTGCTGGGTCAGGGCCGGACCGTTGGAGGCGGCCTCGATCTTGATGGTGCGCGGCTTCATCGTCTCCGGGATCTCACGGACGAGGTCGATGTGGAGCAGACCATTCAGCAGGCTGGCACCACTCACCTTGATGAAATCCGCAAGCTGGAAGCGGCGCTCGAAAGCGCGCCCGGCGATACCCCGGTAGAGGAATTGGCCCGCTTCCTGCTCCTTCTTAGCTTTGCCCATGACCACCAGCGAGTTCTGCTGAGCGGTGATCTCGAGATCCTCCGGACCGAAGCCGGCGACGGCCATGGTGATCCGGTAGGCGTCTTCGCCCAGCTTCTCGATGTTGTAGGGCGGGTAGGACGCCGCCTCCTCGCCGTTGGTCGCAGCCTCAAGGAGGCGCGTCAGACGGTCGAAGCCGACGGTCGAACGGAACAGGGGCGAAAGGTCGTAGGTACGCATGTCATATCCTCCATACGAGCGATATTCCCGTCGGGGACCACGCGATGCATCGGTCCCCGCTTACGCAAAACCGGAGGGCCCCGGATGGGCGCCCGCCAGCGCCCTACGACATAATCATTCCCTTTTGGCCGTCAAGAGGGGGTCATGCTTTGTTAATCAGTTGCGGCCACGCTCGGAAACGGGCCTCGCGGCCGCGGGAGGGGCACGGCCGTGATCGGAAATCCCACCTTTTTCAACGGTCCGTACGACGAGACGATGGCGCTGCTGATCGAGGCGCGCAATTACATCGCCTACCATGAATCCATCGACCAGCGGAAACTGCCGCCGCACGTGCGGCTGCAGGTCAGCTACGAATCCATGCGGGTCACCAGCCGCCTGACGCAGGTGATGGCGTGGCTGCTGGCGCAGAAGGCCGTGCACGCCGGCGAAATCACGCCAGCCCAGGCCGCGTCGGAGGATTACGCGCTGTCCGGCGGCGACATCTGCACCGACCCCGCCGGCCCCGAGAACGAGGACCTGCCGGCCGGCCTGCGCAGCCTCTTGGAGCGCAGCCACCGCCTGTACATGCGCGTCGCCCGCCTGGACGAGCAGGTGCGCCGGTCCGTGGCGTTGGCGAGCTGAATTCCAGACGCAGGAACACGAAAAGGGCGCCCGGTTGGCCGGGCGCCCTTTTTCGCGCGGCAGAACGACGGCCTTACTTCTTCAGGCCGAAGCTGGCGAAGCGCTTGTTGAACTTGGCGATCTGGCCGCCCGTGTCGAGCAGCTTCTGAACGCCCGTCCACGCCGGGTGCGACTTGGGGTCGATGTCGAGGCGCATCGTGTCGCCCGGCTTGCCCCAGGTGCTCCGGGTCTTGAACGAGCTGCCGTCGGTCATGACGACGTTGATCTCGTGGTAGTCCGGATGGATGTCAGTCTTCATGGCGAAAAAATCCCGTGAAAATCGAGCGCGGTTCATAGCAAAGGAGGGGCCGCCGCGCAACCGCTTCCGTGCGCATTCCACACGTTTGGTGCGCGTCCGGTGAGCCTTCGGTGCGGCTTGCCTTGCTTGAGCGGGGCAAGGGTGCCATATGGGCGGGGTTTCCACAGCCCCCGATGCTTGCCCCGCATGGCCTTCCGCGAACCCTCCTCCGCCGAATCCGTCTCGCAGCCGGAGGCCGCGCGCAAGCGCGACCTGAAGCCGCTGCGCCGCCTGATCCCCTTCCTGCTGCCCTACCGCTGGCGCATCGCCGGCGCGATGCTGGCGCTGACCGTGGCGGCCGGCACCGTGCTGGGCCTGGGGCAGGGGCTGCGCGTCCTGGTCGACCACGGCTTCGCCGCGGGCAACGCCGCGCTGCTGGACCGGGCGCTGCTGGTGCTGCTGGGCGTCATCGTGCTGATGGCCGGGGCGACGTACGGGCGGTTCTACCTCGTCTCCTGGGTGGGGGAGCGGGTGGTGGCGGACCTGCGGCGCGCCGTCTACGACCATGTCCTGAAGCTCTCCCCCGGCTTCTACGAGACGACGCGGACCGGCGAGATCATGTCGCGGCTGACCACCGACACCACGCTCTTGCAGGTGGTCGTCGGCTCCTCGGCCTCCATCGCCTTGCGCAACACGCTGATGTTCATCGGCGGCACGGCGATGCTGCTGGTGACCTCGGCCAAGCTGACGGCGCTGGTGTTCCTGGTGGTGCCGCTGGTCGTCTTCCCCATCATCCTGTTCGGCCGGCGCGTGCGGGCGCTGTCGCGCGCCAGCCAGGACAAGGTGGCGGACGTCGGCGCCTTCGTCGACGAGACGCTGGGCGGCATCCGCACCGTGCAGGCCTATACCCACGAGCCCATCGAGCGTGAACGCTTCGGCGAGCGGGTGGAGGAGGCGTTCGGCGTCGCCATCCGCCGCGTGCAGGTGCGCGCCATCATGACGGTGATCGTCATCGTCCTGGTCTTCGGCGCCGTCGGCACCATCCTGTGGATCGGCGGGCACGATGTGCTGGCCGGCCGGCTGACGCCGGGCGAGCTGTCGGCCTTCGTCATCTACGCGGTGGTCGTGGCCGGCTCCGTCGGCGCCATCAGCGAGGTGATCGGCGACCTCCAGCGCGCGTCGGGCGCCACCGAGCGGCTGTTCGACCTGCTGGCGACCGAGCCGGAGATCCGCCCGCCCGCCGCCCCGGTGCCGC
>NZ_DASPMG010000427.1:0-3712 GCF_035627195.1 Azospirillum sp.
GGCTGGCCGTTCAGCTCGAAGAACACCGCGCGCCGGCCGCTCTCGTCCGGCTCGCCGGTCGCCAGATAGCGCACGATCAGCGTCTTGCCCGGCTCCAGGTGCAGCGACACCTCCTCGCCCTGCACCAGCCCGTGGAAGAACAGCGGCGTGGGCAGCACGCCGACGTCGCCGTACGCCTTGCGGTGCTGGGCGAAGTCGGTGAACACCTTCGGGTACATCAGGTACGAGGCGAGCTGGCGGTCGTCCACCGGGTGCCCGGCCTTGCGCGCCGCCTCGGCGCGCTCCGCCTCCAGCTCGGCCGGCGGCATCAGCGCGCCGGGCCGGCCGGGCAGCGGCGTCCCGCCCTTCAGAACCTTGCGCTGCAACGGCTCGGGGAAGCCGCCGGGCGGCTGGCCCAGCTCGCCGCGCATGAGCTGCACCACCGAGTCCGGGAAGGCGATCTCCTTCGCCGGGTCGAGCACGTCGGCCTCGGTCAGGCCGCTGGTCACCATCATCAGCGCCATGTCGCCGACCACCTTGGAGGTGGGGGTGACCTTCACGATGTCGCCGAACAGCCGGTTCACCGCGGCGTAGGCACGCACCACCTCCTCCCAGTGCTCCTCCAGGCCGAGCGACCGCGCCTGCTCGCGCAGGTTCGTGTACTGGCCGCCGGGCATCTCGTGCACGTAGACCTCCGACGAGCCGGCGCGGATGTCGCTCTCGAACGGCGCGTAGCCGCGGCGGACCTGCTCCCAATAGTGCGACAGCCGGGTGATGGCGGCGTCGTCCAGGCCGGTGTCGCGCGCCGTGTGCTTGAGCGCCGCGACGAGGGAGCCCAAGGGCGGCTGCGAGGTCAGCCCCGACAGGCTGTCCATGGCGGCGTCCACCGCGTCCACCCCGGCCTCCACCGCCGCCAGCACGCTGGCCGCCGAGGCACCCGAGGTGTCGTGCGTGTGGAAGTGGACGGGCAGCCCCACCTCCTCGCGCAGCGTGCGCACCAGCAGCGCCGCGGCGGCCGGCTTGCACAGCCCGGCCATGTCCTTGATGCCCAGGATGTGCGCGCCGGCCGCCTCCAGCTCCCTGGCGAGGCCAACGTAGTACGACAGCCCGTACTTCGGCCGGCGCGGGTCGAGCAGGTCGCCGGTGTAACAGATCGCCGCCTCGCAGAGGGCGCCGGTGCCGCGCACCGCGTCGATGGCGACGCGCATGTTGTCGACCGCATTCAGGCTGTCGAAGACGCGGAACACGTCCACCCCGCCGGCCGCCGCCTGCTCCACGAAGTGGCGCACCACGTTGTCGGGGTAGTTGGCGTAGCCCACGGCGTTGGAGGCGCGCAGCAGCATCTGCAGCAGCAGGTTCGGCATGGCGGCGCGCAGCCGCTCCAGCCGCTCCCACGGGTCCTCCTTCAGAAAGCGCATGGCGACGTCGAAGGTGGCGCCGCCCCAGCACTCCACCGAGAACAGCTGCGGCAGCAGGCGCGCGTAGGCCGGCGCCACGGCGGTGAGGTCGTGCGTGCGCACGCGGGTGGCCAGCAGCGACTGGTGGGCGTCGCGCATGGTGGTGTCGGTGACCAGCACGCGGGCTTGCTGGCGCATCCATGTGGCCACCGCCTCGGCGCCGTCCAGCGCCAAGCGCTGCTTCAGCCCCGGCGGCGGCGGGTCGAGGGTGACGACCGGGGCCTTCGGCTCGGCCGGGCGGGGAACGGCTTTCCCTTTCAGTTCCGGGTTGCCGTTGACCATCACCTCGGCGATGAAGCTCAGCAGCTTCGTGGCGCGGTCGCGGCGTGGCGGGTGCTGGAACAGCGCGGGCGTGGTGTCGATGAAGCGCGTGGTGTAGGTGCCGGCGCGGAACTGCGGGTGCGCGATCAGCGCCTCCAGGAAGGCGAGGTTGGTGGCGACGCCGCGGATGCGGAACTCGCGCAGCGCCCGGTCCATGCGGGCTATCGCCTCGTCCGGCGTCGGCGCCCAGGCGATCACCTTTTCCAGCAGGCTGTCGTAGTGGCGGGTGATCAGCGCGCCGGAAAAGGCGGTGCCGCCGTCCAGGCGGATGCCGAAGCCGTTGGCGCCGCGGTAGGCGGTGATGCGGCCGTAGTCGGGGATGAAGCTGTTGTCCGGGTCCTCGGTGGTCAGACGGCACTGGATGGCGTGGCCGGTGATGCGGATGTCGGGCTGGGCGGGAACGCCGCTCTCCTCGGTGCCGATGGCGGCGCCGGCCGCGATGCGGATCTGCGCCTTGACGAGGTCGATGCCGGTGGCGACCTCGGTGATGGTGTGCTCGACCTGGATGCGGGGGTTGACCTCGATGAAGTAGAAGGCGCCGGTGTCGGCGTCCATCAGGAACTCCACCGTGCCGGCGTTGCGGTAGCCGGCGGCGTGCGCGAGCTTCAGCGCCGCGTCGCACAAGGCGGCGCGCTCGTCCGCGGTGAGGTAGACGGCCGGGGCGCGCTCGACGACCTTCTGGTTGCGGCGCTGGACGGTGCAGTCGCGCTCGAACAGGTGGACGAGGGTGCCGTGGGCGTCGCCCAGCACCTGCACCTCCACGTGGCGGGCGCGGCGGACGAGCTTTTCCAGGTAGACCTCGCCGTTGCCGAAGGCGGCCTGGGCCTCGCGCCGGGCGGCGAACAGGGCGTCGGGCAGGTCCCTGGCGGTCTCCACGATGCGCATGCCGCGGCCGCCGCCGCCCCAGCTGGCCTTGAGCATGAGGGGGTAGCCGACGGCCTCGGCCAGCCGGGCGGCCTCCCCGGCATCGTCGGGCAGGGCGCCGGTGGCGGGCATGACCGGCACGCCGGCGGAGACGGCGAGGTTGCGCGCCGCGACCTTGTTGCCGAGCAGGCGCATGGTGTCGGACGAAGGGCCGACGAAGGTGATGCCGGCATCATGGCAGGCGTCTGCGAAGGCCGGGTTTTCGGAGAGGAAGCCGTAGCCGGGGTGGATGGCGTCGGCGCCGGTCCGCTTGGCGACGGCGATGATGGCGTCGATGTCCAGGTAGGCCTCGATCGGCCCCTTGCCCTGGCCGATCAGGTAGCTCTCGTCCGCTTTGAAGCGGTGCAGCGCGAAGCGATCCTCGGTCGAATGGACAGCCACCGTGGAGATGCCCAGCTCGGTCGCGGCGCGGAACACGCGGATGGCGATCTCACCCCGATTGGCGGCGAGCATTTTGCGAAAAGGCGGCGTGATCATACAAACTCCCTGGATCAGTCACGCAAGCGGATATTCTGCATACTTGGACTCGCTTGGCTTCACGCGAGACCGGAACAATGAAATGTTAAAGGCCGTCCGCAGCCAGCAGATTAGGCGTTCGTAAAAAGGCTCCTTCCTGGGCATGGGCTCCATTCATCAGCACCAATCCAGCATCAGTTTAGGGAGGAACGAGGATGCGGCTATCCCAGGAAGGAGCAAGAACAATTACTGGATAGTCTTATCAAATACTGAATACCTTGCGCCACGTCGGACAAAGACTTGTTGTTCACGCGAGTTCTGCGACAGGGCCGTCGAATTGGAGGAGCGGGTCAGGAGCGGCGAAGGCGTCGACGTCGGCCGTCCCGGCGACCCGGCATCGCGTCCGGCCGGCGCGCCTTTCACACCGGCGTTCCGGTCAGGCGGAGCGCTTGTGGCCCCAGTCGCTCAGCTGCGAGTAGCTGGCGACCGTCCAGGACGCGTCGTCGATGACGATGCCGCCGTATCCGATCTCCAGGTTGAAGCCCGACGGCGTGCGGCAGTAGAAGGAGAACATG
>NZ_DASPMG010000428.1:0-14449 GCF_035627195.1 Azospirillum sp.
CAACGTGCTGGAGGTGATGGCCGGCTCCATCGACATCATGCAGGACCGCATCACCCGTTCCCGCCTTGCCGGCGAGCCGCCGGAGGTGCTGATCGCGCCGCGCCTGGGCCACGTCGGCATCCTGGAGTTCGACCGCGCCGCCGAGGTGGTCGAGATCGGCTACCGCGCTGCCTCCATCATGCGCCCCAGCATCGAGATGGCGATCCGGCGGGCGTGAGCGGGTTTGGGAAAGAAGAAGGTTTTTTTGAACACGGATGCACACGGAGGGAGACACGGATACACACGGATCAAGGATTTTCTTCTCTTCATCCGCATCCATCCGTGCGCCGGCTCCGCCGGCATCCGTGTGCATCCGTGTCCCCCAATCCTTCCCGCTCTGGCACCTTGACCAAAGCTCTACGCCGCCGGCCAGATCCAGGTCAGCTCGTGCTTGTTGTGGTAGAGGTGGACGAGGCGCCCGCCGGGGATGGCGGCGAAGGCGCGGGCGGTCTCGTGGTCGGTCTCGGCCTGGAACTTCAGCGTGCAGATGAAGCGCTTGGCCAGCCCGCTGGCCCGCCACGCCTCCACCAGCCGCAGCAGGCGCTGCGGGTAGCAGATGACGTCGCAGCACAGCCAGTCCACCGGGCCGACGTCCTCCGGCTTCAGGCCGAAGGCGCTCTCCTGGCGGAACTCCACGCGCGGCAGCGCCGTGATGGCGGGGTCCAGCGGCGCCTTGTCGACGCTGACCACCGTGGCGCCCAGTTCATGCAGCACCCAGGTCCAGCCGCCGGGGCTGGAGCCCAGGTCGATGCAGCGGTCGCCCGGGCCGGGATGCGCGCCGGACAGGGTCAGCGCCTCCCACAGCTTCAGGTAGGCGCGGTTGGGCGGGGCGGTCTTGTTCTCGACGAAGGCCACCTCGCCGTGGCGGAACGGGCTGGAGCAGCGCGCCGCCGCGATCACCGTGCGCTCGTCCCACAGCGTCCAGGACCCCAGCGGCGCGCCGGGCAGCGGCGACGGGAACGGGACCGGCTTGGCCGAGACGTGCGGCAGGTTCTCCTGGATCAGGCTGGCGCGCCGGTGATGGCGGATCGACCACAGCGCCCAGTTCCGCTGGATGCCGCGCAGCTTCTTCGCCGCGTCCTTGATCGACTCGACCTCGATCTTCACCGGATCGAACCAGACGTTCTGCGCCCAGGCGGCCGGCCGCGCCGGTCCGGGGGCGAAGACCAGCCGGTCCTGCACGTCGCTCACCTCGCCCAGTTCGGCGACCAGATCGTCGACGAAGCCTTCGGGCGCCAGATAGATGGTTTGTCCAAGCGGTTCCATGGGGTCCAGGGGCTACAGCCCCCGGCCGGCGAATGCAAGGGGCGCCGCTCCGGACGGGCATCCCCCCTGTGACAAACCGACACCCTTATCGGAGTAGGGGGTTTTCCTAATTGACAGTCATTCTCATTTGCACTAGGTAGGAGATGCAACGAGGCCGGGGGCTCATTCCTCATGTACGTGTGCATCTGCCATCCGATCACCGACAAGCAGATCAAGCGTGTCCTGGAAGACGGCGCGCAGACGACGGCGGCGGTGCTCAAGCGCCTCGAACACAAGATCCAGTGCGGGAAGTGCGTCCCCTACGTCCGCTCCATGGTGCACGAGCACAAGGAAGCGCACCGGGCCGGCGGCTGCACCGGTTGCGGCCAGTGCGGCAAGCACGAGGTCCACACGCCCGAGCCCGCGAACCAGGAAGCCCCGGCGGCCTACGCCTACGGCGTCGCCGCCGAGTAATCTCCCCCTCTCTTCTCAGGCCCCGGCGCGCAGCCGGTCCCCGGCCATGCGGTCGACCGCGATGTGCGGCGGAACGCCGTCGCGCTCGGCGCGGCCGAACAGCTCCACCAGCGTCCGCTCGATTCGCCCGATGTGCGCGTACGCCGCGGCGCGGTCGTACCCGCCCTCCATGCGCTCGTGCTGCACGTTGATCAGCCCGCCGGCGTTGATCACGTAGTCCGGCGCGTACAGGATACCACGCTCGGCCAGCCGGTCGCCGTGCCGGTCCTGCGCCAGCTGGTTGTTGGCCGATCCGGCGACGACCGCCACCTTCAGCCGCTCCACCGTCCGGTCGTTGATCACGGCGCCCAGCGCGCAGGGCGCGAAGACGTCCGCCTCCACGTCGTAGATGTCGTCCAGCGCCACCGGCGTGGCGCCGAACTCCCGTGCCGCGCGCTCCACGCCGTCGGCCCGGATGTCGGTGACGAACAGGCGCGCCCCCTCCTCGTGCAGGTGGCGGCACAGGTGGTAGCCGACGTGCCCGACGCCCTGCACGGCCACACGCAGCCCCTCCAGCCGGTTGCGGCGCAGGCGGTGGTTGACCGCCGCGTGGATGCCCCGCCACACGCCATAGGCGGTGGCCGGCGACGGGTCGCCGCCGCCGCTGTCGAGGCCGGAGACGTGGCGGGTCGCCTTGCGCACCTCGGCCATGTCGGCGGGGGAGGTGCCGACGTCCTCCGCCACGATGTAGCGGCCGCCCAGCCGGTCGACGGCGCGGCCCAGCGCCTGCATCAGCTCCGGCGTCTTGGCCCGCGCCGGGTCGGCCAGCACCACCGTCTTGCCGCCGCCCAGCGGCAGGTCGGCCATCGCCGCCTTGAAGGTCATGCCGCGCGACAGCCGCAGCACGTCGGTCAGCGCCGCCCGCTCGTCGGGGTAGCGCCAGTAGCGGCAGCCGCCCAGCGCCGGGCCGCGCCGCGTGTCGTGGATGGCGATGATGGCCTTCAGGCCGGTGGCGGCGTCGCTGGCGAAGACGACCTGCTCGTGATCGTCGAAACCATCCGCCTCGAAAACGGACATGCGCACCCTCCCTTGGGAGACGCGGCCGGCGCCGGCCGGACGCCGACTGCGACAAAATGTCATCGTAATAGACGTTTGGTCGGATTGACGTTTTTCAATCAATGCGGCAGACAGACGCCAACAAAGACCGAAAATGGCTTAGAAATCTAAGGGCTGGAAACAACCAGCCACGGAGGAGACGCTTCACGCAATCTCATGACTGCGAATCCGGGTGGTTTACGCCGAAAGCGGGCGTCCCCCGGATGAATTTTCATTTGGAGACATTGCCGGGATATTTTGCACCGCACCATGGACATGGGCGGATGATTGACCATCTATGCGGCGAACCGGGAGGACCGCGGGAAGTGGCCCCCGGTGGAATGAAAAGGGAGGATCATCGATGACCGGCCGCAAGCGGCAGGCCTACGACAGCTTTTGCCGCGACCTGATTCTGCACGCCGGCGACCGCCTGGAACGCCTGCGCTCGTCCGTGGAGCGCCGCGAGGCGGAGGAACGCCTGGCCATGGAGCGCACCCTCGACGAACTGCGCGGACGGCGCAACCGCCTGATGGCCCGTGTGGAGGCGGCGCACCAGGCCAGCGACGACGCCTGGCCCTTCGCCCGCGCCCGGGCCGACCAGGCCGTCCACGACCTCGTCACCGGCCTGGACGAACTGGAAGCCCGCCTGCGCCGCGTGGCGGCGTGAGGCGTCATACCGTCGCCAGCAAACGCGCGAGTTCCACGGCGGTCTTCACGCCCATCTTCTCGAACACGTGCGCGCGGTGGACCTCCACCGTGCGCATGCTGATGCCCAGGTCGTCGGCGATCACCTTGTTCAGCTTGCCGGCGATGACGAGGTCCATCACCTGCCGCTCGCGCTGGGTCAGCGTCGCCAGCCGCGCGGCGATCGACGCCTGCCCGGCGTCGCGGGCGCGCTGCTCGGCGTCGTACGCCAGCGCCTCGATCACACGGTCGACGAGGTCATTGTCGTTGAACGGCTTCTCGACGAAGTCGCGCGCCCCCTTCTTCAGCGCCGACACCGCCGCCGGCACGTCGCCGTGCCCGGTCAGGAAGATCACCGGCAGGCGGCAGCCCTGCTCGCGCAGGCGGTCGAACAGCTCCAGCCCGCTCATCCCGTCCATGCGGATGTCCAGCAGCAGGCAGCCGGCCATCGCCTCGCTCCACGCCTCCAGGAACCCCTCGGCCGAGGCGTAGGCCGCCGCCGGCACGTCGCGCGAGGTGAACAGCCAGTGCAGCGCGTCGCGGATCGCCTCGTCGTCGTCGACGATGTGCACCTGTCCGGTCATGCCTCCCCCTTCCCGGCGGTCGGCAGCGTGAACTGGAAGGTGGTGCCGCCACTCCCATTGCCGCCCGGATGCACGTCGTACCACAGGCGGCCCTTGTGGTGCTCGACGATGGAGCGGCAGATGTTCAGGCCCATGCCCATGCCTTCCGTCTTGGTGGTGAAGAAGGGGGAGAACAGCCGCTCGGCCACCTCCGGGGCGATGCCGCAGCCGCGGTCGCGGATGCGCGTCGTCACCGAATCCTCGTGCACCTCCACAGCCACGCCCAGCTCGCGCGCCTCGCGCGGCGTCTGGGCCATCGCCTCGATGGCGTTGCGCATGAGGTTCAGCAGCACCTGCTGCACCAGGATGCGGTCGGCCAGCACCGGCGGTGCCCGCTCGTCGCCCTGCACGGTGATGCGCACGCCGTGCTTGCGCGCGTCGGAGGCCATCAGCGCCACGCTGTCCTCGATGACCGCCGTCAGGTTCACCGCCGCCACGTTGGGCTCGCGCTTGCGCACGAAGTCGTGCACGCGGCGTATGATCTGCCCGGCGCGGCGCGCCTGGTTGGCCAGCTTCTCCAGCGGTGGCGCCAGTTCGGCGGCGCTGCACGGGCCGGCGTGCAGGCGGTTCAGGCAGCCGGTGGAATAGCTGGCGATGGCCGACAGCGGCTGGTTCAGCTCGTGCGCCAGGGTCGAGGCCATCTCGCCCATGGTGATCAGGCGGGCGGTCTGCTGCAGCTTCTCCTGCTGCTGGCGGGCGAGGTCGGCCGCCCGCTTGCGTTCCGTGATGTCGAGGACGGAGGCCATCCAGCCGGTCTGCCGCCCGCCCGCGTCGATCAGCGGCGCTTCGTACACCAGCGCGTCGAACCGCTCCCCGTCGTGGCGCATGAAGCGCAGCTCGAACCCCTCCGGCGACACGCGCCCGGCCATGACGGAGCGGAACACGTCCTCGCACCGCCCCATCTCCTCCGGCGGCCAATAGGGCATGGGCGGCCCGCGGCCGATCAGCTCCTCCGCCGGCCAGCCGACCATGCGGCAGAAGGCCGGGTTCACGTAGGTGATGCGCCCCTCCATGTCGCGCGCCCGCATGCCGGCGGTCAGCGAATCCTCCATGGCCTTGCGGAAGGCGTGCTCCTCGCGCAGCGCCCGTTCCGCCGTCACGCGGCCGCGGATGTGCCGGCGCACCGCCCACAGGCTCCACAACGCCGACGCGGTCAGCGCGAAGATGGCCGCCACCAGGATGTTGCGCGTGGCGTTGGCGTCGGTTTGGTAGACGGTCGCCACCAGCGTCAGCCCGCGCCCCGGCGGGTCGTAGGCCAGCGTGTGGCTGCGCCGCGGCTCCGCCACCGCGAGGTGCGACTTGGCGCCCAGCACCGTGCCGTCGGCGTTGACGACCTCCAGCTGGTAGCGCTGGGCGAACCACCAGGGCACGTGGTTGGCCAGGATCGCGTCGATGGAGAAGACGCCGGCCAGCGCCCCGGCGAAGCCGCGCGCGCCGAACACCGGGATCACCACGTCGAACCCGGCCCCTCGCTGCGGCAGGCGGTAGGGCGCGCCGTACACCCGGCGGCCCAGCGAGCGCGCCACCTTGAACGCCTCGCCGCGCGGCTGGGCGCCACTGCCGTCGCCGATGCCGTCACCGTCGCCGCCGGCCGGCGGCATGGCGGCGACGGTCCGCCCGTTCGCGTCCAGCCACAGGATCTGCTCGACGGCCGGGTTGGTGGTGACGATGTGGCGCATCACCGGCGCCAGCGACAGCGCGTCGCCGTCCTCGCGCCCCAGCGTCTCGGCCAGGTGCTCCAGCTTGTCGACGTCGGAGGCCAGCTGGAAGCGCAGGTTCTGCTCGACCCACAGGATGTCCTTGATGAGGGCGTGCGCCTCCTCCTCCCGCTCGTTGCGGTCGAGCACCCACAGGAAGACGCCCAGCAGCACGACGACCAGCGCCATCGCCACGATCGGCATGGCGTGCACGGCGCCGCGATGCCCCAAACTCACCGTCACGGCCACACCGGATCGTGGAATTTTCGGTTGATCATACGCGTCTGCGGGTGCCGTTGAATGCTGGTCGCCGGGACAATCCGGCACCATCGTTACTGTACCTGCGGATTTCCACAATAGCGGGCGTACGGCATTTTAAGAAGTATGGCCGTTGCGTCGAATGATAACAATCTGGAGGAGCTCCCCCCATGAAGCTGACGAAACTTCTGTGCGCCGCCGCCCTCGGCTGCCTGATGGCAGGCCCGGCCCTGGCGCAGAACCAGATCGTCATCAAGTTCAGCCACGTCGTGGCTCCGGAAACGCCGAAGGGCAAGGGTGCCGAGAAGTTCAAGGAACTGGCCGAGCAGCGCACCGGCGGCAAGGTCAAGGTCGAGGTCTACCCCAACAGCCAGCTCTACAAGGACAAGGAAGAGCTGGAGGCGCTGCAGCTGGGTGCCGTGCAGATGCTGGCCCCGTCGCTGGCCAAGTTCGGCCCGCTGGGTGCCAAGGAATTCGAGGTCTTCGACCTGCCGTACATCTTCCCCTCGAAGGACGTGCTGGTGAAGGTCACCACCGGCCCGGTCGGCAAGCAGCTGTTCCAGAAGCTGGAGAGCAAGGGCATCGTCGGCCTCGCCTACTGGGACAACGGCTTCAAGATCCTCAGCGCCAACAAGCCGCTGATCAAGCCGGAGGACGCCAAGGGCATGAAGATGCGCATCCAGTCCTCCAAGGTGCTGGAAGCGCAGATGCGCGCGCTGAGCGCGCTGCCGCAGGTCATGGCCTTCTCGGAAGTGTACCAGGCGCTGCAGACCGGCGTCGTCGACGGCACGGAGAACCCGCCGTCCAACATGTACACCCAGAAGATGCACGAGGTGCAGAAGCACGCCACGCTCACCAACCACGGCTATCTCGGCTATGCGGTGATCGTGAACAAGAAGTTCTGGGACGGCCTGCCGGCCGACGTGCGCACGCAGCTCGAAGGCGCCATGAAGGACGCCACCGAGTTCGCGAACGCCATCGCCCAGAAGGAGAACGACGACTCGCTGGCCGCCATGAAGGCGTCCGGCAAGACGCAGTTCCACGAGCCCACCAAGGAAGAGCTGGACGCGTGGCGCAAGGCCCTGCTGCCGGTGCACAAGGACGTGGAGTCGCGCGTCGGCAAGGACCTGATGCAGGCCATCTACAAGGAAGCCGAAGCCGCCGGCTTCAAGATGTAAGCCACGGAAGGCGTCGTAGGTTGGGTTGAGCGCCAGCGAAGCCCGACACCGTCCGCATCGCGGACACGTCGGGCCTCGCCCGCGGCTCAACCCAACCTACGGCCGCCTTCCCCACGCCTTCCGCCTGCGCCGGGGACCACCATGCTGCTCAAACTGCTCGACCGGCTCGAGGAGGTGCTGATCGCCTTCCTCATCGCCGCGGCGACGCTGATCATCTTCGCCGCCGTCGCGCACCGCTACGCCTCCGGCGTGCCGGTGATCCAAGACTACATCCTGCACTGGAACTTCTCCTGGGCACAGGAGCTGTGCATCTACATGTTCGTGTGGATGGCGAAGTTCGGCGCCGCCTACGGCGTGCGCACGGGCATCCACGTCGGCGTGGACGTCGTCATCAACCGCCTGGAAGCGCGCAACCGCAGCAAGTTCATCATCTTCGGCCTGCTGGCCGGCGCGCTGTTCACCGGCGTGGTGGGAACGCTGGGCGCCAACTTCGTCTGGCACATCGCGCAGACCGAACAGACCTCGGCCGACCTGGAATGGCCGATGTGGCTGATCTATCTGGCGATCCCCGTCGGCTCCTACCTCATGTGCTTCCGCTTTTTGCAGGTGACGTGGCTGTTCGTCCGCACCGGCGAGCTGCCGCATCACGACCACGGCCACGTCGAGGGCCTGGAAGAGGATCACACCGATCCGCAGCGCGCGGCGCAGGACGTCAACTGGTACGAGATGGACGACAACCTGCACCCGCACGACATCGCCCACCACGAGGGCGGCAAGCCGCGCACCGGCATGAACGAGCCGAAGGAGAACGACCGATGAACGCCGCCATCATCTTCGGTCTGCTGCTCGCCCTCATGCTGACGGGCATGCCGATCTCGATCTCGCTGGGCCTCACGGTGCTGACGTTCCTGTTCACCATGACCCAGGTGCCGATCGAGGCGGTGGCGCTGAAGCTGTTCACCGGCATCGAAAAGTTCGAGATCATGGCGATCCCGTTCTTCATCCTGGCCGGCAACTTCCTGACGCACGGCGGCGTCGCCCGCCGCATGATCAACTTCGCCACGTCCATGGTCGGGCACTGGCACGGCGGCCTGGGTCTGGCCGGCGTGGTGGGCTGCGCGCTGTTCGCGGCCGTGTCGGGCTCCAGCCCGGCGACCGTGGTCGCCATCGGCTCCATCGTCCTGCCGGCGATGGTCAAGCAGGGCTTCCCGCGCCAGTTCGGCGCCGGCGTCATCACCACCTCGGGTGCGCTCGGCATCCTGATCCCGCCGTCCATCGTCATGGTGATGTACGCCGTCGCGACCAGCGGCAGCCAGCAGTCGGCGTCGGTCGGCCAGCTGTTCATCGCCGGCGTGGTGCCGGGCCTGCTGCTGGCCTTCCTCCTGGGCCTCACCACGTGGTACCGGGCCTGGAAGAACGGCTACCCGCGCCTGCCCAAGGCCAGTTTGGCCGAGCGCTTCCGCACGCTGCGCGAGGCGATCTGGGGCCTGCTGCTGATCGTCATCGTCATCGGCGGCATCTATTCGGGCATCTTCACGCCGACCGAGGCCGCGGCCATGAGCGCCGTCTACGCCTTCATCGTCGCCGTGTTCGTCTACAAGGACATGCCGCTGAGGGGCGTGCCGAAGGTTCTGCTGTCGTCGGCCAACATGTCGGCGATGCTGCTCTACATCATCACGAACGCGGTGCTGTTCTCGTTCGTGCTGACGTCGGAGAACATCCCGCAGGCCATCGCCGACTGGATCGTGGCGCAGGGGCTGGGCGTCTTCGCCTTCCTCCTGGTCACCAACCTGCTGCTGCTGGCCGCCGGCAACTTCATGGAGCCGTCGTCGATCGTGCTGATCATGGCGCCCATCCTATTCCCGGTGGCGGTGAAGCTGGGCATCGACCCGGTGCACTTCGGCATCATGATGGTGGTGAACATGGAGGTCGGCATGTGCCACCCGCCCGTGGGCCTCAACCTCTACGTGGCGAGCGGCATCACCAAGATGGGCATCACCGAGCTGACCGTGGCCGTCTGGCCCTGGCTGCTGACGATGCTGATCTTCCTGGTGGCCGTCACCTACATCCCCGCCATGTCGCTGTGGCTGCCGCGCGCGCTGGGCGTGATGTGAGCCATTGCGGACGTGAAGGAACGAGGGCCGCCGGGAAACCGGCGGCCCTTTTCTTGTGGCAGATGTATCGTGGCACTGCCGCTGACACCCAAATCCGCTATCGTGCCACCGTCGACCGTCTGGCCCCACTGGAGCCGTGAATATGCGCAACCGCCGCGTCAAGCCATCCCGGCCCCGCCAAAGGCCGGCCGCACGCGCCATGGCACGCGGTGCGGACTGCCAACCGATCGACACACCAGTTCAACGGCCCTCGTTGCTGGCCGTCCTTGCGACGTTCGAGCCGATCGAGGAAGAGTTCCCCGACATTCCGGACCACCATCCGACACCTGACGACAATCAGCCGTAGGTTGGCGCCAAGCGCCAGCGCGGCCCAACAATCCTCGCCATGGCGACGGGTATTGGGACGCGCTGGCGCGTGGCGCCAACCTACGCCCCCGCCCTCCGACCCATCGAGCTTCATGATGACCAACCCCGTCCAGCAACTGCTCGACCGTGCGCTCGACCGGCACCGGGCCGGCGCCTGGGGCGAGGCGGAGGGGCTGTACCGCCGCGCCGTCGCCATGGCGCCCGCGCACTCCGGGCTCCTGTTCAACCTGGGCGCGGTGCGGGAGGCGGGCGGTGACGCCGCAGGCGCCGCGGCGGCCTATCTTCGGGCCATCAGGTGTGCGCCCGACAACGCCTCGGCGTGGTTCAACCTGGGCAACGCGCGCCGCGCGCTGGGCGACCACGACGGGTCGATCACGGCGTACGCCCGCGCGCTGGCCGCCAAGCCCGACCATGCCGGCGCGCTGGGCAACCTGGGGGCGCGGCTGCTCGACGCCGGCCGCGCGGCGGAGGCCGAACCGTGGCTGGTGCGCGCGCTGGCGCTCAAGCCCGACGTGGCGGGCGTTCACCATGCGCTGGGCTGGGCACGCCAGCGGCTGGGCCGCGTCGCCGAGGCCGTGGGGCCGCTGCGCACCGCGCTCGCGGTCGATCCGAACCTGCTGGCGGCGTCCGAAAAGCTGGCCGAGTGCCGCTGCCTGCTGGGCGAGGAGGCGGCCGGCGCCCGGCAGTTCTGGCGCTACCAGAGCGCCGACGGCGCCTGGCTGGGCAAGCTGCGCATCCCCTCCCCCGCCCGCACCGTGCGGCCGGGCGAGCCGCTGCACCTCGTCGCCGATTCGGGCTTCGGCGACACCTTCCAGTTCGTCCGTTATGCTCGCTGGTTCGCCGAACGCGGCCACCGCGTGACGGTGGAGGTGCAGGCGCCGCTGCTGCGCATCCTGGCCGGGGCTGCGGGCATCGACCGGGCGATCCCCATGGGCGCCGAGCGGCCGGAGGGCGCCACCGCCGTGCCGCTGCACAGCCTGATGCATCTGGCCGGCGCATCGGCGGCCGACCTCGGCCAAACGGTCCCCTACCTGACCGCCGACCCGGCCCTGGTGGAGTCCTGGGCGGCGCGCCTGGGCGGCGGTCTGGGGAACGGCCTGCGCGGCGGCCTGCGTGTGGGCCTCGTCTGGGCCGGGGCGCCGGACGGCGCGGCGAACCATGGCCGGTCGCCACGCTTGGCCCCGCTGCGGCCGCTGCTCGACACCAACGGCATCCGCGTCTTCGGCCTGCAGCTCGGCGACGGCCGCCGCGATCTGGAGGGCGCGGCGCTGCCCGACCGCTTCACCGACCTCGGCCCCGCCATCGCCGATTTCGCCGACACCGCCGCCATCCTCGCCGGCCTCGACCTGCTCGTCACCTCCGACACCGGCGTGGCGCACTTGGCGGGCGCCCTGGGCCGGCCGGCGTGGGTGCTGCTGCCCGCCGTGCCGGCGTGGCGCTGGGGCCTGTCCGGCGCGGCCAGCCCGTGGTACCCGACGCTGCGCCTCTACCGCCAGCCGGCGCCGGGCGACTGGGCCACGCCGGTGGCGCGGATGCAGGCCGACCTCGCCCGCCTAGCCGCGAATACCCCAGCCCAACGGTAGGATGGACGAGCGGCCCGCGACCGCCGTACTCTGCCGGCCCCGCTTTCAGGAGACCCGCCGTGGCCGAGTACGTCCCGTCCGCCTGCCCGCACGATTGCCCGAGCACCTGCGCGCTGGAGGTGGAGCGCCTGGCCCCGGACCGCATCGGCAAGGTGCGCGGGGCCGCCGACAACAGCTACACGGCCGGCGTCATCTGCGCCAAGGTCGCCCGCTATGCCGAGCGGCTGCACCATCCCGAGCGGCTGACCGTGCCGCTGCTGCGCACCGGCCCCAAGGGTGCCGGCCAGTGGAAGGAAATCTCCTGGGACGAGGCGCTGGACCGGGTGGCCGGCGCGTTCCTGGACGCCGAACGGCGGCTGGGGCCGGAATCGGTGTTCCCGCTGTTCTACGCCGGCACCATGGGGCTGGTGCAGCGCGGCTCCATCCAGCGGCTGCGCCACGCCAAGGGGTACGCGCGGCAGATCTCCACCATCTGCGACACGCCGGCCAACATGGGCTGGATGGCCGGGTACGGCGACATCCGCGGGGCCGACCCGCGCGAGATGGCGGAAAGCGACCTGATCGTCAACTGGGGCGGCAACCCGGTGGCGACGCAGGTCAACGTGATGACGCACGTCTCCCGCGCCCGCAAGGCGCGCGGCGCCAAGCTGGTCACCATCGATCCCTACCGCACCGGCACGGCCGAGGTGTCGGACCTGCACCTGATGCTGAAGCCCGGCACCGACGGCGCCCTGGCCTGCGCGGTGATGCACGTGCTGTTCAAGGAAGGCTACGCCGACCGCGCCTACCTCGCCCGCTTCGCGGCCGGCGTGGAGCGGCTGGAGGCGCACCTGGAAAGCCGCACGCCGGAATGGGCGGCCGGCATCACCGGGCTGAGCGTGGACGAGATCGTCGGCTTCGCGCGGCTGTACGGGCAGATGAAGCGCAGCTACCTGCGCCTCGGCTACGGCTTCACGCGCATGCGCAACGGGGCGGCGCAGATGCACGCGGCGTCGTGCCTGCCGGTGGTCACGGGGGCGTGGCAGCACCCGGGCGGCGGGGCGCTGTACTGTTCCAGCGGCATCTACCGCATCGACCGCACCCTGGCGGAGGGGCTGGACGTCCGCGACCCCACCATCCGCGGCTTCGACCAGTCGCGCCTGGGCGCCGTCCTGACCGGCGAGGACCTGCAGGGCGGCCCGCCCGTCACCGCCATGCTGGTGCAGAACCACAACCCGGCCTCGGTCGCCCCCGACCTCGCCCGCGTGCACGCCGGGCTGATGCGGGACGACCTGTTCGTCGCCGTGCACGACGCCTTCCTGAACGACACGGCCAAGCTGGCCGACCTCGTGCTGCCGGCCACGCTGTTCCTGGAGCACGACGACATCTACCGCGGCGGCGGGCAGAGCCACATCCTGATCGGCCGCAAGGTGGTGGAGGGGCCCGGCGAGGCGCGCGAGAACAACTGGGTGAACGCCGAGATCGCCCGGCGCGTCGGCGCCGAGCATCCGGGCTTCGCCATGACGGCGTGGGAGATCATCGACGCCATGCTGAAGGCCTCCGGCCTGCCGGACGCCGAGACGCTGCACGCCAACCGCTGGCACGACGCCCAGCCGGATTTCGAGACCTCGCACTTCCTCAAGGGCTTCGACTTCCCCGACGGCCGCTTCCGCTTCGCGCCGGATTGGGCGTCGCTCGGCGACTACGGCGGCCTGCCGGAGATGCCCGACCACATGGAACCGGGCGGCCGCACGGACGGTGAGCACCCCTTCCGCCTCGTCACCGCGCCGGCGCGGCAGTTCCTCAACTCCAGCTTCACCGAGATGCCGACCAGCGTCGCGCGCGAGAAGCGCCCGACGGCGCTGCTTCACCCGGACGACTGCGCGGCTCTCGGCGTGGCGGAGGGGACGCCCGTGCGGCTGGGCAACCGCCAGGGCTCGGTGCTGGTGCACGCCCAGCCCTTCGCGGGGCTACAGCGGGGCGTGGTGGTGGTGGAAGGCATCTGGCCGAACGCCGCCTTCGTGGAGGGGATGGGCATCAACGTGCTGACGTCGTCCAGCCCCATCCCTCCGGCCGGCGGTGCCGCGTTCCACGACACCGCCGTGTGGGTGCGGGCGGCGTGACGCCGCTCGCTTTTGAGTGCGGGCGGCGTGACGCCGCCCCGCCGCCTTACCCCGCGCGCACCTGCTGGATGAAGCGGTCGACCTCCTTGCTCAGCCGCTCGGAGTCCTGGAACAGGGCGTTGGCCGCGTCCAGCGCCTCCCGCGCGGCCGAGCCGGTGCCGTCGGCCACCTGCTGGACGCCGCCGATGTTGCGCGAGATCTCCTCGGTGCCGACCGCCGCCTGCTGAACGTTGCGGGCGATCTCGCGGGTGGCGGCGTCCTGCTCCTCCACCGCGGCGGCGATGGTGGTGGAGATCTCGTTGATCTGGCCGATCACCCCGGCGATCTCGCCGATCGCGGTGACGGCGCCGCGCGTGGCGTCCTGCATGCCGGTGATCTGCGCGGCGATCTCCTCCGTCGCCTTGGCCGTCTGGTTGGCGAGGCTCTTCACCTCCGACGCCACGACGGCGAAGCCCTTGCCCATCTCCCCGGCGCGCGCCGCCTCGATCGTGGCGTTCAGGGCCAGCAGGTTGGTCTGGCTGGCGATGGAGTTGATCAGCTCCACCACGTCGCCGATGTTCTTCGCCTGCTCGGCGAGCGTCTGCACGCTGCGCGTCGTGTCGTCGGCGCGCTGGGCGGCGCGGCGGGCCACTTCGCTGGACTGGCTGACTTGGCGGGAGATCTCGCCGATCGAGCTGGTCATCTCCTCGGCCGAGGCCGCCACCGTCTGCACGTTGGCCGAGGCCTGCTCGGCCGCCACCGCGACGTTGGAGGCGCGGCTGCGGCCGTCCTCGGCCATGCCGGTCAGGCGCTGGGAGTTCGCCTGCATCTGGCTGGCGGCCGTGGACACCTGGGTGACGATGGCCTTCACGCTGGCCTCGAAGCCGTCGGCGAGGCGGCGGAGCGCCACCCGCTTCTCCTCCTCGGCGCGGGTCTGGGCGCGCTTGACCTCCTCCTCCATGGCGCGGCTGCGCACCATGTTGTCCTTGAACACCTGGACGGCGGCGGCCATGCGGCCGATCTCGTCCTTGCG
>NZ_DASPMG010000429.1:0-24751 GCF_035627195.1 Azospirillum sp.
CGGCCGATGTCGCGGCTGTAGAAATAGGCGGCGAGGCCGAATTCGGTGTCGTTGGCCATGCGCACCGCCTCCTGCTCCGTCGTGAAGCGGAACAGCGGCGCCACCGGGCCGAACGTCTCCTCCCGCGCCACCTTCATCGCCGGCGTCACGTCGGCCAGGATGGTCGGCTCGAAGAAGCTGCCGCCCAGTTCGTGCCGCTTGCCACCCGCCACGACCCGCGCCCCCTTCGACACGGCGTCCCGGATGTGGTCCTCCACCTTCTCCACCGCGCTCATGTCGATCAGCGGGCCCTGCTGCGCGCCCTCGGTCGTCAGGCCGGGGCCGACCTTCAGCGCCCGCACGGCGGCGGCCAGCTTTTCGGCGAAGGCGTCGTAGACGCCGTCCTGCACCAGCAGCCGGTTGGCGCACACGCAGGTCTGCCCGGTGTTGCGGTATTTCGACGCCATGGCCCCGGCCACCGCCGCGTCCAGGTTGGCGTCGTCGAAGACGACGAAGGGCGCGTTGCCGCCCAGCTCCAGCGACACCTTCTTCACCGTCCCGGCGCACTGCGCCATAAGCTGCTTGCCGATCTCGGTGGAGCCGGTGAAGGATAGCTTGCGCACCGTGGGGTTCGACGTCATCTCGCCGCCGATGGCGCCGGCCGATCCGGTGACCACCGCCAGGATGCCGGCGGGGATGCCCGCACGCTCCGCCAGCACGCACATGGCGAGTGCGGAGAACGGCGTGGCCGTGGCCGGCTTGATCACCATCGGGCAGCCGGCGGCCAGTGCCGGCCCGGCCTTGCGGGTGATCATGGCGGCCGGGAAGTTCCACGGCGTGATGGCGGCGGTGACGCCGATCGGTTCCTTCACCACAACGATGCGGCGTCCCGGCAGGTGCTGCGGGATGGTGTCGCCGTACAGGCGCTTGCCCTCCTCCGCGAACCACTCGATGAAGGAGGCGGCGTAGGCCACCTCGCCGCGCGCCTCGGCCAGCGGCTTGCCCTGCTCCGCCGTCATGATGCGGGCGAGGTCCTCCTGGTTGGCCATCATCAGGTCGTGCCAGGTGCGCAGGACCTTGGCGCGCTCCTTGGCGGTCTTGGCCCGCCACGCCGGCCAGGCGCGGTCGGCCGCCGCGATGGCGCGGCGCGTCTCCGCCGCCCCCATCAGCGGCACGGTGCCCAGCACGGCGCCGCCGGCGGGGTCGGTCACCTCCACCGTGCGGCCGTCGTCGGCGTCCACCCACTGGCCGTCGACGTACCCCTGGAAGCGCAGCAGCGCCGGGTCCTTCAGTCCGAGCCGGTTGGCGGTCTCGACGGAATCATAAGGCATGGTGTCCTCCCTCTCCGTTCGTGGTCGTTCGCCCAGGAAGATAGGCAGCGGATCCGTCCCGGCGACCGCCGGCTGCGAAGCCCCTTGCGCCGCCGTGCCCATTGGCCATACGAAAGAGGTAGATCCGCGATTTCACAGCACGGCCGCACAGCGGTCAGGCGTTCTCGGGAGGAACGATGGCGATGGCCCCGGAAGCGGCTCACGACGGGGGGCAGGACGGCGAGCGGGCGCGCGCCATCCAGCAGGCCATCTTCGACAACGCCAGCCACCTGATCATCGCCACCGACGAGGCCGGCACCATCATCGACGTCAACCCGGCGGCCGAGCGGGCGCTGGGCTACGCGCGCCTCGATCTGGTCGGCAAGACCACCCCCATCGTCATCCACGACCGCGACGAGGTGGTCGCCGAGGCCGCGCGCCTGAGCGCCGAACTCGGCGAGCCCGTGGCGCCCGGTTTCGACACGTTTGTGGCGCTCGCCCGGCGTGGCCAGCCGGTGGAGCGCGAATGGACGTACATCCGCAAGGACGGCACCCGTTTCCCGGTGCTGCTGGCCGTCACCGCGCTGCCGGGCCGCAACGGCCAGCCGATCGGTTTCGTCGGCATCTCCACCGACCTGACCGAGCGCAAGGCGCATGAGCGCGCGGTGATCGAGACGCAGGCCGCCGTACTGGCCCGCCGTAAGGCGGAGAGCGACAGCCACGCCAAGACGCACTTCCTCGCCGCCGCCAGCCACGACCTGCGCCAGCCGCTTCAGTCGGCGCTGCTGTTCGCCAGCGCGCTGGCCCCGCACGTCACCAGCGAGCGCGGCGCCTCCATGGTCAGCAGCCTGGAGAAGAGCCTGAACGCGTTGCGCTCCCTGCTCGACCGGCTGCTGGACATCTCCAAGCTCGACGCCGGGGAGGTGACGCCGCGCGTCGGCCCCCTGCCCGCCTCGCGCCTGTTCGACGAGCTGAACGACGCCTACGCCCCACGCGCCGCCGCCCGCGGCCTGGGCTGGCGTGTCTCCGCCGTGCCCGCCACGCTGCGCAGCGACCCTGAACTGCTGGGCCGTATCCTGCGCAACCTGATCGAGAACGCGCTGCGCTACACCGAGCAGGGAAGCGTGGCCCTGGAGGCGCAGGTGGAGGGGGCGTACCTGGTGGTCGACGTCAGCGACACCGGCCCCGGCATCGCGCCGGAGCACCAGGAGGCCATCTTCCGCGAGTTCCACCGGCTCCAGCGTCCGGACAGCGGCGGCGAGCGGGGACTGGGGCTCGGCCTCGCCATCGTGCGGCGGCTGGCGACCCTCCTCGGCCACCCGCTGGCGTTGCATTCGCGCGTCGGCCAAGGGTCGGTGTTCACCGTCCGCGTGCCGCTGAACGAGGTGCCGGCCCCGGCCGACGCCGCCCCGGCCGACAGGGACGAGCCCGACGGCGGCGGCAGCGCCGTCCTGGTGATCGAGGACGACGCGCTGGTGCGCGCCGCCCTGGTCGCCATGATCCGGCAATGGGGCTACGACCCGCACGAGGCGGCTTCCTGGCCGGAGGCGCTGGCGTGGCTGGACGCGACCGCCCGCCCGCCGGAGGTGGTCGTCACCGACTACCACCTGCCGGACGGCGCCACCGGCATCGGCGTGCTGAAGGCGCTGGCCGCCCGGCCGGGCCCGGTTCCGCGCGGCATCCTGCTGACCGGCGAGACCGCCGCGAGCCTCCTGCGCGAGGCGCAGGCGCTGGGCTGCACGGTCCTGCACAAGCCGATCATGCCGGCGGCGCTGCACCGCGCGCTGACCGGCGAGGACGCGGTCGCGACGGTTTGAGGGGCCATCCTCCGCAACAAAGGGCGGAGGATCTGGACCGCACACCATCCTGCCATATGTGTGAACAGGCGGGACACCGCACGTCCCGCTCCATGTCATGGGAGGTGTGAGATGAAGACGGTCCGCAATGCAAGCGTGCTGTTCCTTCTTGCCGCTTTTGCTCCGGTGCCCGCGGCGCACGCCCAAGACTTCAAGTCCACTGTCCAGTCCGCCGCCTCAAAGTGGGATGAGGCCTTCAACAAAGGGGACGCGGCGCAGCTTTCAAAGATGTATGGCTCCAAGGCGGCGCTGCTGCCGCCGGGCGGCGCGGCCGTGACCGGCGATTCGAACATCCAGCAGTTCTGGACGACGACCGTCGGCAAGGGGTTCGGCCAGCACAAGGTCACCGTACAGCAGGCCGAGACGAAGGGCGACATGGGCTACGCCTACGGCCGCTGGCAGGCCACCGGCCCCGGCGAGGGCGGCGGCAAGAAGCAGTACGAAGGCAACTGGTCCAACGTTCTGGAGCGCCAGGGCAACGAATGGAAGACCGTGCTGCACGCGTGGAACTAATGCGGCCGGCCTGAACCGCAAACGCCTGGGGTGAGGCGACCACCATCACTCGGAGGAGCGGACCACCCGCGTGTTTCGTCTGCTCCTCCATCGCGCCCAACCTGCCATGCCTTCGCAGCCGGCCACGCTTTCACATTGAAACGCCCCATTGCTCGGGGCATCCTTGCGGCCATTCGGTGGGAGGTGGTCATGGCGGTGGTGTACGTCGCGCGCAGCGCGGCGCTGTCGAAATGGGCGTCCGACGTGGGCCTGGGCAAGCACGTCTACAAGGTGGGCGTGGCCGAGGACGCCGCGGGCGCCAAGGCGGCGATCGCCGCCGTCTGGGCCGGCACCGCCGACTGGAAGCCGGTCGCCCAGCAGGACGCCGACGTGAGCGAAGAGGACGTGCTGGCCCGCCTGTCGGCGCGCGAGAAGCCGGTCGATCCGAACTACTACCCGCACCTCAAGGGTGCCACGGGCATCTTCCGCGTGCCGCCGGGCAAGGTGGCGAACAGCCTGCTGCTCGCCCGCTCCCTCGAGGCCGGCCCGGACGAGCCCCTGGGCGAAATCAAGGCCAAGCCCAAGGACTTCGCCGAGTACCTGCTGCGCCACGGCGTGGGATAGGGTTTACCCCCTCACCACCGGCACGTTGTCGATCAGCCGCGCCTTTCCCATCCAGGCGGCGGCGAGCAGGCGCGCGGGGCGCTCCACCCGCTCCACGGGGGCCAGCGTGTCGGCGTCGCGCAATTCCACGTAGTCGATAGAGCGGAAGCCGGCCGCGGCGATGCGCGCCTTCACCTGCTCCAGCACCGCGCCGGCCGCCATGCCGGCGGCCAGCTCCGCCGCGGCACCACTCAGCGCGCGGTGCAGTTCCGGGGCACGGGCGCGCTCATCGGCGCTGAGGTAGGCGTTGCGCGAGGACAGGGCGAGGCCATCCGCCTCGCGCACGGTCGGCACGCCCTCCACCCGCACGGGGATGTCGAGATCGCGGGTGAAGCGGCGGATGACCTGGAGCTGCTGGTAGTCCTTGTCGCCGAACAGCGCCACGTCGGGCAGCGCCTGTAGGAACAGCTTGGTCACCACCAGCGCCACGCCGCCGAACATCTGCGGGCGGAAGGCGCCGCACAGCCCCTCCGCCGGGCCGCCGACGCTGATCGCCGTGGCGAAGCCCTCCGGGTACATCTCGGCCACCGAGGGGGCATAGAGCAGGCCGCAGCCGTGTTGCGCCAGCTTGGCGGCATCGCCCGATTCGTCGCGCGGGTAACGGTCGAAATCCTCGTGCGGGGCGAACTGTGTGGGGTTCACGAAGACGCTGGCGACCACGTGGTCGGCCATCCGGCGCCCCTGCTCCACCAGCGCCATGTGCCCGGCGTGCAGCGCCCCCATGGTAGGGACGAGGGCCACGGTCTCGCCGGCGCGGCGCCACGCGCCGACCTGGGCGCGCAGGTCGGCGACGGTGCGCACGATGGGAAGGGGGGCCATGGCTCGCGTCCTCTGCTCAGGTTCCGGTTGCGCGCTGGGATAATGGCTGGACACCCCCTTTGTCCAGCATCGGACGACGCACACCGTGGCGCATGCCGCTTGACGGGGGACGGTTGCGCAACCGATGGTGGGGCATGCTCCAGGATCTCCCCACCCGATTCCGCGCCGATTGCGGCCGCTGCCAGGCGCTGTGCTGCGTGGCGCTCAACCTGAAGCCGGAAAACGGCTTTCCCGAGCCCAAGCCGCCCGGCACGCCGTGCAAACACATCGACACCCGCCGTATGAAATGCGGCATCTGGAAGGAGCGGGAGGCGCACGGTTTCACCGGCTGCGCACCCTACGACTGCTTCGGCGCCGGGCAACTGGTGTCGAAGGTGATGACCAAGCGCGGGATGAAGTGGCCGAAGCTGGATCCCGCCACGGCGGACCGCTGCTACGACGACATGCGCCGGCTGATGCGGATCCACGTCATGCTGGCCTACCTGCACGCGGGCGAGGTGGAGGATCCGTCGCTGCTCGCCAACCTGGAGGCGATCGTCGAGAGCTACACGCGGACCGGCTTCCTGCCGCCGCCGGATCAGGTCATCCGCATGCTGATGATGCACAACGCCAGCGTGATCGCGATCTTCAAGGCCGCCGGCGGCGGGATCATCCCGCAGGACTGAGCCCCCAAAAACAAAGGAAGGCGCCCGAAGGCGCCTCCCGGACCGCGCCTCAGCGGTAGAGGGTGAGGCGGAACAGCCAGGCCAGGTTGGCCCAGGCCAGCAGCGTCGCCAGCAGGACGGTGAACTGCGGAGCCGCGACGATGGAGCCGATCAGGATCGCCAGAACGATGACGAGCAGCACCAGGGCCTTCAGGGTGACGCCGATATCTTCCATTTTCTCTCGAACTTTCCTGCGCTGAGGGGGGCGGCCGGGAGCCCCGAAGTTGGCCGAAGGGCGCCCCGAATGCGGTCCGAAGGCGCGCGGCCTTATACCGCAGCGCACGATGCCCGACAACACCGCCGGGCGTATGAATTGATCCACCTCAATCGCCGCGCGCCGATTTTCGTATGCACCCGCGCTGGCGGCGCCTGCCCGCCGCGACTATGTTCGCGTCACCCGTGCGGCGGTGGGGGAATTGGCGTGACGGTGAACGTGCAGCTCGGCTTGACGGCCGTCATCGTGGCGGTGGCGGGGGCCACCCCGCGCCTCGTGGTCGTGCGCAGCGGCTTCGAGATCCCGGAGAGCCACCGCACCGGCGCCGAGCCGCCGCCGCACCGCGACGCGCTGCCCGGCGCCGCCTTCGAGCCGGAGCGCTGGCGCACCCTGCAGGAAGGCGTGCGCGCCGTGGCGGAAGGGCTGTCGGGCCTGACGCTGCGCTACGTGGAGCAGCTCTACACCTTCGGCGACCGCTTCCGCGACCCGCACGAACTGTTCGGCGGCCCGCGCTCGATGACCGTCGGCTATCTGGCGCTGGTGCGCGACGACCCCCTGGGCGGCGACGCGGAGGCCGAGTGGCGCGACCTGTACGACCACTTCCCGTGGGAGGACTGGCGCGACGAGCGCCCCGCCCTGCTCGACACCGTCATCCTGCCGGCCCTGGACCGCTGGGTCCGCACCGGCGAGGACGAGGCGGCCCGCGTGCGCCGACGCGAGCGCGTTCAGATGGCCTTCGGCACCGACGACTGGGACGCCGAACGCGTGCTGGACCGCTACGAGCTGCTGTACGAGGCCGGGCTGGTGGTGGAGGCGCACCGCGACCGCCAGCTCGAATCGCTGGCCGGCGCCGAGGACGGCCGGCCGCCGCTGCGCGAGATGCCGCGCGCGCTGGGCCGCCCGATGGCGCGCGACGGCCGGCGCGTCGCCGCCACCGCGCTGGCGCGGTTGCGCGGCAAGCTGAAGTACCGCCCCATCGTCTTCGAACTGCTGCCGCCCACCTTCACGCTGCACCAGCTCCAGCAGGTGGTGGAGGCGCTGTCGGGGGCGCGGCTGCACAAGCAGAACTTCCGCCGCCTCATGCTGACCGCCGGCTTGGTCGAGCCGACCGGCGCGTTCGAAAGCCAGACCGGCGGCCGCCCGGCCGAACTCTACCGCTTCCGCCGCCAAGCCATCCACGAACGCACCAGCGCGCGGGCGATCCCGGAGGCGTAGGGGGCGCTCTATCCGACATGCGGTTTTGTGATAGATTCCCGATATGGCCTCCTCCGATCCGGTTCTGACCCGCTTCCGCGCCGCCCTTCACCAGGCGTACGGCGACCGCATCGAGCGCATCGTCCTGTTCGGGTCGCGCGCGCGGGGCGATGCGCGGCCGGACTCCGACTACGACGTGGCCGTGTTCCTGACGGATCTCGCCGACCGCTGGGAAGAGTCGGATCGCATTGCCGCTATTGCGGCCGACGTGATGGACGAAACCGGCGCCTTCATCCACGCCATGCCCTATCGTGCCGGATCCTATCGGGAGCGCACGCCGCTCATGCGCGAGGTCCGGCGGGAGGGGCTGGATCTGTGACGCCGGAAGCCGCCGGCTATCTCGAAAAGGCGCGCCGCTGCCTCGGCTATGCCCACGTCAATCTCAACGTCGGGCTCGGCAACGACGCTGGCCGCAATGCCTATCTTGCCGCGTTCCACGCCGCACAGGCAGTAATCTTCGAGCAAACGGGGAAAGCGGCCAAGACACACCAGGGTGTTCACACCGAGTTCAGCCGCTTGATGCGAACGGAACCCAGCATCGAGCAGGATCTCCGGCGTTTCCTGACACAGGCCTACAATTTGAAGGCCGTGGCCGACTATGAGATGGGAGAAGACTCGGTGGTACCGCTGGAGCGCGCTGCAACAGCGGTCCAAAGCGCTGAACGTTTTGTCGACTGCATGATGCGGCTGCTCTCCGAAACAGGCGGATTGGATTTGCAGCGCTGAAGGGAGCGCGAGCGGGACGGCATCCTCGACACGCCGCCCCGCCGTTCCGATCAGTGCCGCATGCTCTGCAGGGCCTTCTGGCAGGATTCCTCGCAGCTGCGGCATTCCTCGGCGCAGATGCGGCAGTGGTCGTGCATCTGGGCGTGGCGCTCGCATTCCTCCGCGCACAGGCGACAGGCGGTGCCGCAGGCCTCCAGCATGGCGCGGATGACCTGCTCGTTGGAACCGCTGCGGCGGGTGGCGACGGCGCCGGTGGCGGCGCAGACGTCGGCGCAGTCCATGTTCAGGCGGATGCACTGCACCAGATCGGACACCTTGGCCTCGCCCAGGCAAGCGTCGGCGCAGGTCGTGCAGGTCTGGGCGCAGTCGTAGCATTCCTCGATGCAGCGGATCAGCGCATCGTTCGTGTTGCCGCGGACGTGCGGGTGGGTGCTGATCATCTCCCTGGCATGCATGGCTCAATCTCCTTGAATGGGTTGAGCGGGCGCCGGCACCGGCGCCCTCCCCCACACCAACCGGCGTGAGGGCGAATGGTTCGGAAGAAAGGCCGGTTGACTCACCTCGCGTCGGTGTTATGCTCTATACGAGCAATATGCCTTTCACTCACAGCGAGCATATTCCATGGACACGCTGCTGCGCGAGCCCCAGAGCCTTGATCCGGCCGCCCTCGCCTACACGCCCGAGGTCGCCGAGGCCACCAAGCCGGTGTACGAGCGCGTCAAGCGCGTGATCCCGGAGATCGAGTGGCCGTTCCACGCCCCCATCATCCACGCCATCGACCGGCTGAAGCGGGAGCGCAACGCCGTCGTCCTGGCGCACAATTACCAGACGCCGGAGATCTTCCACGGCGCGGCTGACATCGTCGGCGACAGTCTGGCGCTGGCCCGGCAGGCGGCGGAGACGGACGCCGACGTCATCGTCGTGGCCGGCGTGCACTTCATGGCCGAGACGGCCAAGCTGATGAACCCGTCCAAGACGGTGCTGATCCCCGACGCCGCGGCCGGCTGCTCGCTGGCGGAATCCATCACGGCTGCGGACGTGCGGCTGCTGCGCCAGAAATACCCCGGCGTGCCGATCGTCGCCTACGTCAACACCTCGGCCGACGTGAAGGCGGAGGTGGACATCTGCTGCACCTCCGGCAACGCGGTGGAGGTGGTGGAATCGCTGGGCGTGCCGCGCGTCATCATGCTGCCCGACGAATATCTGGCAAAGCACGTCGCCTCCCAGACCTCGGTCGAGGTGATCGCCTGGAAGGGCCATTGCGAGGTGCACGAGCGCTTCACCGGCGCCGAGATCGCGGAGTTCCGCAGCCGCTTCGACAACCTCGTCGTCATCGCCCATCCGGAATGCCCGCCGGACGTGCTGGCCGCCGCCGATTTCGTCGGCTCCACCGCGCACATGATCGACATGGTGGCGAAGAACCGCCCGCCGCGCGTCTTCATGGTCACCGAATGCTCGATGAGCGACAACATCGCCGCCTCGCTGCCCGACGTGGAGTTCGTCCGCCCCTGCAACCTGTGCCCGCACATGAAGCGGATCACCCTGGCGAACATCCTCACCGCGCTGCAAACGCTGGAGCCGCGCGTGGAGATCCCGGCCGAGCTCGCCGACCGCGCCCGCCGGTCGGTGGAGCGCATGCTGGCCGTCAAGCCGAAACCCCGTGCGTAGGGGGGAACCGCCATGCTCACGGTCCGTGATTCCGAGGTGCTGGTCGTCGGCTCCGGCCTCGCCGGGCTGACGGTGGCGCTGAAACTGGCGCCCCGCCCGGTCACGCTGCTGACCAAGACCGCCGACCTGCCCGGCGGCTCCAGCCTGCACGCGCAGGGCGGCATCGCCGCCGCACTCGGGCAGGGCGACGCCCCGGCTCACCACGCCGCCGACACGGTGGCGGCCGGCGCCGGCTTCGTCGACGCCGCCGTGGCCGACCTCCTGGCGGCGGAGGGGGCGGAGCGCGTGGCCGAGCTGCTGGCCGACGGTCTGCCCTTCGACCGCGCGTCCGACGGCTCGCCCGTGCTGGGGCGGGAGGCGGCGCACGGCCACGCCCGCATCGTGCACGCCGGTGGCGACGCCACCGGCCGCACCCTGGTCACCGCTCTGGCGGAGCGCGTGCGCGCCACCCCGTACATCACCGTGGAGCCGGAGGCCTTCGCCGTCGACCTCGTGGTGCGCCACGGGCGCGCCTGCGGCCTGCTGGCCCGACACCCCGAGGGCTGGGTGTTCCACCGCTGCCCGCGCGTGGTGCTCGCCACCGGCGGCGTCGGCACCGCGTACCTGCGCACCACCAACCCGGCCGAGGCCACCGGCGACGGGCTGGCGCTCGCCGCCCGCGCCGGGGCGCGGCTCGCCGATGTGGAGTTCGTGCAGTTCCACCCGACCGCGCTGGCCGTGGACGCGGGCGACGGCCCGGCACCGTTAATGACCGAGGCGTTGCGCGGAGCCGGGGCCGTCCTGCTCGACCGGCACGGCCACCGCTTCATGGTGGCGGAGCATCCGCTGGCCGAACTGGCGCCGCGCGACGTGGTGGCGCGCGCCATCGGCCGCCGCGTCGCGGCGGGGGAGTCGGTGTTCCTCGACCTGCGCCCGGCGCTGGCCGCCAAGCCGGACGGCTTCCCCACCGTGCTGGGCCTGTGCGGGCAAGCCGGCCTGCACCCGTGGACGGAGCCGGTGCCGGTAGCCCCGGCCGCGCACTACCACATGGGCGGCGTGTGGACCGACGCGCATGGGCGCACCAGCGTCGACGGGCTGTGGGCCTGCGGCGAGGTGGCGTGCACCGGCGTGCACGGCGCCAATCGCCTCGCCAGCAACTCGCTGCTGGAAACGCTGGTGTTCGGCGCCCGCGTGGCGCGCGACGTGACGGTCCGGCGCGCCGCCGTGCCGCCACCCTTTGCGCTGCCGGAACCGCCGCCCGTTCCGGGTGCCGGGGCGGCCGGGCTGATCGGCATGCTGGTCGCCGCTGCCCGCCGCGGCCTTTACGAAAGCGCCGGGCTGGTGCGCGACGGCGCCGGGCTGCGCACGGCGGCGCACCGGCTGGCCCGCCTGGACGCCGACCTCGCCGCCCTGCCCGGCAGCCATGCCGACGCGGACGCCGTGCGCCGCTGGGGCGAGGCGCGCAACCTGCTGCTGGTCGGCCGGCTGATCGTCCACGCGGCCCTGGCCCGCGAAGAGAGCCGGGGCGCCCACTTCCGCACCGACTTCCCCCAGGCGGACCCCGCCGCCCGCCGCACCATTCTCACCCGCGACGCGCTGGACGGCATGGCCGCCGCGCCTGGAGACGCCGCATGCCTAGTCCTCTGATCTACGAGCCCATCGTCCGCGCCGCCCTGCTGGAGGACCTCGGGCGGGCGGGCGACCTGACGACCGATTCGATCGTTCCCGCCGACGCCACCGCCACCGCCCGCATCGTCGCCCGCAAGGAGGGGCGCGTGGCCGGGCTGGAGGCGGCGCTGTCCGCCTTCCGCATCCTCGACCCCGCCATGGCGATCGCGGTGGAAGCGCCCGATGGCCACGACGTGGCGGCCGGCGGCACCATCGCCACGTTGCGCGGCACGGCGCGCGCCCTGCTGACCGGCGAGCGCACGGCGCTGAACCTGCTGGGCAAGCTGTCGGGCATCGCCACCTCGACCCGCGCGCTGGTCCGGGCGGTGGAGGGGACGAACGCCCGCATTGTCTGCACCCGAAAGACCACGCCGGGCCTGCGCGCGCTGGAGAAGCACGCGGTGCGCCTGGGCGGCGGGGCGAACCACCGCTTCGGCCTCGATGACGCGGTGCTCATCAAGGACAACCACATCGCCATCGCCGGCGGCATCCGCCCGGCCGTGGAGCGCGCCCGCACCGCCATCGGCCACATGGTGAAGGTGGAGGTGGAGGTGGACACGCTGGACCAGCTCCAGGAACTGCTGGACCTGCGCGTGGACGCCGTCCTGCTCGACAACATGGACCCGCCGACGCTGGCCCGCGCCGTGGCCCTGGTGGACGGCCGGATGGTGACGGAGGCGTCGGGCAACGTGACGCTGGCCACCGTGCGGCCGATCGCCGAGGCCGGCGTGGACATGATCTCGGTCGGCTGGATCACCCACAGCGCACCCAACCTGGACATCGGGCTGGACGTCTGAAGACGCAAGGAACGTTGGGTTTTCGCTGCGCTCAACCCAACCTACGACGGCGCCGTAGGTTGGGTTGAGGCGTCAGCCGCAAAAACCCAACGGCACTCCCTGCCCGCCCCGCCGTCAATTTCATAAAACCGTCATTGAACCGCAACGTTCGCGTCTTCCAGCACCGCTACGGTCCCCCTCGCCTGCTCAGTCGCATTTTTGTCGCGCACATTCGCGAGGGAGAGACCCACCGTGCTGACCCTGACCAAAGCCATCCTGCGTGGCGCCACCATCGGCGCCGTCGGCCTGATCGCCGTTTCCGCCAACGCCGCCGACATCTCGGGCGCCGGCGCCACCTTCCCCTACCCGATCTATTCGAAGTGGGCGGACGCCTACAAGAAGGAGACCGGCGTCGGCCTGAACTACCAGTCGATCGGCTCGGGCGGCGGCATCAAGCAGATCAAGGCCAAGACCGTCACCTTCGGCGCCTCCGACATGCCGCTGAAGCCGGAGGAGCTGGACAGCGCGGGCCTGCTGCAGTTCCCGATGATCATGGGCGGCGTCGTCCCGGTCACCAACCTCAAGGGCATCAAGCCGGGCGAGATCAAGCTCAACGGCACCGTCCTCGCCAACATCTACATGGGCGAGGTGACGAAGTGGAACGATGAGCAGATCAAGGCGCTGAACCCCGGCGTCAACCTGCCGAACACCGCCATCGCGCCGGTCTACCGCTCCGACGGGTCAGGCACGAACTTCCTGTTCACCGACTACCTGTCGAAGACCAGCCCGAAGTTCAAGACGCTGATCGGCGCGAACACCTCCGTCCAGTGGCCGGCCGGCATCGGCGCCAAGGGCAACGAGGGCGTGGCCAACATGGTCAAGCAGACCGAAGGCTCCATCGGCTACGTCGAGTACGCCTACGCCAAGCAGAACGGCATCCCGTTCCTGGCGATGCAGAACAAGGACGGCAAGTTCGTCGAGCCGAAGATCACCGCTTTCCAGGCCGCCGCCGCCAACGCCGACTGGGCCGGTTCGAAGGGCTACTACGTCCTGCTGACCGACCAGCCGGGTGCCGAGAGCTGGCCGATCACCGGCGCCAGCTTCATCCTGATGTACAAGCAGCCGCAGGATGCCGCCGCCGCCGCCGAGGCGCTGAAGTTCTTCGCCTGGGCCTATGAGAAGGGCGACAAGCTCGCGTCCGATCTGGACTACGTCCCGATGCCGCCGGCCGTCGTGAAGATGGTCGAGAAGACCTGGGGCGAGAGCATCAAGGCCGGCGACAAGCCGGTGTGGACCGCGTCGGCCCAGTAATCCGCCACCCACGTCCGTGGTCGACCGGATGGAGAAGGGAAGCTCGATGGCTCCGTCGAGCTTCCCACCCCCACTCAGCGGAGCCGACATGACCGAACTCGCCGTCAGCAGCGTGACCGACCGCATCGCCGTCCAGGGCCACGCCCGCCGCCAGCGTCTCCAGGACGCGGCCTTCCATTACGCCACGATGTTCTTTGCCGTGGCCGTCCTCGTCATCCTCGGCGGGGTCATCCTCGCCCTGGTGGAGGGAGCCATGCCGGCGCTCTCCGCCTTCGGCCTGTCCTTCGTGGCGACCGAGGTGTGGAACCCGGTGACCGACAAGTTCGGCGCGCTGGCGCCGATCTACGGCACCCTCGTCACGTCGGCCATCGCCATGGCCGTCGGTGTGCCCGTGAGCTTCGGCATCGCCCTCTTCATCACCGAAATCTGCCCGGCCTGGCTTAAGCGCCCCCTGGGCGTCGCCATCGAACTGCTGGCCGGCATCCCGTCGATCATCTACGGCATCTGGGGCCTGTTCGTCTTCGCCCCCTTCATGCAGTCGACGGTGCAGCCCTTCCTGATCGCCACGCTGGGCAACGTCCCCGGCATCTCCGGCCTGTTCCAGGGGCCGCCGTACGGCATCGGCGTGCTCACCGCCGGCTTCATCCTGGGCATCATGGTTCTGCCCTTCATCACGTCCATCACCCGCGACGTGTTCGAAACGGTGCCGCCGATGCTGAAGGAATCCGCCTACGGCGTGGGCGCCACCACGTGGGAGGTGGTGTGGAAGGTGGTGCTGCCCTACACCCGCGTGGGCGTGGTGGGCGGCGTCATGCTGGGCCTGGGCCGCGCGCTGGGCGAGACGATGGCCGTCACCTTCGTGATCGGCAACTCGCACCGCATCGCGCATTCGCTGCTCGCCCCCGGCACCACCATCTCGGCCGCCATCGCCAACGAGTTCACGGAGGCGGTGGGCGACATCTACACCTCCTCGCTCGTCGCACTCGGCCTCATCCTCTTCGTCATCACCTTCAGCGTGCTGGCGGTCGCCAAGATCATGCTGCTGCGCCTGCAACAGAAGGCGGGGACCTGACGCCATGACCGACACGACCCTGGGAACCCCCAACGGCTTCAACCACGGCCTCTACGCCCGCCGCCGCCTGACCAACCGGGTGGCGCTGACCCTGGCGCTGGGTGCCGCCGGCTTCGGCCTGTTCTGGCTGGTCGCCATCCTGTGGACGCTGCTGACCAACGGCCTGGGCGCCATCAGCCCGCGCCTGTTCACCGAGATGACGCCGCCGCCGGGCAGCGACGGCGGCCTGCTGAACGCCATCTACGGCAGCCTGATCATGACCGGCGTCGCCACCGCGGTGGGCACGCCGGTGGGCGTGATGGCCGGCACGTGGCTGGCCGAATACGGCAAGCACACCAAGCTGGCCGAGGTCATCCGCTTCATCAACGACATCCTGCTCAGCGCCCCGTCCATCATCGTCGGCCTCTTCATGTACGAGGTGATGGTGATCCACATGGGCCACTTCTCGGCCTGGGCGGGCGCCATGGCGCTGGCGGTGATCGTCGTCCCCGTCGTCGTGCGCACGACCGAGGACATGCTGAACCTCGTCCCCGGCAGCCTGCGCGAGGCGGCGGCGGCGCTGGGCGCCCCGCGCTGGAAGGTGATCACCATGGTCGCCTACCGCGCCGCCCGCAACGGCATGATCACCGGCGTGCTGCTGGCCATCGCCCGCATCAGCGGCGAGACCGCGCCGCTGCTCTTCACCGCGCTGAACAACCAGTTCTGGAGCAGCGACATGAACGCGCCGATGGCGAACCTGCCGGTCGTCATCTTCCAGTTCGCCATGTCGCCGTACGAGGACTGGCAGCGGCTCGCCTGGGGCGGGGCGCTGCTGATCACGCTGTCCATCCTGACGCTCAACGTCGTCGCCCGACTCCTCGCCTCCCTCAGCACGAGCCGCCAATGACCATGACCGAACCGAGCCCCCGGGCCGCTGGCCGCGCCGATGGCCGCGCAGACGTCCGCATCGACTTCCAGCGCAACGGCGCCGCCCACACCACCGGGCTGACCGAGAAGGTCAGCGTGCGCAACCTCGACTTCTATTACGGGGACTACCGGGCGCTGAAGGACATCTCGCTGCCGCTGTACGACCGGCGCGTGACCGCCTTCATCGGCCCGTCGGGCTGCGGCAAGTCCACGCTGCTGCGCATCCTGAACCGCATCTACGACCTCTACCCCAAGCAGCGCGCCACCGGCGAGGTGCTGCTGGACGGCGAGAACATCCTGTCTCCCAAGCAGGACCTGAACCTGCTGCGCGCGCGCATCGGCATGGTGTTCCAGAAGCCGACGCCCTTCCCCATGTCGATCTACGACAACATCGCCTTCGGCGTGCGCCTCTACGAAAAGCTGTCCAAGGCCGAGATGGACGAGCGGGTGGAGTTCGCGCTGCGCCGCGCCGCCTTGTGGGAGGAGGTGAAGGACAAGCTGAAGCAGTCCGGCCTCAGCCTGTCGGGCGGCCAGCAGCAGCGCCTGTGCATCGCCCGCGCCATCGCGGTGAAGCCGTCCGTCCTGCTGCTGGACGAGCCCACCTCGGCGCTCGACCCCATCTCCACCTCCAAGTGCGAGGAACTGGTGGACGAGCTGAAGTCGGACTACTGCATCGCCATCGTCACCCACAACATGCAGCAGGCCGCGCGCGTCAGCGACTACACGGCCTTCATGTACCTGGGCGAGCTGGTCGAGTACGGCCCGACGGAGGACATCTTCACCGCCCCGGCCAACAAGAAGACCGAGGAATACATCACCGGCCGCTTCGGCTGAGCGAGGCCCCGTCATGCCCGTCACCCCCGAGCACACGGTGCGCTCCTATTCGCTGGAACTGGAGCGCCTGTCCAACCTGCTGACCCAGATGGGCGGCGTGGCCGAGGCGCAGGTGAAGGCGGCCGTCGCCGCCGTCGCCCGCCGCGACGCCACGCTGGCCGCCCAGGTGATGCAGGCCGACCAGCGCCTGGACGACTACGAGCGCGCCATCGACGGCGAGGCGATCCGCCTGCTGGCCCTGCGCCAGCCGATGGCGAGCGACCTGCGCGAGATCGTCTCGGCCCTCAAGGTCTCCGCCGACCTGGAACGCATCGGCGACTACGCCGCCAACATCGCCAAGCGCTCGCTGGCGCTGGCGCAGGTCCCGGCGGTGCGCCCGGCCGCCGCCATCCCGCGCATGGGCCGGCTGGTCGAGGAGATGCTGAAGGACGTCATCGACGCCTACATCGAGCGCGACGTCGACAAGGCCATCGCCGTGCGCGAGCGCGACGAGGACCTGGACGGGCTGTACACCAGCCTGTTCCGCGAGGTGCTGACCGACATGATGGAGGACCCGCGCACCATCACGCCGTGCACGCACCTGCTGTTCATGGCGAAGAACCTGGAGCGCATCGGCGACCACGCCACCAACGTCGCCGAGACCATCCACTTCCTGGTGCGCGGCCACGCCCTGGCCGGCGATCGGCAGAAGGGCGACTCCAGCAGCTTCGCCATCGTCACGCCGGATGCCGTGACGCCGGACGCCGTCGCACCGGCCCCCCTCCCCTCCGCCGAGGGAGCCGGCGCATGAACGCCACCATGCCCCTGCCGAAGCCCCCGTCCCGCGAGAGCCACTCCCGTGAGTCCGGTGCGAGCATGAACCCCGCCCTCAAGCCCCTGATCCTGATCGTCGAGGACGAGGCCGACCTTGTCACGCTGCTGCGCTACAACCTGGAGAAGGAAGGCTTCCGCACCGTCGTCGCCGGCGACGGGGAGGAGGCGCTGCTGCTGGCGACCGAACGCGTGCCGAACCTGATCCTGCTGGACTGGATGCTGCCGCTGATGTCCGGGCTGGAGGTGTGCCGGCAGCTGCGCCGCGGCGCCAAGACCCGCGACATTCCCATCATCATGGTCACCGCGCGGGGCGAGGAGGCGGACCGCGTGCGCGGCCTGAACTCCGGCGCCGACGACTACATCACCAAGCCCTTCTCGCCGACCGAACTGACGGCCCGCATGCGCGCCGTGCTGCGCCGCGCGGCGCCCGGCACGTCGGATGAACTGCTGCAGTTCGGCGACGTAGTCATGGACCTCGCCGGCCACCGCGTGCGCCGCCAGGGCCGCGACGTGCACCTGGGACCGACCGAGTTCCGCCTGCTGCGCCACTTCATGCAGCACCCCGGCCGCGTCTTCTCGCGCGAGCAGCTGCTGGACATCGTCTGGGGCCACGACGTGTACGTCGAGCCGCGCACCGTGGACGTGCACATCCGCCGCCTGCGCAAGGCGCTGAACGGCGACACCGAGGCGGACGTCATCCGCACGGTGCGCTCGGCGGGATACGCGCTGGATTCGCGGGTGGATTGAGGAGCGTTAAGCGTTGGGTTTTCGGCTTCGGCCTCAACCCAACCTACTGGCCGTTCCCGTAGGTTGGCCCGTAGGTTGGGTTGAGCGCCAGCGAAAACCCAACGTCGACACCCGACATCAACGCGCCGTCATCGCCCCCAGCGCCTCGGCCGCCTCCGGCACGCCCTCGGCGGCCGCGAGGCGCAGCCAGTGGGCGGCGGCCGCCTCGTCGCGCGGCACGCCGCGCCCTTCCAGCAGCGCCATGCCCCAGTGGTAGCGCGCCAGCGACGCGTAGCCGGCGGGGTCGCGCATGGACGCCGCGCGCTCCATCAGCGCGGCCGAGGCCTCCAGGCTCTTCGGCACGCCCTGCCCGTTCTCGTGCAGCATCGCCATCCAGATCATCGACCAGACGTTCCCCTGGGCGATGCAGTCCTCCAGGATCGTGATGGCCGAGGGGTGGTCGCCGGTCTTGTCGGCGTAGTACGCCATCTGGCAGGCGAAGGGATGCTCCCGCCGGTCCGCGTAGCCGTGGTAGCTGAGATCGTCGGCCAGCGCGGGGCCGGCGGCCAGAACGGCCGGAAGCACCGCCGCCATCCGGGAAAACGCGCGCATCTCCACTCCTCCACCGCCAGGGACGGCAGGAAATGTAGCGCGCGGCGCCATCCCGGAAAACGGCGGCTCCGTCAGATCACGTTGAACAGGTACAAAAGTATGATGACCGGGATCGGAATCCCGACCAGCCAGAGCAGTGCACCGCGCATGTCGCTCTCCTTCGTTCGGTAACACCGTGGGGATCGCCCCCGAGCAAGTTAGGAACGCACAGCAATAGCAAAAGTTGCTTTCACCGCGGACTCACTCTTTTTTAACGGTGTTATGCCCCTAGTGGTGCCATACACCGCTGGCGATCCGGTCGCGCCGCGGTTCTTCGGCATGGCGGGGGTCGCAGCATGGCGCGCATCTACGAGATCCACGGCGGGCGCAGCGGCGCGGCGGAGAAGCCGGCCTCCCCGCAGACCTACCTGGAGGTCGCGCGCCTGGTGGAGCGCATGCACCGCCGCTTCCTGGACGTGCTGCGCATCGAGCTGAACCGCATGGACATCAACGACATCACCCCGGCGCAGGTGATGATCATGCTGAACATGGGCGAGGGCGAGATCAACGTCCGCGACCTGATGACCCGCGGCTACTACATCGGCTCCAACGCATCGTACAACCTGAAGCAGCTGGTCGACGGCGGCTACGTCCTGCGCACCGCCTCGCAGCGCGACAAGCGCGCCGCCAGCCTGCGGTTGTCGCCCAAGGGGTCCGAACTGGCCGGCCGCCTGCGCGAGACGGTGGCGGCGCTGGCCGGCTCCCTGCTGACCGGCGAGGCCGAGCGGCAGACGCTGGACGCCACGCACCAGATGCTGCGCCGGATGGAGCGGCAGTGGTCCAGCTTCATCGAGGACGAGGACACCGACCTCCTCTAAACAGCCCGTGCGCCGGACCGTGGCGCAGCTCACAGCCCCGGCCTCCGCCCTTCGCCACACTGCCTCCTGAATGCCCCCAATCCGGGGCTGGCATACGGAGGCTCTCATGGCATTCACCGTCAACAACTGGACCGTCACCCGCCTGGGCGAGGAGGCGGCCGACCCTGTCGTCGGCACCAACGCGGCGACCACCGCCACCACCGTGGCCCTGTCGCCGAAATTCGTGGACACGGCACCGGTCACCTACGTCTTCAAGGATAACATCCCGAACGACGAGAAGGCGAACGACCTCCGCTTCGACCTCGACCTGCGGATCAACAACGCATCCGACTTCGGGTTCGGCGGCCTCACGGTCGACACGCTCACCATGGGTACGGCCTTCTACCCCGGCAACAGCTCCCACCCCGCCCTGGCGCACTTCCACCCGGCCTCCGGCACGCCGCCGGCGCAGGTCTTCGCGCACAGCGGCTACAACACCGGAACGGGCAAGAGCACCGGCACCGACCTCAACGGCGCCACCCACGTCTACCTGACCGACAAGGGGCAGGCCTGGGGGCCGGAGGCGAGTTGGTCGGCGGCCAAGGTGCACCACTGGGACGGCCAGTTCGCGCTGATCACCACGCCCGTCCCCCTGGGCGACCACGGCGGCATGATGGCCGGGCTCAACGGCGGTCCGCACTTCACCTGGAAAGGCGTGTGGGAGGCCACCAAGGACGCCGAGTCCTTCACCGACGAGGCCGGCGACGTGCTGGCCTACGGCAAGGCCGGCGACAACCTGATGTCGGGCGGCTACGGCCGCGACGGCCTTGTGGGCGGGTCCGGCAACGACACGCTGAACGGCGACCAGGACGGCGATTTCCTGTGGGGCCAGACCGGTGACGACAGCCTGTACGGCGGCGACGGCGACGACTGCCTTGACGCCGGTCCCGGCGCGGACACGCTCAACGGCGGCGGCGGCAACGACTGGATGGCCGGCGGGGCCGGCAACGACCAGTACGTCGTCGACGCCCAGTACGACCACGTCGTCGAGGCCTACGACGGCGGCTACGACCGCGTGGACTGCAAGATCATGGACTATTCCATGACCAATGGGATCGAGGAGGTGACGCTCGGCCACTCCGTCGGACTGACCGTGAACGGCAACGAGACGTCCAACCTGATCACCGGCAACGGCTTCGACAACCAGTTCTACGCCCTGTCCGGCGACGACACGCTGGTGGGCGGCGACGGCAACGACCTGCTGGACGGCGGATTCGGCAACGATCTGCTGAAGGGACAGGCCGGCGAGGACACGCTGGACGGCGGCGGCGAGAAGGACGTTCTGCGCGGCGGCGGCGGCAAGGACCAGCTGACCGGCGGCGGCGACGCCGACCGATTCGACTTCGATACCATCCAGGAGGCCGGCAAGGGTGCGGACGGCGACACCGTCACCGACTTCTCGCACGCCCAGGGCGATCGCATCGACCTGTCGGGCATCGACGCCAAGGCCGGCGCGGGCAACGATTCGTTCTCGTTCATCGGCACGGACGCGTTCGGCGCCGCCGCCGGCCAGCTGCGCTGGACGGGCAACGCGGTGGAAGGCGACGTGAACGGCGACGGCACGGCGGACTTCACCATCCACGTCACCGGCGTCTCCGCCATGGCGGCGGACGACTTCATCCTGTGACGACGGCGGGCGGATAAAGGAAAAGGGCCGGACGATCGCTCGTCCGGCCCTTTCGAATTTGGGATGGTGGGCGCAGTAGGGATTGAACCTACGACCCCACCCGTGTGAAGGGTGTGCTCTCCCGCTGAGCTATGCGCCCATCCCATGGAGCCGTTGGGCTCCGGAGCTCGCCCGCGGCGTGTCGTCCGCGGTGGACGGGTTTCTAAAGGCCCGCCTTCCCGATGTCAAGCGCCGGAAATGCTCCATATAATCAAAAAATTCGAACCCCCCGCCGGAGGCCCGCCGTGACCGTCCCCCGCACCCGCCTGCTCGCCGCCTGCCTGCTGGCCGCACCGCTGCTGGCCACGGCCCTGCCGGCCCGGGCCGAGCGGCTGCGCCTGGACTACCGCGTGCACGTGGGCGGCATGACGGTGATGGAGGTGCAGGCCCTGCTGTCGCTGACCGGCGACCGCTATGCCATCGAGATGAAGGGCGCCACCCAGGGCATGCTGGGCCGCATCATCTCGTGGACGACGCAGTCCAGCACGGTGGGCGCCATCACGCCGGGCGGGCCGCAGCCGTCGCGCTATCAGGTGGAAAGCGCCTGGCGGGGCGAGCCGCGCAACGTGCGCATGGACTACGACGGCAAGGGCGGGCTGAACGTGGCCGCCGACCCCACGCCGCAGGCCGAAGGGCGCGAGACGGTGCCTGATTCGATGCGGCGTGGCAGCACCGACCCGCTGAGCGCGCACCTGGGCGTGCTGCTCGCCGCCGGGCGTGGCGAGGGCTGCGCGCGGACGGTGCCGGTGTACGACGGGCGCCGCCGCTACGACCTGACGTTCAGCGATGCCGGGCAGGAGGCGCTGGCCGCGTCCCGCTATTCCGTGTTCGCCGGCATGACGCGCCACTGCCGGGTGCAGAGCCGCACGCTGGCCGGCCGCAAGCTGTCGGAGGGCACCGGCTTCTGGCAGCGCGGCAGCGACGAGGAGCGCCCGCCGCTCGACGTCTGGATCGCCCCGCTGCGCCCCGGCGGGCCGGTGCTGCCCGTACGGCTGGAAACGGACAGCACCTTCGGCGGCGTGCTCGTCCACCTCGCCGCCGTCACTGTCCTGCCGGAGACGGCGGAGAAGCCCTGATAGGCCTTTCCGCCATCCCCTTCCCGCCACCTCTTTTTGCGCCGCAGAAGATTGATGCTGCACTGCGGAACCCCACCCGCGAGGCCCTGTTGGGAGTGATGAGACAGGGACGAACGGGAGAGAGCCGATGGACGGCGAGCAGTATCTCGCGCAGGTGAGCCTTCCGATCGTGGAAGAGACCGTCAGCGTCCGGAAAAGGAAGCGGATCAGCAGCAAGGTCAGGGTCCGGACGCGCGTGATCGAGAGTGCGCGCACCGTCGACGAGCCCCTGGTTTGCGAGACGGTGGACGTCGAGCGGCTGCCCGTCGACCGGTGGGTCGAAGGTCCCGTCCCTGTCCGCCAGGAGGGCGACACCACCATCATCTCCGTCATGGAGGAGGTCGTGGTGGTGGAGAAGCGCTGGAAGGTGGTTGAGGAGATCCGCCTGACCAAGCGCGAGGCCATCCGGCACCAGCCGCAGCAGGTGACCGTGCGGCGCACCGAGGCAACCGTGGAACGCCTGAGCCCGGACGCCGACGGCCCCGCCTGACGCGGGCGACCATCTCCACCCATCAGCAGCGAACAGAGGCTGGAACCATGACGATCGTCATCGGGGTATACGACGACTCTGCCAAGATCGACCCGGTGCGCAAGGCGCTGGGCAAGCTGGGGTGCCGTGGCGAGGCCATCGCGGTACACCAGAACGCCGGGGACGCCGACGCGCTGGAGGATCTCGGCTTCGACCAGGACGAGATCGACGAGTTGCGCGCCGAGTTGGAGGAGGGGCGGATCGTGATCACCGCGCGGGTGTCCGACGAGATGGCCGACCAGGCCGTCGCCGTGCTGCGCGACCACGGCGCCCTGCCCGCCGAAGAGGAACGGGGACAGTCCGACACGACCGAACGGCAAACCCTGCGGGAGGTCGAGGAGGAGGTTTCCATTGGCAAGCGGGCGGTCACGCGGGGCGTTCGCGTGCGCACCAACGTGGTCGAGCAGCCCGTGCGCGAGACCGTGTCGCTGCGTCAGGAGAAGGTGAAGGTCGAGCACCGCGACCGCGACGAGGAACTCAGCCCCGAGGAGGCGGAAAAGGCGCTGAAGCCCGAGGTGGTCGAGATGCAGGAAACCGTCGAGGAGGCCGAGGTCAGCAAGGCCGCCCGCCTGATCGGCGAGGTGAACGTCTCCAAGACGGTGGAGACCCGCAAGGAGACCATCAACGAAACCGCCCGCCGCACGGAAGCGGAGGTCGAGCGCACCGAGGGGCGCGAGAAGACCCGGCGCTGAGAACGCTGCTGCCCCCTCCCTAACCCTCCCCCGCCCAGGGCGGTGGAGGGGACTGCCGCCGCTCTCTACCCTCCACCGCAACGCGGGGGAGGGTGGCTGAGCGTCGGCGAAGCCGGGAGGGGGCACGCCGTCGTGTTACTTCGGCACACCCATGTGACCCTGGACGAACGACAGGTCCAGGATGGTCTTGGCGTCCAGCGCCTTGTCCACCTGCCCTTCCGACTGCCAGAACTTCACCTGGTTGTGGATGTCGTTCACCAGAAGCCGCCCCTGCGGGTCGATGTAGGGCAGGCCGGCGGCGACGATCTCCGGCTTCTGCTTGGTGGCTTCGGCGACGATGCCCAGCAGCTCGTCGTAGCCCGGACCCTTCACCGGCTGGCCGGAGGCGTCGCGGGTGTTGAAGGCGGCGTGGTACTCGGCCGTGGCGCGCTGGTAGGCGCGGATGAACTTCTCCACCGTCGCCCGGCGGTCCGACACCATCTTCGGGCTGGTGAACAGCGCGCCCAGCTGCCACGGCGTCTCGTCGCCGACCCAGCCGATGATCTTGCCGGCCCCGTCGGACGCAACCTGCCGCGCCACGGTCACCGGGGCGATCATGGCGTCCACCTGCCCGCCCTTGAAGGCGGCGACCATCTTCGGCACGTCCTGCAGCGGCACCATGGTCACGTCCTTGACCGAGAAGCCGTACTTCTGCCCCAACAGGCCGATCATGTAGTGGAAGGTCGAGCCCACCGTGGTGATGGCGATTCGCCTGCCCTTCAGGTCGGCCGGCTTGTCCAGGCCCGTGGCGGCGTTGCCGGCCACGTAGGCGCTGAGCTGGAAGCCCGGCTCGTCGCGGCTCTGCGCCGCGATCATGGTGATGGCGCCCTTGGATGCCAGATTGTAGAAGCCCGCCGTCAGTCCGGTGACGCCGAAGTCCACGTCGCCCGACGCCACAGCCACCGGCACCTGCTGGGCGGAGGTGAGGATCTTCAGCTCCGCGTCCAGCCCTTCCTTCTCGAAATAGCCCTTGGCCTTGGCGATGTAGATCGGCGCCGAGGACGACAGCGCCAGCACGCCGACCGACGTTTTCTCCAGCCCCTGCGCCAGCGCCGGGCCGGCTGCCGCCAGCACCGCGCCGCCGATGGCCGCGAGCACCGCCCGCCGGCCGAACATCCACCCCTTCCGCACGTTCCCCTCCCTTGTCGTTGAAAGAAATCCCTACCGCCAGCGCAGCAGGCGCCGTTCCAGCACCGTCAGCACCGTGCCGATGGCCAGCCCCAGCACCGACAGCATCAGCACGCCGGCCAGCAGCTGGTCGGTCAGCATCAGGTTGCCGGCACTCAGCACGAAGGCGCCGATGCCGTATTCGGCCCCGATCATCTCTGCCGCCACCACCAGGATCAGCGCGATCGACGCGGTGATGCGGAACCCCGCCAGTATGCCCGGCAGGGCGCCGGGCAGCACGATCCGCAGCACGATGCGCGGCCAC
>NZ_DASPMG010000430.1:0-5730 GCF_035627195.1 Azospirillum sp.
GTCTTCAGCAGCTGGTCGCCCAGTTCGTGCCCCAGGCTGTCGTTGACCAGCTTGAAGCGGTCGAGGTCGAGGAACAGCAGCGCCACCGCGCTGTCGGCGCGGCGCGCGAAGCTCAGCGCGTGTTCCAGCCGGTCCTGGAGCAGCGTGCGGTTGGCCAGCCCCGTCAGCACGTCGTGGTAGGCCTGGTAGCGCAGCCGCTCGTCCTTGCGGCGCATCTCGGTGATGTCGCTGAAGATGACGATGTGCGTCTTCGGCCGGCCGTCGTCGCCGCGGATGGTGGTGACGCTCTCCCACTGCAAATAGGCCTCGCCGTTGCGGCGGCGGTTCCACACCTCGCCCTGCCAGAAGCCGGCCTCGTGCAGTTCCTTCCACATCTCCTGGAAGAAGCCGTCGTCCTGGTAGCCGGAGCGCAGCATCTCCTGGGTTTGGCCGACGGCTTCCGCTTCGCTGTAGCCGGTGATGACGGTGAAGGCCTTGTTGACCGACAGGATGCGTCCATCGGCGTCGGTGACGACGATGCCCTCCTGCGTGTTCGAGAAGACGCTGGCCGCCATCGCCAGCCGGTCCCGGCTTTCCAGGAGTGCGGCCTCGCTCTCCCGGCTGCGGCGCAGCGCCTCGGTGCGTTCGGCCAGGGTGCGCTCCAGCTCGGCGTTCAGGCCGTGGAGGCGGGCGGAGTAGTCGCGCAGCCCCTCGCGCATGTCGTCGATGGAGCGGGCGAGGTCGTAGATCTCGTCGCGGTCGCGGCGGTCGAGGTGCAGCGGCGTGTCCAGGTCGCCGGCGCCGATGCGGCGGGTGTAGTCGGCCATGCGCCAGAGGTGCCGGGTGACCAGCCGGTCCACCAGAAGGAAGATCAGCAGCGCGATCAGCGACGTCTTGACCGTGTTGGCGGCCAGGATGAAGCCGATGCGCTCCAGCGCGCGGGCGTACACGCCCTCCAGGCTGGCGGTGACGGTCAGCGTGCCGATGTCCAGCGTCTGGCCGCGGTGCTGCATGGTCAGCGGCCAGTGGCGCGTCAGCATGCCGCGATCCGGCGGGGCGCCGCTGGACGCGTAGGGCTTGCCGTCCACCTGCACCTCGGCGAAGGCGAAGTCGGGCAGGCGGCGGATGCCGTCCAGCAGCGTCTTCAGCCGCGCGCGGTCGGCCAGCCAGACGTTCTGCACGATGCTGCCGAGGTAGCTTTCCTCGATCTGCGAGAAGCGGCTGTCGATCTCGCCGACGTCGCGCCGGTATTCCTGGTAGAGCTGCAGCGTGGTGATGACGAGCGTGATCAGCGTGCTGCCAAGCACGATGCCGAGGATCAGCCGGCGCGCCAGCCGCTTGCCGCTGTGCGGGAAGGCGGTCATGGCACGGCCCTGTCCGGTGGTGCGGCCGCCGGTGGTGCGGCCGGTGGTGCGGCTGGGAAGGGTGTCAACGTCATGTTCGGTCTCGTGCGACCTGAAAAGGGCGCCGCTCCCTTCAGGGTACCGCCAGCCGGAAGCGGGGGATAGCCGAAAGTAAGGGGTGCGGGGCGATCGGCTGTGACCTTGTGTCTCGGGCGCCGCCCGGCTATGCAGGGGCGCGTTCGTCACCTGAAACCTTGGCTTGTGGAGCTTCCGTCATGACCGCCGACGTCCTCACCGGATCGCGCGCCGAGGTGCGCCGGGCCACGGCGATCGGCGGCACGGCGATCGTCCTGTGGTCGACGCTGGCGCTGCTGACCACCCTGTCCGGCTCCATCCCGCCGTTCCAGCTGGTGGCCATGGCGTTCGCGCTGGCCTTCGTGGTGGGCACGCTGGCCGGGCTGGCGCGCGGGCGCGACGTGGTGGGGGTGCTGCGCCAGCCGCCGCGGGTCTGGCTGCTGGGGGTCGGCGGGCTGTTCGGCTACCACTTTTTCTACTTCCTGGCCTTCCGCCTGGCGCCCGGCGCGGCGGTGGAGGTCAACCTGCTGAACTACCTGTGGCCGCTGCTGATCGTGCTGTTCTCGGCCCTGCTGCCGGGCGAACGGCTGCGGCGCGGGCACGTGCTGGGGGCGGTGGCCGGGCTGGCCGGCACGGCGCTGCTGATCACCGGGCGGGGGCGGGGGCTGAGCGTCGACGCGGCGGACCTGCCGGGCTACCTGTCGGCGCTGGCGTGCGCGGTCACCTGGGGGGCCTATTCGGTGCTGTCGCGCCGTTTCGGCAACGTGCCGACGGAGGCGGTGGGCGGCTTCTGCCTCGCCACCGCCGTGCTGGCGGCGCTGTGCCATCTGGCGTTCGAGACGACGGTGGTGCCGGCGGGCGGCGAGTGGCTGGCGGTGCTGCTGCTGGGCATCGGCCCGGTGGGGGCAGCCTTCTTCGTGTGGGACCACGGCGTGAAGCGCGGCGACATCCGGGCGCTGGGCGCGCTGAGCTACGCCACGCCGCTCCTGTCCACCTTCCTGCTGATCCTGTTCGGGCAGGCGGCGGCGGGGTGGACCGTGTGGGCGGCCTGCGCGCTGATCGTCGGCGGTGCCATCCTGGCCAGCCGGGACGTGCTGGGGCGGTGAGGGCGCGATGTTGGGCGGCGGCTTGACCCGCGCCCGACGCGCACCGATAGTCTGGACGTCACGCTCACGTGCGAGGTGCAGTGATGGACTGGCAACTTCAGCAGGCGGAGGGCCATCTCGGCGAGATCGTCGAGCGTGCCCACAAGGAAGGGCCGCAGTTCGTCTCGGTCGAGGGGGAGCGGTCGGCGGTGGTGCTGTCGATCGAGGAATACCGGCGCCTGCGCGAACCCGCCTCCGACCTCAAGGACTGGCTGCTCAACGGGCCGGTGCTGGACGACGAGACGGTCGCCATCCTCAACGATCGTCCCAAGCTGAACCGGGACGTCGAGTTTTGACGATCTACCTGCTCGACACCAACGTCCTTTCGGAAGTGCGATCGGCGCGGCCGGATCCGAAGGTCGTCTCGTGGCTGGCGGCACTCGACGCGGCGTCCATCCGCATCAGCGTGCTGACCCTGGGCGAAATCGAGAAGGGCATCACCGCCCTGCGCCGACGCGGCAACGAGGCCAAGGCGAACACCCTGCAGCAGTGGTTCGACAGCCTGCCGGCGGACTACCGCAGGCGGGCCGTTCCCGTCGACGAGGCCGTGGCGCTGTGCTGGGGCCGGCTGGCGGGCACGCACCACGCGTTGCCGCCGATCGACGGCCTGCTCGCCGCCACGGCCCTGGTGAACGGCTACACGCTGGTGACCCGCAACGTCCGCGACGTCGCCGTGACCGGCGTTTCGACGTTCAATCCCTGGAGCTGACCCTCACCCCGGCGTCCAGCCGTCCGGCGCCATTTCGAAGCCGGCGAAGTCGAAGGCGGGGGAGACGGTGCAGCCGACCAGGGTCCAGTCGCCCAGCGGGCGGGCCGCCTGCCAAGCGTGCGCCGGGACCACCATCTGCGGGCGCTCGCCGGCCAGAAGGTCCATGCCCAGCGTGTGCGTGCGCACCGTCCGCCCGTCCTCCGACACCGACAGCTCCAGCGGGCCGCCGGCGTGCCAGTGCCACATCTCCACCGCGTCGACGCGGTGCCAGTGCGAGCGCTCGCCGGCCCGCAGCAGGAAGAAGATGCCGGTCTTCACGCCGCGGCCGCCGTCGCCGGGCGCGTGGCGGTAGGTCTCCACGTAGTGGCCGCCCTCGGGATGCGGCTGCATCCCGAGGAGCTCGATGATCCGTTCCGGCGTCAGCTCGGCCATGGCGTCCGTCCTTACGCCGGGGGTGCGGTGCGGCGGTAGCCGTCGCGCGCCGAGGCGCGCTCGAACCATGCCGCCAGGGCGGGGCGGCCGGGGCGCCAGTCCTCGTGCCCGAAGCGGAAGTCCAGGTAGCCCAGGGCGGCCAGGACGGCGACGGTGCCGATGGTCATCTGGTCGGGCAGGCTGGCGGCCTCCGCCTCCAGCGCGTCGCAGGCGCGGGCGACGGCGGCGCGCTGGCGCTCCATCCACGCGGGCGACTTCTCGCCGTCCGGGCGGTTGGCCTCCAGGCGGCGCAGGATGGCGGCGTCGCAGATGCCGTCGGCCAGCGCCTGCTGGCGCAGCGCCGTCCAGCGCGCCGGGCCGGGGGGCGGGAACAGGCGCGCGCCGTCGTGCAGCGTGTCCAGGTATTCGCAGATCACCGGGCTGTCGAAGAGGGTGAGCCCGTCCTGCACGATCAGCGCCGGCACCTTGCCCAGCGGGTTGTCCGCCGGCAGGTCGGTTTCCGGCGACCATGCGTCGGTCCTGATCAGCTCGACCGCGTCGTCCAGCCCGCATTCGATCAGCACCATCATCACCTTGCGCACGTAGGGCGAGGTGGGGCTGTAGCGCAGCTTCATCATGGGATCCTGTCTCCCTCCCGGTGGTGAGGTGGTCTTATAGCACATTCCCGGCGTTAGGCCGGGTGTTGGGCCGGGCGTTGGGTTTTCGCTGCGCTCAACCCAACCTACGGCTCGTCAGAACGTGTCCTTGCGCTTGCGGATCTCGGCGAAGGCGGCGGCCGGGGCGGCGCCCTCCATGCCCAGCGTACGTTGGACCGACGGCTCGTCGGCGCGCAGGAAGGGGTTGGTGCGCCGCTCCAGGTCCAGCGTGGTCGGGATCGTCGGGCGGCCGGCGGCGCGCAAGCGCCCGATCTCGTCGGCGCGGGCGCGCAGGTCGGCGTTGTCCGGCTCGATGGTCAGGGCGAAGCGGGCGTTGCTCTGCGTGTACTCGTGGCCGCAGTAGACGCGGGTGTCGCCGGGCAGGGCGCGCAGCTTGGACAGCGAGTCCCACATCTGCTCCGCCGTGCCCTCGAACAGGCGGCCGCAGCCCAGCGAGAACAGCGTGTCGCCGCAGAACAGCGCCTGCTGGCCGGGGAAGTGGAAGGCGATGTGGCCCGACGTGTGGCCGGGGACGGCGATCACCGTGCCGGCGTCGCCGCCGAACGACACGCGGTCGCCCTCGTCCAGCGCCGTGTCCAGGTCGGCGATGCGGTGGGCGTCGGCGCGCGCACCGATGACGGTGGCGCCGTAGCGCTCCTTCAGCGCCGCGTTGCCGCCGATGTGGTCGTTGTGGTGGTGGGTGTTGAGGATGGTGGTCAGGCGCCAGCCGCGGCGGTCCAGCTCGGCGATCACCGGTTCGGGGTCGCCCGGATCGACGACGCCGACCGCGCCACTGGCCGGATCGCGCAGGAGGTAAATGTAATTGTCGCTGAAGGCCGGGATGAGATGGATGTCCATGGCGTGCAGTCCCTCGGCAGCGTTTCGTGCTATCGTTCCAACACCATGTACACCGATATCGTCGATTTGCGGGAGTTCTACGAGTCCGGCCTGGGCCAGGTGGCGCGGCGGATGATCCGGCGGCGCGTGCGCCAGATCTGGCCGGACGTGCGCGGGCAGATCGTCATGGGCATCGGCTACACCACGCCCTACCTGCGCCCCTTCCGCGACGAGGCGGACCGCGTGTTCGCCATCATGCCGGCCGCGCAGGGCATCACCTTCTGGCCGCGCGAGGGGCCGGGGCTGGTGGCGCTGGGCGACGAGGCGGACCTGCCGCTGCCCGACATGTCGGTCGACCGCGTGCTGCTGGTGCACGGGCTGGAGGGAACGGAGCAGCTGCGCCCGATGATGCGCGAGATCTGGCGCGTGCTGGCCGGCGGCGGGCGGCTGCTGGTGGTGGTGCCGAACCGGCGCGGGTTGTGGGCGCGCGCCGACTGGACGCCGTTCGGCCACGGCTTCCCCTACACGCCCTCGCAGCTGAAGCAGGTGCTGCGCGACACCATGTTCGTGCCGGA
>NZ_DASPMG010000431.1:0-25267 GCF_035627195.1 Azospirillum sp.
CGGCGCCGACCCGGACACGCTGGGCTCGCTGGGCCTGAGCGGCGACGGCGACCCGGCGCACGAGAGCGCCATGCGCACCGTGGCCCTGAGCGTGCGCCCGGTCAACGACGCCCCGACGGCATCCGGCGCCACCGCCGCCACGCTGTACGAGGAGACGACCTTCGCCTTCACCGGCAGCCACGCGCTGTCCATCGCCGACGTGAAGGACGACGCCGGCGGGACCACCACCGTGCAGGTGGTGCTGACGGCCGGCAAGGGCACGCTGGCCCTCGACGGCACGGCGGGGGTGAGCGTCAGCGGCGCCAACAGCGGGGCGGTGACGCTGTCCGGCTCGATCGCCGACATCAACGCCGCGCTGGGCGGGCTGGTCTACACCGGCGGCCTCGACCAGACGGGGGCGGACTCGCTGGTGCTGTCGGTCGACGACCGCGCCAACGGCGGCAGCACCCCCGGTTCGCTGACGGCGGCGCACACGGTGGGCATCGTCATCGACCCGGTGGACGACGCGCCGTCGATCACCGCCGTCAGCACCGTGACCGGACTGTACGAGGACACCGCCTTCACGCTGAACGGCACGAACGCGATCCGGGTGTCGGACGTGGACGCCGGTACCGGCACGCTGGCGGTGACGCTGGCGGTCGGGCAGGGCACGCTGAGCGTGGGCACGCTGAGCGGCGCCACGATCACGCTGACCGGCACGCAGGGCGACCTCAACACGGCGCTGGCCGGCCTCGTGTACCAGGGTGGAGCGAACACCAACGGCACCGACCAACTGGTCATCGTCACCAGCGATCAGGGCAACACCGGCGACGACCCCGACGCGCCGGGGGTGCCCGGCACCGGCGACGGCGACCAGACCCGCGAGAGCGTGTCGCGCACCATCGCGCTGGTCGTGGCGCCGGTGAACGACGCGCCGTCGGTCACCGTCGACACCACGACGCTCCAGATCGCGCAGGGCCAGACCCTGACGCTGGGCACCGCCAGCAACAGCGTGATCCGCCTGTCCGACGTGGACGTGGCGGAGACGCCGGGCGGCACCGTGGCCGTCACCCTCAGCGCCGACGTCGGAACGCTGAGCGTGCCGACGGGCGCCAACGTGACGGTCACCACCGTGTCCGCGTCGCAGGTCGTGGTCACCGGCGCGATGGCCGACGTGCAGGTGGCGCTGGACGGCGTCGGCTACACGCGGACGGGCACCGGCACCGCGCGCATCACGGTCACCGTCGACGACCTGGGCAACACCGGCCCGCAGGGGCCGCTGACGGCCACGCAGACCATCACCGTGTCCATCCCGGCGCCGCCGGCGCCGGAGCCGGAAACGCCGACGCCGCCCACCCCGCCGCCCACCCCGCCGACGCCCCACACGCCGCCGGTGGTGCCCCCGACCACACCTCCCACGACGCCTCCCACCACGCCGGAGACGCCGACCACACCGCCCACCACGCCCACGTCTCCGCCGACGACGCCACCCGTCACGCCGCCGGTCGTCACGCCGACCATCCCGCCGGTGACGACGCCGACGACGCTGCCGACGACGCCCACCACCCCGGTCACGCCGACCACCCCCACCACCCCGGGGACCGGCACGGGAACGGCCACCGGCACCACGACGGGCACGACCACCGGCGCGCCGCCGGTCACGATCACGCTGCCCGGCGACCCGCCGCGGCTGACCGTGTTCGGGCCGACGGCGCCGGGCACGACGCCCGGCACGACGTCGACCGCCATGCCCCCCCTGACGCTGTCGGACACGCAGACGGGAACGGGCGGGCCGGGCTTCATCGGCAACCAGACGACGCCCAACAGCCTGTCCTCGTCCAACCAGGGCAACACCTTCGGCACGGACAACGGCGGGGAATCGCCCGTGCGCCTGTCCATCGCGCTGCAGGACCGGGTGGTGGGCGAGCAGTCGAGCCAGAGCTTCACCATCCCGGAGAATGCCTTCCAGCACGACAACCCGTCGGCGCAGATCCGCGTCGAGGCGACGCAGTCCGACGGCGCGCCGCTGCCGGACTTCGTCCGCTTCGACCCGGATTCGCGCAGCTTCACGGTCGACGCCGTGGCGGCCAAGCGGTCCAACATGGACTCGCTCACCGTCCGCGTGCTCGCCCGCGATTCCGACGGCAACACGGCCAGCACCAGCTTCGCCATCAACTTCGCCGCGCAGACCGACGCCTCCAAGGCGAAGGCCGCACCGGCGCAGCCGGTGGACGGCGACCAGCCGACACCGCCGCAATCCCAGCCGGTGCAACCCCAGCCGGCGAACGACGCCGCCCCCGGCGACGCTCCGCCGTCCGATGGCGCGGCACCGCCCGACGGGTCGCCGGCCGGCGAGCCCGCCAACGAGAACGGGCCGCCGGGCGAGCGCCGGGCCGACGCCGGGCCGGTCGGCAAGCCGGATCTGGCCGACCAGGTGCGCCTGGCCGGGCGCTTCGGCCTGCTGCACGAGCGCGGCGGCTTCCTGGCCGACATCCGCGCGGTCTTCGACCGCCTGTGAGCAACGCCCCGTGACCGACACCGTGACCACCACCCGCACCCAAGTGAAGCCCTGCGTGAGAGTTCCCGTGCACCGTCCCAAGCGTTTCCAGCGTTTCCTGCTCGCCACCGCCTGCCTCGGCCTGCTCGGCGCCTGCTCGGTCAAGCCCGAGCCGGTGACACCGGCCCAGATGCTGGACGTCGTGATGAAGGACCGCGCCACCATCGCCTCGATCCAGCAGCAGGATCCGCTGAACGGGCCGGTCACCGTGGAGACGGCCATGGCGCGCGCCCTGCTCTACAACCTCGACCACCGCGTCCGGCTGATGGAGGAGGCGCTGGCGCGCGGGCAGGCCGATCTGGCGCGCTATGACATGCTGCCGCTGCTGGCCGCCTCGGCCGGCTATGTGGAGCGGACCAACGAGGGCGCCTCGCGCAGCATCTCCGTCCTGACCCGCCAGCAGTCGCTGGAGCCGTCCTACTCGCAGGACCGCGGGCGCGAGGTCGCCGACCTGCGCTTTTCCTGGAACATCCTGGACTTCGGCGTCAGCTACTACCAGGCCAAGCAGGAGGCGAACCGCTCCCTCATCGCCAGGGGTGCGCGCAAGCGCCTGATGCTGAACCTGCTCCAGCAGACCCGCGCGGCCTACTGGCGCGCCGTCGCCGCCCAGATGATCAAGGCCGACGTGAAGCGCGTGCTGGGCGAGGCGCGCGAGACGCTGGCCAGCCTGAACAGCGTCTCCAGCGAGCGCCTCCAGCCGCCCCTGGAGACGCTGCAGATCAAGCGCACGCTCCTCGACATCACCGGGCAGCTGGAGGTGCTGGAGCGCAGCCTGGACCTGTCCGCCATCGAGCTGGCGCGCCTGATGAACCTGCCGCCGGCCCAGCCGGTCCAGCTGGCCATCCCGGACACCTTCCCGTCCCTGCCGGAGATCGCCAAGGACGCCGACGCGCTGGAACTGACCGCCCTGGTCAACTCCGTGGACGTGACCGAGCAGGTCTACAGCGCGCGCAACGAACGGCTGGAATCCCGCAAGGCGCTGATGCGCCTGCTGCCGGGCATCGAGTTCGGCGCCATCGGCCAGTACGACAGCAACAGCTTCCTCGTCGACAACGCCTGGGCCGAGCTGTCCGCCCGCGTGACGTGGAACATCATGCGCGTGCTCTCCACGCCGGCGGTGCTGGACCAGTCGGAGCGGCGCCAGGAGGCGGCCGAGGTGCGCCGGCTGGCGCTGGGCATGGCCACCATCACGCAGGTGCAGGTGGCGCTGCGCCGCTACCTGGACCGGCGCAACCAGCTGGACCGCGCGCACGAGATCGACACCATCGAGAAGGAGATCCTGCGCCTGTCCAAGAGTGCCGAGGCCAGCGAGGGCGGGTCGCCGCTGGACCGCGTGCGGACCACCGCCTCGGCGTTGCGCGCGCAGCTTCAGAACCTGCAGGCCTACGCCGACGCGCAGGACGCGCTGGGCACCATCTTCGTAAGTTTGTCACTCGACCCCGTGCCGGAAAACTTCGAGACCATGAACACCGCCGATCTCGCGGCGGTGCTGCGCGACCGCTTCGCCACGTGGGAGCGCGGCGACCTTCCGGACGTCCCGATGCCCGCCAAGTCCAGCCCCGAACAAACGCCCCCGGCCGTCGCGCCGGCCCCTGCGCCGGCCCCCGCGCCGGAGGAGCGTCCGGCCCCGCCGCCCGCCGTCCCGATGGCCGCTCCGGCCGCGCCGAGCTATGTCCAGCTCGCCACGGTGCGCAGCGAGGAGGGGGCGGTGGCCGAGGTGGCGCGGTTCCGCCGGGCACTGCCGGCCGGGCTGCTGGACGGGCTGAACCTCGCCACCCGCAGCGCGCGGGCGGCCGACGGCGGCACGGCGTGGCGCGTGGTCGTTGAGGGCTTTGCCGATCCCGCCCGCGCGCGGGACTTCTGCACCCAGGCCAAGCCCATCAGCGCCGGCTGCCGGGTGCATTCGTGAACCGCGGGTGACCCCCATGCCCAGCCACCGCCGCGCGCTGACGGCGCTTTCCCTCGCCCTGGCCCTGCTGGCCGGCGGGCCGGCCCTGGCCGCCGCACCGGCCCCGGCCGCCGCACCGGAAGGCACGGATACGGCGGAGGTACGCGCCCAGCTGCGCGCCCGCCAGCACACCACCCTGTCCGCCGGCCTGTCGGCCGTCGTCTCCGGCTTCCCGGTGGCCGAGGGCGACACGGTGGCGGCGGGCGCGGTGCTGGCGTCGCTGGAGTGCTCGGTTCAGCAGGCATCATCCGCGCTGGCGCGCGCCCGGCTGACCCAGGCGCAGGCCAAGCTGCGGGTGGCCGAGCGCATGACCAAGCTGAACGCCGCTAGCGTGCTGGAGTTCGACCTGTCGCGCGCCGAGGTGGACGCCGCCCGGGCCGAAGTCGCGGCCATCGACGCCACGCTGCGCAAGTGCGAGATCCGCGCCCCCTTCGCCGGGACGGTCGTTGCCAAGCCGGCGCAGGCGCACCAGCACGTGGCGGAGGGCACGGCCCTGCTGGAGCTGGTGGACACCGGCTCGCTGGAAGTGGAGATGGTGGTCCCGTCGGTGTGGCTGCGCTGGCTGCGCGAGGGATCGCCGTTCTCCCTCACGCTCGACGAGAACGGCCGGTCGCTGGCGGCGAAGGTCGACCGCATCGTCGGCCGCGTCGATCCGGTCAGCCAGACCATCCGCCTGCTGGGCCGCCTGGACGCCCCGCCGCCCGGCCTGCTGCCGGGCATGAGCGGCTTCGTGCGCTTTTCCCCGTCTGGCTCGCAGGGTCCGCCATGACCGCCGCCGCTTCCGCTGCTGCTTCCACTGCCGCCGCATCCACGGCTGCACCTGCGCCCGCGTCCGACCCGCGCGACCGGCAGATCACCGGCATGGCGTCGCTCCTGCTGCTCATGAAGCGGGCGCGGGAGGCGGCCGACGTCGAGGACCTGGGCTTCGTGCTGGTCAACGACACGGCGGTGATCGCGCCGGTGCAGAGCGCCGTCTTCTGCCGGCCGCGCCACGGCCGCCTGCGCGTCGCCGCCGTGTCCGGCGTGCCGGCGCCCAGCCGGGAGGCGCCGTTCACGCTGTGGTGCGAGCGGCTGTGCCGCGACCTGATGGCCCGCTTCCCCAAGGAGCCGGCGGTGCTGACCGCCGACGACGCGCCGCCGGCGATCGGCGCGGAATGGGGCGACATGCTGGCGGCGCACGCCCTGTGGCTGCCGCTGGCGGCGGGCGGCCCGGGGCAGGGGGGCCCGGTGCTGGGCGGCCTGCTGCTCGCCCGTGCCGAGGCGTGGCGGGAGGAGGAGGTCCGCCTGCTGCGCCACTGGTCGGACGCCGCCGGCCACGCGCTGGACCGGCTGGTCAGCCGCCGCCGCTTCATGCCGAAGCCGGCGGGGGCCGCCCGCATCCGCCGGGCGCTGGGCGTGGCGGCGCTGGCCGCGGCGGTGGCGGTGCAATGGCTGCCCGTGCGCCTGTCGGCCCTCGCCCCGGCCGAGGTGGTGGCGCACGACCCCGAGGTGGTGCGGGCACCCCAGGACGGCGTGATCGACGCCGTGCTGGTGCAGCCGAACGCCGCCGTGGCCGCCGGGCAGACTCTGTTCCGCCTCGACGACACCGAGCTGCGGACCCGCCTGGGCGTGGTGCAGCAAGGGCTGGAGATCGCGCTGGCGGAATACCGGCAGGCGCAGCAGGGCGCCGTCACCAACCAGGATTCCAAGACGCTGCTGCCCATCCTGCGCAACCGCATCGAGCAGCGCCGCGCCGAGGTGGCGCATGTGGAGACGCTGCTGCAGCGCATCGCCGTCCCGGCCGAGAAGGCCGGCATCGTCATGATCGCCGACGCCTCCACGCTGCGCGGCCGGCCGGTGCGCCTGGGCGAGCGCATCATGACGGTCGCCGAGCCCGACGACGTGGAACTGGAGATCTGGCTGCCGGTCGGCGACAGCATCGTGCTGCCGCCGGACGCCCCGGTGGACCTGTTCCTCAACATCGACCCGGAACGCGCCATCCACGGCCGCGTGCGGCTGGCGAACTATCAGGCGACGACCTCGCCCGACGGCATGCTGGCCTTCCGGCTGGTGGCCCGTTTCGACGGCGGGCAGCCGCTGCCGCGCCTGGGCCTGCGCGGCACGGCCAAGGTGCACGGTGACACGGTGCCGCTGTACCATTACCTGTTCCGCCGCCCCGTCGCCGCCCTGCGGCAGTGGATCGGGGTGTGAGCCGATGGGACTGGCCTTCACCGCGGCCGGCGGCGCCCCCCGGCACGAACCGGTGCGCCTGCGCCAGGACCTGACGCTGCGGCAGGTCGGGCAGGACGGCGACGGCGCTGCGCTGTGGGTGCTGCACGACCCCGCCGCCAACCGCTACTTCCGCCTGAGTTGGACCGACGTGGCCATGCTGCACGCGGTCGAGCGCGGCGACCCCGCCGCGGTGGCGGCGGAGTTGGCGCGCGAGGCCGGCGTGCGCGTCACCCCCGACGCGGTCGAGGAGTTCACCCGCTTCCTGCGCCGCAACGCCCTCATCGCCGCGGATGGGGAGGGCGGGCGCAAGCGCCTGCGCGACATGGCGGCGCGGGCGCGCGTGGGCGGGGTGCGCTGGCTGCTGCGCAGCTACCTGTCGCTGCGCATCCCGCTGGTGCGGCCCGATCGCTTCCTGGCGCGCACCGCGTGGCTGGTGGCGTGGTGCTTCCACCCGGCGACGCGCTGGATCGTGGCGGCGGTCGGGCTGGCCGGGCTGCTGCTGACGGCGCGGCAGGCCGACGTCTATTTCCGCAGCTTCCTGCACTTCTTCAACCTGGAAGGGGCGCTGCTGTTCGGCGGTGCGCTGGCCGGCGTCAAGGTGCTGCACGAGCTGGGCCACGCCTACACCGCCCACCGGCTGGGCTGCCGGGTGGCGACCATGGGCGTGGGGCTGATGCTGCTGTGGCCGGTGCTGTACACCGACGCCTCCGACGCGTGGCGGCTGCCGTCGCGCCGGCAGCGGCTGGCCATCGCCGCGGCCGGCATCAAGGTGGAGCTGGCGATCGCGGCGCTGGCGCTGTTCCTGTGGAACCTGCTGCCGGAGGGGCCGGCGCGCAGCGTCTGCTTCGTGCTGTCGAGCAGCACGTGGCTGCTGACGCTGACCATCAACCTGAACCCGCTCATGCGCTTCGACGGCTATTTCATCCTGTCGGACGCGCTGGGCATCGAGAACCTGCACGAACGCGCCATCGCCGCCGCCCGCTGGCGGATGCGGGAGTTCCTGTACGGCCTGGGCGATCCGCCGCCGCCGGGCGGCGCCGGGCGGCCGCTGGCGGGTTTCGGCGTGGCGGTGTGGCTGTACCGCTTCCTGCTGTTCTTCGGCTACGCGGCGATCGTTTACCACCTCGTGTTCAAGGCGCTGGGGCTGCTTCTGGTCGCCGTCCTGGCGTACGGTTCGATGATCAAGCCCCTGGTCCAGGAGGTCCGCACCATGGCGGCACGCCGCGCCGGCCTTCGTTTCAACCAGACCATGGCGCGCAGCGCCGTGCTGCTGGCGCTGCTGGGGGCCGCGCTCTTCGCGCCGTGGCGGACGACGGTGACGCTGCCGGCGGTCTACAGGGCCGAGCGCCACACGGTGGTCTACGCCCCGGCCGGCGGGCGCGTCGCCGAGCTGGCCGTTGCCCCCGGCGGCCGCGTCGCGGCGGGGGAGCCCATCCTCACCGTCGAGACGCCGGACGTCGATTTCCGCATCGACCAGACCCGCCGCGAGATCGAGATCCTGGAATGGCAGCTGTCGGTGCGCGGCCTGCGCGACGCCTTCCTGGGCGAGCAGAACGTGCTGAGCGCCGAGCTGCGCTCCCAGGCGGAGCAGCTGCGCACCCTGCTGCGCCAGCGCGAGCGCAACCGTGTGCTGGCGCCCTTCGACGGGACGGTCATCGATGTGCAGCCGGGCATCCGCGCCGGCAGCTGGATCGCCCGGAACGAGGCGGTGCTGTCCGTGGTGGCGCCCGAATCCGCTGGGGTCGTCGCCTATGTGACGGAGGCGGACCTCGGCCGCCTGGGCGCCGGGATGCGCGGCCGGTTCTTCCCGCGCAACGCCGACTTCCCGCCCTTCGACGTGGAGATCGCGCGCATCGACGGCTTCGCCCTGCGCGAGCTGGACACGCCCTACGCCGCCTCCACCTTCGGCGGCGACGTCGCCGTGACGGCGACGAAGGACAACGCCCTGGTGCCGGTCGAGGCCAGCTTCCAGGTGCACCTGCGCGGCCAGGGCGCAGCCCACCTGCCCGAGCACGTCGTCCTCGGCCGCATCACCGTGCACGGGCAGCCGGAGGCGCTGGCCGCCCGCCTGTTCCGCCGCGCGGTCGGCGTGTTCCAGCGCGAGGCGGGCTTCTGATAACCAGCGGCGCCTGAAGGCGCAGGGCCGCATCACTCCCCGTACCGACGTCCCGGCGCGGTAGATCGGGCCGTGCGATCCACCACGCAGGCGTGTATGATCGCGGCCGCACACGGGGATGCGCGATGCTGCGGTTACGGGACGTATCGAAACGGTACGAGGGCAGGCACGGGGCCGTTCCGGTCCTGGCCGGCGTCACCTTCACGCTGGCGCGGGGCGAGGTGTGCGCGCTGACCGGCGCGTCGGGATCGGGCAAGACGACGCTGATGAACCTGGCCGGCCTCCTCGACCGGCCGGACACGGGCGAGATCCGCATCGCGGGGACGCCGGTCACCGGATTGCCGGACGTCGCGCTGGCGCGGATGCGCAACGAGCGGATCGGCTTCGTCTTCCAGTCCTTCCACCTGCTGCACCGTCTGAGCGCGCTCGACAACGTGGCGCTGCCGCTGCTGTACCGCGGCATGCCGGCGGCGCGGCGCCGTGCGCTGGCGGTTGCGGCGCTGGACCGGGTCGGCCTCGGCGGCCGGGCGGCGCACCGGCCGGACGAGCTGTCGGGCGGCCAGCGCCAGCGGGTGGCCATCGCCCGCGCGCTGGTCGGCGATCCGCCGCTTCTGCTGGCCGACGAGCCGACCGGCAACCTGGACAGCCGGTCGGCCAACGGGATCATGGACCTGTTCTTCGCGCTCAACCACGACCTCGGCGTCACCATGCTGATCGTCACCCACGATCCGACGATCGCCGCCCGCTGCCCGCGCCGGATCGTCATGCAGGATGGCCGCCTCGTCGACGACAACCGCGGCGCCTTGCGTTCGGTGGAAGGGCGTCCGGTGGAGGAGCGTTCGGTGGAAGGGACGGCGTGACGGGGCCGGTGTCGCGGACGGGCGTCTGGCGGGAACTGGCCGCCGACGCCGCGGGCAACCTGCAAGCACTGCGGGGCCGGACGGTGCTGGCGCTGCTGGGGATCGCCATCGGCACGGCGGCGGTCGTCGCCATGCTGCACATCGGGCACGGCGCGCGCGGCGAGGCGTTGCGCCAGTTCGCGGCGATGGGCGTCGACCTGATCGCCGTCACGCCGGAATCCGACGCCCGCGGCGCCGCCGTCATTCCGCCGGACGCGGCCAAGGCGCTGCCGCGGGCGTTGCCCGGCGTCCTGCGGGCCGCCGCCGTCGTCCAACTGGGCGGCACCATCAAGGCCGGCCGCCAGGAGATCAGCGCCAGCGTCGTCGCCGGCCCGCCGGAGCTTGGCGCGCTGCTGGCGCTGCGGCTGGCGAAGGGCCGCTTCGTGTCGGACCTCGACGGGCACGCCCCGTTCGCCGTGATCGGCGGCGAGACCGCCCGGTCGCTGGCGGTCGCGACCGGCCGCGCGGTCGAGCCCGGCGACGCGGTGACCGTGAACGACCAGGTGGTGACCGTGGCGGGGGTCCTGCTGCCGGTCGCCCCGAGCACCCTGCTGGGCATCGACCCGGACCGGAGCGTGATCGTTCCATTCGCCGCGGCCCGGCGCTTCGCCGGCCATCCGGCCATCACCACCGTCGCCGTGCAGCGGGCGCCGGACGCGGACGACGGCGGGGACGACGGCGCGGCCGGGCAGGCCCTTCACGCGTATTTCCGCGCGCGGGTGCCCGAACCGGGGGTCCGCGTGCAGACCGCTCGCCAGATGATCGACGCGGTGGAGGCGCAGATGCGCATCTACGGCCTGCTGCTGCTGGCCATCGGGGCGGTATCGCTGGTCGTGGGCGGCGTCGGCGTGATGAATGTCATGCTGATGAGCGTGCTGGAGCGGCGGCCGGAAATCGGCTTGCGGATGGCCATCGGCGCCAGCCGCGGCGACATCCGCGCCATGTTCCTGCTGGAGGCGCTGATCCTCTCCGCCGCCGGCTGCGCGGCCGGCTGCGGCGTGGGGTACGCGGCCGGCTGGCTGTTCGCCGCCGCGTCCGGCTGGCCGTTCGAGGCCGCCCCCATGGCGCTGCCGCTGGCCATGGCGATGGCGCTGGTGGTGGGCGTCTTCTTCGGCAGCTATCCGGCCGGCCGCGCTGCGCGGCTGGATCCGATATCCGCGCTGCGCAGCCAGTAGGCCGCGACCCGGCGGCCCCGCGTGCCACCCTCGATGGTTTAAAAACCCCTCGGCCTGCCAAACCTGTGTGTTGTGCCGCGGCCCACGAGGTGGTACATCTTTTTCGAGAATTTCTCCTGATACGGAGGATGCGATGGGCGCCGTCGGTTCCGTGGCACACGATACAGGCTCCTCCCTGACCAGGATATTCGCGCCGGCCAAGCCGCCGGCTGGGGCCAAGGCCGGCACGGTCGGGGAGGCGGCGGACGCCAAGCCGCCGGTGGTCGTGTCGCTGTCCGCTTCGGCGCCGGCCGCACCGGCGCCGGCGGGCGCCCCCGCGGCGAAGAGCTTCGCCGAGGTGACGACCGACGCGCGCGCGGCGCTCGACGCCAATCTGGCCCGGATGAAGGAATCCGGCCGCACGCTGGGCATGGGCGCCAATCAGGGATCACAGGCCGACATCGACGCGGCGTTCCAGGGGATGGACCGCCGGTCGCTGCACGCCATCGCCAGCAACAGCGGCGGCCTGTTCAGCAAGGACGAACAGGCCTTCGCCCAGACGGTCATGTCGCAGCAGCTGGTCGAAGCGACGGGAATGGACGATCCCGCCGGCTTCCAGCGCGACCCGGCCCGCGGCTTCCTGGCCGGCGTCCGCTTCCTCGACACGGTGAGCGCCGAGGAGAAGGCGTCGGACAACTGGCGGCTGAATCGCGCGGTCGCGCAAACGAACTATGAATCGTCGATGACGCGCGACCACCCCGGGGAAAAGGCGGAGAACGTCGACAGCGGCGACCCCGTCGTCAACTTCCTGGCGCAGACGATCCGCAGCAAGGAAGGGACCTGGACCTCCGTGCACGACGGGTCCTACGTCGACGACCTCAGCCGGATCACGCTCTTCAAGGATGGGACGGACGCCTCCGGGTTGCAGAAGGCACGCCAGGGCGCCGGCACAGCCACGCGGGACGCCGCGGCCCGGATCGACATCACGCTCTGAACAGCCCCGATCACGGCAAGACGGCGGATGCGCTGACGCGCATCCGCCGCTTTTGTTTTCAGTTCAGGGTAAAGGTGATCGTGTAATCGTGCGTGATCGAGTTGAAGGACGTCAGCGTGGCCGTGCAGCTCACGTAGGTGCTGCCGGACGAGGTGGCCGCCTTCGTGTAGCCGCCGCTGGTGGTGTAGGACGTGTCGAACTTGCAGCCGCGGCTGCCATTCTCGAAGTAGAAGTGAATGGACGCGATGTTGCTGTAGGTGCTGTTGACCGTGAAGATCGACGTCCCGCCGTTGATCGGCGCCACGCCCGGCGGATTCGGCGACACCGTGCCGAGGATCTGCCCGCTCGGCGAACGGAAAGTCATCGGGTAGGCGGTGTTGTTCTTGACGGTGACCGTCGTCAGCATGCCGGCCTGGGCCGACGCGGCACCGGCGAGGGTCATGGCCGCGGCGGCGGCGGCAAGGGCGAAGCGCGGCGCGAGAGTCCTGAGAGCGAGGTTCATGACGTTTCCTTGTTTGGTGTTTTTCTCTCCGCAGGAGAGTGCATAAAGCGTAATGCAATAAAATTGAACGCTCAACGCGATAATACACTTCAAGGATGTATCGAATTTTCTTTGATTGCTAAGCGCGCCCGTTATCGGCGGTTGTGCGGACCTGTATCCTGTACAGCCGCGACAATGCACCGCACCTTACGGCAGCACGACGATCTCGCCGACCGCGAGGCCGGACAGGACCTCCACGCCGTCGTTTCGCGTGGCGCCCAGGACGACGTCCCGGCTGCGGGTTTCCCCCGACCGGGGGTCGCGTACGACCACGTGCGGCGCCAGCGCCGCGTCGCGGACGGCGTCGATGGGCACGACGATGGCCTGGGGATTGGACGCGACGTCGATGGACAGGCGCGCGGACATGCCGATGCGCACGCCGCGGCGCAGCGCGCCGTCGCCGGAGAACACCGCGCGCACCTCGAAGGCGGGGGCCCGGCTGCCCTGCTGGCTGTCCGCCTCGGCGCTGATGCCGACGACGCGGCCGGCGATCGGCGCCCCCGGGAACGCGTCGCTTTCGATCCACGCCGGCTGGCCGAGGTGGACGCGGTTGATGTCCACCTCGTCGACCTTCCCGGCGACCACCAGGGCCGCGGCGTCGGCGATCGCGTACAGGGGCTGGCCGCGGGTCACCCGCGCGCCCGGCTCGACGGCGGGGGGGAGGGGGACGCCCGGCCCGCCGGCCGGCGGGCGCGTCAGCACGCCCGCCGCCGCCGCCCGCAGCTCCGTGTCGGCGATCTGCGTCAGCAGGTCGTCCAGGCGCGCCTTGGCATTCTGGTGGTCCAGTTCGGCCAGCCGCCGGTTGTCGTCGCTGCCGCGCTCCAGCGTCGCGGCAAGGTCCTGCCGGGCGTTGGCCACCATCAGCTCCTGCGCGGCGCGCTGCTGCACCAGCCCGTCGTATTCGTTCCGCGCGACGACGCCGCGGCTGAGCAGGGCCTTCGTCTCCGCCAGCTGCTGGGTGACCGTGGCAAGGCCGGCCTCGGCCGCCTGCAGCGCCCGCCGGGCGCGCAACACGTCGGGGCTGTCCTCCCAGCGGGCCAGCGCCCGGACGGCCATCTCCGCCTTTAACAGGCCCGCCCGGGCGTCGCGCAGGCGGCTCTGCATCTCGCCCGGGTCCATGACCACCAGCACGTCGCCGGCTTCCACCCGATCGCCGGGCTGCGCGCGGCGCTCGCGCACCGTGCCGTCGAAGGGCGCCAGCACCGGCACGGCCTTGCCGGCGGCGACCGTGCCCAGCACGGTGACGCGCGACGTGGAGGGTGCCGCCACCACCTCCACCGTCCGTGCCCCCGGTCGTGGCCCCGGCGGCGCCCCGGCGGCATCGGCGCCGGACGGGGCTGGCAGCCAGAACCGGGCGGCGACGACGAGTGCTGCGAGAACCAGCACGGCGGCCATGCCGGCCACGGCGCGGCCCGGCCGGCCGGCGGAAGGGGCAGCCACGGGCGACGCGGCCTCGTTCGGGACGGCCGGCGGATCGGGTTCCGGATCTGGTCCGTCAGCGAGATGCGCCATGTCGCGGGCGAGGTCCCAGGTTGAAGGCCGCACCGGACCCCGTCGCCCGCCCCGGGACGAGGACGGGCGCAACGATCGGCGCGCGGCAGGCGGTTCGCCCGATGAAAGCCTTTGCGCCGGACCTGCTGCGGACGTTCGGGAAGACGATGCGCATGCGGGAAACGATGGAGATAGTCTCCCGTAAAATCAACCGGCAATTGGGTGATTGGCCAACCCTGGCGCCTTTGGCGCGCTCGGCGCTCGCGGAATTCTCCTGAATGGGGCGGCCGCCGGGCCGTGACCGAGGAGTTGAGCCGCTTCGCACCGGATCTTGAATGGGCATGCGTCACCTGTCATATCTTGTGGCGACACGTGTCGGTGAGGGGCGAATGGCGACGGCACACGGAAGGGCGATGGAGGCCGGCGGCACGGACGTCCAGAGGGTGGCCGATCTTCTGGGCGGGACGCGCGTCCTGCGCCAGCCGGTCCGCACCGCGCTCGACGCGCACGAGATGCTTGTGAAGGGATTGCCCGGCGGGGCGCTGGAGCACCTCGTCGGCCACCTCGTCGTCCTGAAGCGTTCCACGTCGTTCGAGAAGGCGGTGGGCATGAGCCTGCGCACCTTCCAGCGCCGCAGGGACGATCCCGCCCGGCCGCTCAGCCAGGAGCAGAGCGGCCGGACTTGGAAGTTCGCGGAAATCCTGGCCAAGGCCACGGTGGTGTTCGGATCGCAGGAGGCGGCGGAGCAGTGGCTCGACCGCCCGGCGGTCGGCCTCGACCAACGCCGTCCGATCGATCTGCTGTCCACGCCCGCCGGCGTCGAACTGGTCGAGGAGTTGCTGACGCGCCTTGAGCACGGGGTCTACGTGTGACGCCGCTGCCAGCGGCGCTGGGTGGCCGCGACCTGGTCGCCTGGCGGCTCGACCGGGAGCGCTTCGCGGCAACCTGGGACAGCGGCGAAGGCGCCTTCCTGGCCGGGGGCCGTTGGAACGGCAAAGGCACGCGCGCCGTATACTGCTCGATCGACCCGTCCACGGCCATCCTCGAGGTGGCGGTCCACACCGGCTTCGCCGTGCTGGACACGGTGCCGCACGTGCTGACGGCGCTGACCGTAACCGACCCGTCGGCGGTGCACGTGGTCGATCCGGCGTCGGTGCCGAACCCCAACTGGCTGCGGCCCGGCATACCCGGCGCCGGACAGCAGGCCTTCGGTGACGACCTGCTCAGGAGGCACAAGTTCGTCCTGATTCCGAGCGCGGTGTCGACCCACAGCTGGAACCTGCTGTTTGTCGCGTCCGCCGCCGCCGGAAGCTACGCCCTGCGCTCGCAGGAGCCTTTCGCCCTCGACACCCGCCTTCACCCTGCACGCCCCTGACGGCGCCGCCGAAGCAGGCGGCGCAGCGCCCGGACGTACAGGGACCAACGCGCCGCGGTGGGCCGGCCTCCGAAGGCGCGCTCGGCCTTGTCCAACGCATCCTCCAACAGCGCGTCATGCAGGGGACGGAAAACCAGGGGCCAGCTGAATCGCGCCGGTCCGGCCGCCACCATCTCGAGGGTGTGCACCAGACGGACGCCGCCGCTGTCGGTGCTCTCGACCGAAAGCCTGTGGGTGCCGAGGAATCCCTTCGGTGCGCTGAACCGGAACAGAATGGAACGCCCGGGTTCGTACTGCTGGATGGTGTAGCGGACCGGGCCGTGGCCGCCCTTCGCCCCAACCGCCAGCGGCCCGTCGAAGCGAATCGCCGGCCATCGTTCCCAGGGCCACAGGCGGTCCCCATCGGAAGCCAGCCCGTCGATCAGCGTCCCTGCGGCGTCCAAGGACGTCGGCAGTGTTCGGGAATGCACGTTCCGCACGTTCATGGTGTCCCCCTGTCGTCTCGCTCCCCCAGGAATGCCGCGCAGTGGCGCGCGGAAAGCGCCGGCGCCTCCACGATGGGAACATGCCCGATGCCGTCCAGAATGACTTTCCTGCTCAGGGCTATCCTGCTTCGCAGCAACTCGGCGTCGTCCGGGTGGACGACGCGATCGGCGGATCCCCACAGGATCAGCGTTTTCTGGGTTATGTGCGGCAGGATGTCCGCCAGATCCATGTCCCGTGTGGCATCCAGGATGATCTTTCGCTCGATGTCGCGGCGCCGGATCTTCTCATCGGCCAGAACGCTCAGGAACATGCCCGGAATGTACGGCGGCTTGTTCATTCCCCATTTGATGAGGGCTTTGTAGTCCTCCAGGGACCGGATGCCCATCATGGGGTGGACGCCGGTGCGATCGAATTCGCGGCGCAGTTCGCTGGGCGTGCTTTCCGCGCCGCCGGCGCCGATCAGGATCAAGCTGCGCACCCGATCCGGCTGCGCGTGCGCCATGCGCAGGGCGATGGCCGCCCCCATGGAATGCCCCACGAGATGCAGCGTATCGATCTCCAGCGCATCCAGGAATTCGCGCATATACCGCGCTTGCTGGCCGATCGTGTAGCTGAGATCCGGGCTCCGGACGCTCTCCCCGTGCCCCGGCAGGTCGGGAACGATCACGCGGCCCTTGGATGGCAGGTGCTTCAGGAACCGGCACCAGCCGTTCTTGTCGGCACCGGCGCCGTGCAGCAGCATGATGCATTCGTGTCCCGGCACGCCGGGCTTCTCGAAATACGCGACGTCTCCGAAGCTGAGATGCGCCTGCCTGGGCGACAGGCCGGCGCCCCGGTACTCCGCGCGCAGCGCCGCCCGCAGGAGTGACGTCTTGAAATTGGACCAGTGCTGATGGAGTGAAGAGAGCATGTCCCACCTATTCCGGCTGCGGCCGCTGCAAGGCGCCATGGAGGAAGGCGTGCAGCATCCCGGCGTAAAGATCGGCCAGGGCCGTCTCCGGCTCGCGCAGCCATCGCAACATCGCCCCCAGCCGCAAGTAGATGATGCCTTCCGCCAGTGACCGCGCGTCCAGGTCCGTGCTGATCACTCCGTTCTCCTGTCCCCGGCGGATCAGTTGCAAGGCCAGAACGGCGAAGTCGTCGTTCTCGAATGGATCCGGGTTTTCGTGAGCATTGCCCAGGCGGTGGAAGACATAGGGGCCCACGTAGCTCCGGTTCCGCTCGGCATAGCCGGCCTCCATGCGGAGCACGCACCGGAAGGCCTCGACGATGTCGGGCGCCTTCGACACGGCTTCCTGAACCGCGGGCCGTCCTTGGATCTGGTCTTGCTGGAAGCGATAGGCGACCAGGGCCTCCTTGGTCGGGAAATGCTTGTACAAGGTCCCGCGTGCGACGTCGGCGGCATTGGCGATCGCCTCCATCGTGACCTGCTCATAGCCGAATTGCTCGAACAGCTCCCACGCACGCTCCGCCACGTGCCGGGCTGTCTGAGCCAGCTTGCGTTCGCGCCGCCCGGCAGGGGCGGCGTTGGCATTGGGGGGCGAACTCATCGGGGCGCGACAAATGCGAACAATGCCCGTTATTGTACATTGTTCAGTGATTTGCGCAAGAGCCTCCCGCCGCCTTTGGGGCGACGGGAGGCCGTGAGCGCCGGCCGGGTGGGGCAGGGGGCCGGTCAGAACCGGTGGGCGAGGCGCACGGCGGCGGTCTGGCCGACGTAGCCCTCGGCGAAGCGGACGCCGTACTCGCCCTTCACCTCGAACCCGCTGCCGCTCAGGATCTCCACGCCCAGGTTCACCTTGCCCTGCAGCTTGGGCGTCGGCAGCGAGGAGGTCCAGGACGACGCGCCCGGCGCCGACCCCTCGAAGCGCTGCTTCACCTCCCAGGCGCCGTCGGAATGGGCCACCACGCCCACCGCCCCGTAGGGGCGGATGCGCAGGTCGTCGTACGCGAAGCGCCCGCCGAACTCCAGCATCGGCGAGCCCGACAGCAGGACGCGCGAGGCCGCCTCCGACCGCACGTTCAGGGTGCCCGCACCCCGCTCGGTGTAGCCCGGCACCCGCGTGTAGGACACGTCCAGGTCGGCGTAGGGGCGCACGTACCAGCCCTCGCCGCCCACCACGTAGGCGGCGCGCAGCCGCCCGCCCGCCTGCTGCGTCATGCCGGAGGAGGTCGCCTCCGCCACGCCGTTGCCGGTGCTGAGCGTGCGGCGGCCGTCGAACCAGTTCAGGCCCGCATAGCCGGCGGCCGACAGCGTCCAGGCGCCCAGTTCGCGCTTCACGACGCCGCCGATCCGGAACCCCTGCGAGGTGCTGGAGACGGTGTCGCCGGTGCTGCGCACGCGGTCGGCGGTGTAGGCGGCCGACAGGCCGACCACCCAGCCCGGCGCCACCGGCTTCTGCGCGCCGACCTGCACCACCACCGCGCGGACGTCGTAGCCCTCCTCCACGTCGGACGTGGTCCGCTGGGTGGCGATGTGGCCCACGGTGCGCTGCCACACGCATTCGCTTTCACCGGCCGTGGCGCCGTTCTGCGCGAAGGTCGGGCAGCTGTGCAGGTTGTCGGCGAAGCTGTGCGCCTGCGCCGCCGAACCGGCGGCGGACGCGTGCGCGCCGGTGCTGCCCATCTGGTTCAGCACGGCGCCCAGCGCCTGGCCGCTGGTGGCGGTGGCGACGCTGTTGTACAGGCTGACCGAGGCAGCGTCGGTGGCGCCGCTGTTCCACAGGCTTTGCAGGTGGCCGGCGATCTGCTGCTGGTTGGCGTTCAGCGCCGCGCCGGTGGGCGTGAAGTCGGCGTTCAGCCCGACGGCCAGCGACGTGGACGTGGTCGACAGCGTGTAGGAATAGGCAGCCAAGTTCGACAGCGCCTGCAGCCCCGCGGCCGGGGTCAGCCCGCCGGTCGCCTGCAGCACGGTCAGCGATCCCGCGCCGGGCACCGGGTTGGCCAGCACCGGGGCGATGCCGCCGCCGACGTAGGCCGTGCCCGACACGCTCAGCAGGTCGCTGCGGCGGTTGGCGTAGTCGACGTCGGGGGCGTAGAGGCCGGCCGCGGTCTGGGTCAGGCTGCCGGTCAGCGTGGTGGTGGTGATGGCGCCGGCCCCGCCGGGGCTGAGCGTCCCGGCGTTGGTGAAGGCGCCGCTGTTGAGGTTGATGGTCGAGCCGGAGAACAGCTGGCCGCTGTTGGACAGGCTGTTGGTGCCGGTGGTGGCCGAAATGCTGCCCCAAATGGTGCCGGTGTTGGTCAGCCGCAGCGACGGCGCCGGCACGGCGTTGGGGTTCAGGCGGTAGATGCTGTCGGGCGTGGCGGTGATGGCGGTGCCCGACGCCGCCTGGATGGTGCCGGCGTTGGTGATGGTGTTGTTGACGCCGCCGACGATGTGGACGCCGGACGCCGCACCGGTGCCGCCGGTGACCGTGGCGCCCTGGTTGACGGTGACCGTGATGCCGCTCGACCCCATGCCGCCGGAGCTGAGCGCCAGCACGCCGGACGAGCTGGCACCCGTCGCCTGCACGGTGCCGCCGACGGTGACCGACACCGTGCCGCCGCGCCCGCGGCCCCCGGCCGAGCCGTCGACCGGCGCGCCCTCCACCAGGAAGCTGGTCGACAACCCGCCGCCGCCGAAGCTTTCGGCGTGGATGGCCGGGGCGTTGATGCCGCTGGTGGCGGTCATGGAGTTGGCGCCGGTGGTCACGGTCACGGTCACGGCACCGCCGTCGCCGTTGTTGGCCGGCTGGCCCTGGCGCGTGTCGGCCGACAGCACCTGCAGGTTCCAGTCGAACAGCGGCACCGTGTAGCCGGCCGAGGCCACGCCGGCGATGCCGCCGCCGCCGCCGATCGACTGCGCGAACAGGGCGGACGCGCCGGTGCCGGTGGTCCACACCGTGCCATTGTTGGCGGCCGTCGCCGCGCCGCCGTTGCCACCGCCGGCGGCGTTGCCGGCCAGCACGGTGCCGAAGGGGTTGGAGGCGTTGTTGTTGCCGGCGTTGCCGCCCGACGCGGCCAGCGTCAGGCCGCCGCCGCCGCCGATGCTCTGCGCCAGCACGCCATGGGCGTTCTGGCCGCTGGTGACGATGCGGCCGCTGTTGGTCGCCGAGGCGAAGCCGCCCGTGCCGTTGGCGCCGCCGTTGCCGCCCGTCACGTTGGTGATCGCGGCGATGCCGATGGTGGCGCTGCCCGACCCGGCACCCCCGGCGCCGCCGCCACCGCCGATGCTCTGCGCGAACAGGCCGAAGGCGTGGTCGCCGGTGGTCTGGATGCCGGCGCCGTTGGTCAGCGTGACCTGCCCGCCGTTGCCGCTGGCCCCGCCGTTGCCGCCGACCGAATAGTTCAGCGAGCCGATGCCGCCCGACACGACGGAGGCGCCGCCGGCCCCGCCGCCGCCGCCCACGCTCTGGCCGAAGATGCCGTGCGCGCCGACGCCCGACGTGGCGATGGCGGCGGTGTTGCCGACGGTGACCGTGCCGCCGTTGCCCGACGCGCCGCCGGTGCCGCCGAAGGTGAGGTTGAGGTTGCCGTAGGTGCCGCCGGTGCCGGTGGCCGAGGTGACGAGGCCGCCGCTGCCGCCGTTGCTCTGCGCCAGGATGCCGTGCGCGTGGGCGCCCGTGGTGGTGATGGCGCCGCCGTTGGACACGGTGACCGCGCCGCCGGTGCCGCTGTTGCCGCCGTTGGCGCCGACGCTGATCCCCACGCTCTTGCTGCCGAAGTTGCCGTCGCCGGCTCCGGCGGTGCCGCCGCCGCCGCCGATGCTGTGGGCCAGGATACCGATGGCGTGGTCGCCCACGGTGCTCAGCGTGCCGGTGTTGGTGGCGTTCACGGTGCCGCCGTTGCCCGATGCGCCGCCGCTGCCGCCCAGCGTCACCGCGATGTTGATCTGGCTGGCGTTGGCGTCGTCGTCGCCGTGGCCGCCGGTGCCGCCGCCGCCGCCGACGCTCTGCGCCACCACGGCGTGGGCGTGCGTGCCCTGGGTCTGCACGGCGCCGCTGTTGGTGACGGTGACGGCGCCGCCGGCACCGCTGGCCCCGCCCGACCCGCCGATGCCGAGGTTGACGCCAGCCGACGCCGCCGAGGTGGAGGAGCCGCCCACGCCGCCCGTGCCGCCGCCGCCGCCGACGCTGTGCGCGAACACGCCGTAGCCCTGGTTGCCGGCGGTGCTGACGGCGCCGCTGTTGGTCAGGCTGACGGCCCCGCCGGTGCCGCTGGCGCCGCCCGACCCGCCGACGCTGACCCCCACCTGGATGTTGCCCAGCGGGTTCTGCGGCCGGTTGCCGGTGATCTTCGTGGTGAACTTGCTCAGGAAGTTCATGCCGCTGGCGTACGTGTTCTGGTACGAGCGGATGACGTTGCCGTAGGCGGCACCGCTGGCGCTGCCGCCGTTGCCGCCGCCGCCGCCCACGCTTTGTGCGAAGACGCCGTAGGCGCCGCCGCCGGTGGCCGTCACGGCCGCGGCATTGTTCGCCGTGACCTGCCCGCCGTTGCCGGCCGCCCCGCCGGAACCGCCGACGTTGACGGTGACCTGCCCGCCCTCGTTGCCCAGGCCGATGGCGTGGCCGTCGGCGCCGCCGGCCGTGCCGCCGCCTCCGCCGACGCTCTGGAACACCAGGGCGTGCGCGCCGTCGCCGGTGGTGGCGACGGTGCCCGACGTGGTGGCCTGCACCGTGCCGCCGTTGCCGCCGGCCCCGCCCTTGCCGCCGACGCCCACGTTGACGTTGACGGTCTGCTGGGCGACGCCGGCACTGCCGGTGGAGGCGAAGCCCCCCGACCCGCCGCCGCCGCCGACACTCTGCGCGTGCGCGCCGTAGGCGTGGTCGCCGGCCGTCGACAGGGCACCGCCGGAGGTCAGGTTGACCGCCCCGCCGTCGTTGCCGCCGCCGCCGGTGCCGCCAACCGCGACGCTGGTGTTGACCGCCAGGGTCGAGCCGATCGCCACCGAATAGGCCGAGGAATCGCCGCCGTTGCCGCCGCCGCCGCCGACACTCTGCGCCAGGATGGCCTTGGCGCCGTCGCCCTGCGTGGTGATGGCACCCCGGTTGGTGGCGTTGACCGCGCCGCCGACCCCGCCGACCCCGCCGGAGCCACCCACCGCGACGCTGAGCGAGACCGAGGGCACGTCGGGCCACACGGGGATCGTCGCGGCGATCGAGGTGGCGCTGCCGCCGTCGCCGCCGCCGCCGCCCACGCTCTGCGCCTTGATGCCGGCGGCGTCGGTGCCGGTGGTGCTCAGCGTGCCGAGGTTGGTCAGGTTGACGGTGCCGCCGGCGTTGCCCTGGCCGCCCGAGCCGCCCACCGCGATGGCCGCGGCGAAGGCCGGGGCGCCGGCCGCCGCGAAGGCCATGCCGCCGGTGCCGCCGCCGCCGCCGACGCTCTGCGCGTGCAGCGCCGTCGCGGCGTTGCCGGTGGTGGCGATGGCGCCGGCCGCGTTGTTGGTCAGGTCGACCTCGCCGCCCAGGCCGCCGGCCCCGCCGCTGCCGCCGATGCCCAGCGACAGGAACGACAGGCCGATGGCGTAGGCGTCGCCGCCGTTGCCGCCGCCGCCGCCCACGCTCTGGGCCAGGATGCCGGTTGCCGCACCGCCGCTGGTGGTCAGCGCGCCGCTGTTGGTCACCTGCACCTGCCCGGCGCCGCCGCCCGCACCGCCGCTGCCGCCCAGGCCGATGGCCACGCCGGGGCTGATCGACACGGCCGTGCCGCCGGTGCCGCCGCCGCCGCCCACACTCTGCGCGTGCAGGCCGAAGGCGCGCTCGCCCTGGGTGGTGACGCCGCCGGTGTTGGTGACGGCGACGCCGCCGCCCGACCCGGCGCTGCCGCCGCTGCCGCCGACGGAGAAGAAGCCGACCGCGCTGCCGGCGCTGCCGCCGCCGCCGCCGACGCTCTGGGCGAAGATGCCGGGGGCGTAGTTGCCGACGGTCTTTAGCGTGCCGGCGTTGGTGACGCCGACCGTGCCGCCGTTGCCGTTGCCGACGGACGCGGCGCTGCCGCCCAGCGACACCAGCGCCACCGCGGTGCCGCTCTTGCCGCCGCCGCCGCCCACGCTCTGCGCCTCGATGGCGACCGCCTGCTCGCCGCCGGTGGCGATGGCGCCGCTGTTGTTGACGGTGACCTGCCCGCCGGGGCTGGGCGAGCCGCCGCTGCCGCCGACCGACACCAGCCCGACGCTGACGCCGCTGGCACCGCCGCCGCCGCCCACGCTCTGCGCGAACAGGCCGTCGGCGCTGGCGCCGCCGGTGGTGATGGCGCCGCTGTTGGTCACCGTCACCGCGCCCCCGGCGCCGCCCGACCAGCCGTTGCCGGCGTTGCCGAACAGGCCGGAGGCGTAGCCCGCCGCCCCGCCGCCGCCGCCGTAGCTGCTGGCCAGGATGCCGTGCGACGCCGCACCCTGGGTGGTGATGGTGCCGGCCGTGTTGACGGTGACGGCGCCGCCGTTGCCGCCGGCCCCGCCGTTGCCGGAATCGGACGCGACCGAGGTGGTGGCCGAGCCGCCCTTGCCGCCCTGTCCGCCCTGGCTGGTCGCCTGGATGCCTTCCGACTGGGCGCCCGTGGTGGCGATGGCGCTGCCGGCCAGGGTGGTCACCGTGGCGTTGCCGCCGGTGCCGCCGGTGGCGCCGGCCGCACCCCGGGCGTAGGCGCCGGCGATGCCGACGGTGACGCCGCCGCCCTGGCCGCCCGCCCCGCCCTGGCTGAAGACGTAGATGCCCGACGATTGCGTGCCGGCCGTGGAGATCGACCCCACCAGATACCCAGACGCGGTGGCGCCGGCCCCGCCGGTGCCGACCGGGCCGCCGATGGCGCTGGCCGCGTTGCCGGCGACGCCGCCGCTGCCGCCGGCCCCGCCGGTGCTGAGCGCCGTCATGCCGTCCGACTGGGCGCCGCTGGTGGCGATGGTGCCGCTGTTGCTGACCGAGGCGGCGCCCCCGTTGCCGCCGGCCCCGCCGCCGCCGCCGCGGGTCGCCGCCTCGCCGGTGTCGAAGGCGCCGGGGCCGCCCATGCCGCCCAGCGCCTGCGACAGCAGGCCGTCGGCGTCGAAGGCGAGCGTGGTGATGCTGGCGTTGGCGGCGTTCACGGCGGTGGCGGTGCCGGCCGTGCCGCCGTTGCCGCCGTTGGCGGCCGCGGTGTTCCACTGGTCGCCGTACAGGCAGGTGCCGGCCGTGCACACACCCTGGCCCCAGGCCGGGCTGGCGGCCAGCAGGCCGATCAGCGGACCGGTCAGCAGGCCGGCGTAGGGATTGCGCCGCAAGGAACTGCGGCGGGCGGCGGACGGAGCGGCAAGGGCAGGGCGGGGCAGGGGCGTCGGCATGGATGGGCAGTCCTTCGGGCGTGGACCGGCCCGCCCGAAGGCGGCGCCGGCCGGATGCGCGGTGATGGCGAGAGGAAATCGAGGAAAGGGCGCTGCTTATGGGCGTATGTCGGTCGAGCTACGCCACGAATAATGGCGGATGGTCTATTACACCCGGCCCGGGCGGTGCCTGTGACCTAAAAATTTCGACAAATTTCGTCAGATTGCAGCGGGATATTGGAGAACGGTAACCAAGGGTGCGGAGAGTTCACGCAGGCAGCGTCCACACCGGTGATGTTCCCACAGAGCGTCGCGCGGCGCGGCGCCCCGGCCGCTTATACCAAGTCCTGCGGAGTACGACTCATGCGGCGATTCCCGCGGGGTAGAGCCGTGTGATTCACCGGAGAGACCACGACGACGAGGTCCACCATGGCTGCTCCGGTTCCGCTGCGCAGCGATTTCGATGCCGCCGTCCTGCGCCGGCTTGCCCGCTCCTCTGACGATCCCGGCCAAGTCCGCCGACTGCTCGCCCTGGCGGCGATCTACGACGGAGAACCACGTTCGGCCGCGGCGGCGATCGGCGGGGTCGGCTTGCAGACGGTGCGCGACTGGGTGCTGCGCTTCAACGACGCGGGACCGGCGGGCCTGCTGACCGGCAAGGCCCCGGGGCCGCAGCCGCGTTTGGCGGAGCAGCATCGGGCGGCGCTGCGCCAAGTCGTCGAGGCGGGGCCGCTCCCGGCGGTGCACTGGCGGATCATCGACCTGCTGTACTGGCTCTGGGACGAGTTCGGCGTCTCTGTCTCGAAGCAGACGCTGAGCCGGGAACTGCGCGCTTAGGGCTTTCGCAACCTCTCGGCCCGGCCGGCCCAGGGCAAGGGGGCAGCCCTGGGCCGGCCGCGCTGCACGAGCGCGGCGATGGCGCTGCACCTGGAGGAGATCGCGCGCGCCGTGGCGCCCGGCGCGCATGCCGTCGTGCTGCTCGATCAGGCCGGCTGGCACACCTCGGCCAAGCTGCCGACCCCCGCCAACATCACCCTGCTGCCGTTGTCGCCGACGTCACCCGAGCTGAACCCGGTGGAGAACATCTGGCACTTCATGCGCGACAACTGTACGCATCCGGTGAGTGACGCGGATGCGGATCGAAGCGGTCAGCGTCGCGTTCGGTGGATTTGGATCAGTTCCTTGAGGTTCTCGACGCCGTCCTCGGTCAGGGCGTAGAACCACTGCTCGCCTGGGCCGAACACGGT
>NZ_DASPMG010000432.1:0-5849 GCF_035627195.1 Azospirillum sp.
GTGCACGACTTCCACGGCTTCCCCGACGCGCTCTACCGCCTGCGCTACCCCGCCCCCGGCGCGCCGGACCTTGCGGCGCGCGTGGCGGAATTGGTGCCGGGCTGCGCGGTCGATCCCGGCCAGGGGCTGGACCACGGCGCGTGGGTCCCGCTGATGCTGATGTACCCGGAGGCGGACATCCCCGTGGCCCAGTTCGCGGTGCAGCCGCGGCGCGGCGCGGTCGACCATCTGGCGCTGGGCCGCGCGCTGGCGCCGCTGGCGCGGGACGGCGTGCTGGTGCTGGCCAGCGGCGGCGCGGTGCACAACCTGCGCGACTTCCGCATAGGGTCCGACGTGGCCGCCCCCTGGGCCCACGGCTTCGCCGGCTGGCTCGACGCAGCGCTTGAGGTCGGCGACGCGGACGCCATCGCCGATTGGAAGACGGCGAGCGCGGAGGCCCGCCTCGCCCACCCGACGGACGAGCACTTCCTGCCGCTGCCGGTGGCGGTTGGCGCCGCCGGCGAGGGGTTCCGGACGGAGCGGCTGCACGCCGGCTTCGAACACGGCAGCATCGGCATGCACGCCTACGCTTTTCACCCCCGGACGGCGGCGTAGCGCGCGACTTGCCTGTTTGCGCGGGGGGATCGGCACTGTACAATCCGCGCCGCCGCCACCGGAGCTTGTGACCATTGCGGGGCCTTAACGGCTTGGCAGCACATAACCCGGAAAGCTTGCGGCACGAACGACGCGCGTACGGGAGTTGGCGTGAAGCGGTACGGTCCCCTGGCCCGGCTCGGCGAGCTGAAGGTCGCGACTCGGATTTCCGTCGGCTTCGGAGTCGCGCTCGCCCTCGTCCTGGTGCTGGCGGCGGCCGGGCTGGCCGCGTTGTCCGGCGTCAGCCGCAACGTCGGCAGCTTCTCCGCCACCGCCGACGTGTCGCAGACGGCGGCCGACGCCGACATCATCCTGCGTGACCTCGAAGCCTCCGTCCGCGACGTCCTCGTCTACGGCGACGCCGACAGCCTGGCCGAGGCCGAGCGGCGGCAGGCCGCCGTTGCCGAGCGGCTGGACGCGCTGTCCAGGGTGGCCGCCGCCGACGCCGACCGCAAGGCGGTGGAGGAGGCGAAGCTGGCGCTGGACGGCTTCTGGACCGGCTTCAGGGACATCGTGGCGCTGCGCAACGACCGCGCCCGGCTGATCGGCTCCGTCCTCGACCCGATGGTCGAGCAGGTGCGCGTCCGCTTCGCCAAGCTGAAGGATTCGGGCGGCGTCGACTCCGCCTCGCTGGCCGCCGACGCGGCGATCAGCGTGATGATGATGCGCGACCACGTCGCCCGCTACGTCGAGCGCCGCGATCCCAAGGACGCCGAGCGCATGCGGGCCGAGCTGGAGACCGCGCGCACCCGCCTGTCGGAGCTGACCCGCTACCTGTGGGTGCAGGGCACGCGGCAGCTCATCACCGAGCTGGACAGCCTGCTGGGCAGCCTTGCCGGCGTGCTCGACCGCATCGAGGAGGTGGCCGGCGACGAGGAGCGCATGCGCGCCGAGGCGCTGGAGCCGAACGCCGCCGCCGTGGCCCTGCGCACCGGCGAGATCCGCCAGCGCAACGATTCCGCCGCCGAGACGCTGCGCCGCCAGTTGGCCGACCGCACGGCATTCTGGGTGAAGCTCGCCCTGTGGGTGGGCGGCTTGGTCGTCGTGCTGGGCGGGCTGACCACCTGGATGGTGGCACGCAGCGTCGCCCGCCCGATGGGCGCCGTCACCGACGCCGTGGCGGCGCTGGCCGAGGGGCGCAGCGACCGCGTCGCCCTGCCCGCCGTCACCGGCACCGACGAGATCGCCCGCATGGCGCGCGCCGTCGAGACGCTGCGCGCCAACGCCGACGAGATCGCCCGCCTGAAGCGGGAGGCCGCCGAGGCGGAGGAGCGCCTGCGCACGGAAAAGGCGCGCGCCGAGGCGGAGAACCAGGCCAAGTCCGACTTCCTGGTCAACATGGGGCACGAGCTGCACGGGCCGCTGAACGCCATCGTGCACGCCAGCCAGTCGCTGATGGGCGAGCTGCACCGCATGGGGGCCGGCGACCTGTCGACCGAGGCCGAGCGGATTCAGTGGTCGGGCGAGCAGCTCGTCGGCCTCGTCGACGCCATCCTGGACTACGCCAAGATCGAGGCCGGCGGCATGGACGTCTGCCTGCAGGACTTCGACGTCGCCCGCCTGATTGCCGAGGTGCGCGAGCGCACCTACCCCGCCGCCGACCTGAACGGCAACGTGCTGACGGTCACCGGCGCGCCGAACCTGGGCGGCATGCATTCGGATTTCGTGAAGGTGCGGCAGGTGCTGCTCAACCTGCTGGACAATGCCTGCAAGTTCACCGCGGACGGCGACGTGACGCTGACGGCCGAGCGGCAGGACCGCGACGGGGCCGCGTGGGTCCGCTTCGTGGTGGCGGACACCGGCCCCGGCTTCCCGGCCGGGCAGGTCGGCCGCCTGTTCCGCCCCTTCGTGCAGGGGGCCGACGGGTCGGCCAAGGGCAAGACGCCCGGTGCCGGACTGGGCCTGACGCTGGTCGGCCACTACGTCGCCATGCTGGGCGGCGACATCGAGGTGACGAGCGAACCGGGCAAGGGCACGCGCATCGCGCTGATGCTGCCCGCCGTCTACGAGCCGCCGGCCGAGGACCGCCCGCTGCTGACCGAAGCCACGCCCGGCGACGCCCCGCCCCGCGCGCTCCTCACCATCGCCGACGTGGGCGCCCTGCCGCAGGCGTCATGAGTTTCACCTGTCGGTAAGTGGCTGCGGTGAAGACAGGTTTTGAGACACGGATGAACACGGATGAACACGGATAGAGAATAATCAAGATCCGTGTTCATCCGTGTCCGGCGCAGCCGGCATCCGTGTGCATCCGTGTCTCCATACCTTGCCGATGTTCGGGCTTGCCATGGAGGCGGCCTCGCTTCAGCGCCGGTTCTCCCCTATATTCGTACGGTCCCGATCGTTGCCGTGAGGCGCCCATGTCCGAGTTGGCCTGGAAGCGGATGTCCGTCGACGAGTTCCTCGTCTGGGACGACGGCACCGACACGCGCTATGAGCTGATCGACGGCGTGCCGGTCGCCATGGCGCCGACATACAGCGCCCACCAGATTATCGTCGGGAACGCCACACGACACATCGGCAATGCGCTCGACAAGCGCCCGCCCTGCCGGGTGCAGCCCGAGGCCGGCATCCTGAAGCCGAACAGCATCCGCAACTACTTCCAGGCGGACCTCGCGGTGACGTGCAGCCCGCACGTGCACGGGCAGTATGCCATCCCCAGCCCGCTGGTGATCGTCGAGGTGCTGTCGCGCTCGACCGAGGACCACGACCGCAAGGTCAAGCTGCCGGTCTACCGCGCCATCGCCAGCGTGCAGGAGATCGTGCTGCTGGATGCCGAGCGGCTGTACGGCGAGGTGCACCGGCGGCTGGATGGGACGCGGTGGGAATTGGAGCTGCTGACCGAACCGGACGCGGCCCTTCGTTTGGCCTCCATCGCGTTCGAGATGCCGCTGAAGGCGCTCTACGCCAACGTGGATTTGGGATCGTCCCCCACCGGAGCCTCCGAAAGCCCCTCGGGCATTGCGTCCGGGCTCCCGACCCTCTAAATAGTCGCCTGCCAGACGGCCGGATGGCTGCCTTCGGCTTATGCCGGGGGAGGAAAGTCCGGGCTCCACGGAAACACGGTGCCGGTTAACGGCCGGCGGGGGCGACCACAGGGAAAGTGCCACAGAAAGCAAACCGCCAGCGTTTCGGCGCTGGTAAGGGTGAAAGGGTGCGGTAAGAGCGCACCGCGCCCCCGGCAACGGGGGTGGCAGGGTAAACCCCACCGGGAGCAAGACCGAATAGGGGCGGCCGGACCCGGCGTCCTTTGGGACGCTGTGGGTCAGGCGTGTTTTCGCGCCGTCGCCCGGGTTGGTTGCGTGAGGCGTCCGGCAACGGGCGTCCCAGATGAATGGCCATCCACCGGGGTTCGCCCCGGGGACAGAACCCGGCTTACAGGCCGTCTGGCGTTTCCACAAACTTATCCACAGACCGATCCACCGGTGTCCGCGGCGCGGCCACCGGATGACTCCGCTTGGCCCCTTCCCGTGGCGCGCTTTCCCATGCTATCCCATGCCGGCACCACACAGCGGCTGCCTTCGATTCGTCCACAGCCGCAGTCCTGAGTCGCCCTCCTTCAGTGTTAATACACCCGAATCAAGGGCACATTTTAGGAACATACGCCGAACCTTCCGCGGCAAAGTTATCCACAGGCCGTTCGACCCCGCTAAATGTGGTGTGTATTCACCACTCCAAGCCACATGCTTGGAAGGGAGTAGCGCGTTCTGCGAAAACTCTTGACAGCCCTATCCTATTATTACTGGAGCCGTTGACGCCCACCCCGTCCCATGATATCCCATGAGAACCCAATACACAGGGGATCCCGTCCATTTTGCCCGCGTTAGGGCAGGGCGGTTCGGCGGGGGCAATCGGGCGGCAGCAGACCATGCAGCCTTGAAGGATGCGCGGGGGGTTCGACAGCACGGATGGCCGTTTTCCTGTCCACATACGTCAACAAAGTTGACAGGAAGGGACGCGTCTCCATCCCGGCGCAGTTCAGGCAGTCGCTTGCCAAATCGTCGGCGCCCGGCACCGTGTACCTCTGGCCGTCGCTCAATCATCAGGCGCTGGAAGGTGCAGACCAGGACTACCTGGACGTCCTCTCCGAAAGCCTGGAATCCCCGGATCTCGACGCCGACGAGCGCGAGATGATCGAGACCTTCATCTTCGGCAAGCTGATCCCCGTCCAGCTCGACGGCGAAGGGCGCATCGTGCTCCCCCAGTCCCTCGCCGACTTCGCCGGCATCACGGATGAAGCCTCGTTCATCGGCCGCCGCAAGACCTTCCAGATCTGGGAGCCGAAGGCGCTGAACGCGCACGAGGCGGCGCTGCGCGACCAGGTCGTGCGCAAGGACATCTCGCTCAGCCAGATCATCGCCAAGGCGTCGCGCGGCGCCGCCGCGCGGAGCGGGGAGGGCGCATGACCCCCACCACCTCCCCCACCCCGCACATCCCGGTCCTGCTGGCGGAAGTCGTGGCGGCGCTGGCGCCGCGCGACGGCGGCGTCTACGTCGACGGCACCTTCGGGCGCGGCGGCTACAGCCGCGCCATCCTGGACGCGGCCGACTGCACCGTCTGGGGCATCGACCGCGACCCCGAGGCGATCGAGCGCGGCCGCGAGATGGCCGCCGAATACGCGGGCCGGCTCCAGGTCCTGGAAGGCTGCTTCGGCGACATGGACGAGCTGTTGAGCGGGCAGGGCGTTCGCGCGGTGGACGGCGTGGCGCTGGACATCGGCGTCTCCTCCCCGCAGATCGACCAGCCGGAGCGCGGATTCTCGTTCCGTTTCGACGGCCCGCTCGACATGCGGATGGGACGGCATGGGCCGACCGCCGCCGACGTGGTGAACGAAGCCCCGGAAGCCGAGCTGGCCGACATCTTCTTCCATTACGGCGAGGAGCGGATGGCGCGCCGGGTGGCCAAGGCCATCGTCGCCGCCCGCAAGGACGCCCCCATCACCCGCACCGCCCAGCTGGCCGACATCGTCCGGTCCGTCGTGCCGAAGAGCGGCGACGGCATCGACCCGGCCACCCGCACCTTCCAGGGCCTGCGCATCCACGTGAACGACGAACTGGGCGAGCTGCGGCGCGGCCTGGCCGCGGCGGAGCGGCTGCTGGCCCCCGGCGGGCGCCTCGCCGTCGTGTCCTTCCATTCGCTTGAAGACCGCGAGGTCAAGGCGTTCCTGAAGGAGCGGTCGTCGCCGCCCCCTGCCCCGTCGCGGCACGCGCCGCCGGTGG
>NZ_DASPMG010000433.1:0-15199 GCF_035627195.1 Azospirillum sp.
GGCCGACAAGCTGGCCCAGGTCGACATCGCCAACCTGCCCGACCGGCACGGCCAGCAGCTGCGCAACCTGCTGATCGACCGCTTCTACCCGGACACGCGCCCGTCGAAGACGACGCACCGGCTGGACGCCTCGATCACCGCGTTCGAGCAGAAGCTGGCGCTGCGTAAGGACGCTTCGGCGGAGCGCGCGCAGCTAGTGCTCAACGTGCCCTACAAGCTCGTGGACACCAGCAGCGGCAAGGTGGTCTTCCAGGCCAGCAGCCGCGCGCTGATCGGCTACAACGTGCTGGAGGAGCACTACGGCGCCCTACAGACGGTGGACAACGCCTACGAGCGGGGGCTCATCCAGATCTCCGACGAGATCACCAACCGCGTGGCGATGTACTTCGCCCGCGGCAACTAAGGCGACCATCACGCCGTGAAACTGCAGGGCAAGGCGGTCGACGCGTTCCTTCGGAATCCCGACCCGAAGGTGCGGGCGGTGCTGCTCTATGGCCCCGACGCCGGCCTGGTGCGCGACCGCGCCACCGCGCTGGGCAAGCTGGTGGTGCCCGACCTCGCCGATCCGTTCCGAGTCGCCGAGTTCTACGGCAAGGCCCTGGCCGAGGATCCGGCCCGTCTGGCCGACGAGGCCGCCGCCATCGCGCTGACCGGCGGGCGCCGGCTGGTGCGCGTGCGCGACGCCGAGGACAACACGACCTCCGCCTTCACCAGCTTCTTCGCGGCCCCGCCGCCGGGCGACACGCTGATCGTCGTCGAGTCCGGCGACCTCAGCGCCCGGTCCAAGCTGCGCCTGCTGTTCGAAGGGGCCGACGCCGGCGCCGCCATTCCCTGCTATGTGGAGGAGGAGGCGTCGCTCGGCCGCGTCGTCGCCGACCTTCTGCAGGCGCACGGGCTGCAGGCCGACCCGGACGCCATCGGCTTTCTCGCCGCCAACCTCGTGGGCGACCGTCTGGTGGCGCGCGGCGAGATCGACAAGCTGGCGCTCTACATGGGCACGGACAAACGCGTGACGCTGGAGCACGTGCAGGCCTGCGTCGGCGACAGCGCGACGCTGGAGATGGACCAGCCCATCTGGGCCGCCGCCGACGGCGACTTCGCGGCGCTCGACCGCTCGCTGGCCCGGCTGTTCGCCGAGGGTGTCGTCCCGGTGCCGATCCTGCGGGGCGCGCAGCGCCATTTCCAGCGCCTGCACTTGGTCGCCGCGCAGGTCGCCGCCGGCAAGTCGCCGGATGCCGCCGTCGAGTCGCTGCGCCCGCCGGTCTTCTACAAGATGAAGGCGCGCTTCACGGGGCAGGCGCGGCGCTGGACGCCCCCCCTGGTTCGTCAGGCACTCGACCGCCTGACCGAGGCCGAGGCCGAGTGCAAGCGCACCAACATGCCCGACCAGACCATCTGCGCCCGCGTCCTGTTCCAGATCGCCTCGCTGGCCCGCCGGTAGGGCAGGGGCCGGCGCATAGGGAGGGGGCGCCTGGACGCGGCCCCCGGCCGCGCGATGTTTCCAGTGCCCGCAACCTCCGCCGTGCACCGGAATGCGCCCCGCCGTCCTCGCCACCGCGTTCGCCCTGCTCGCCACCGGCCCGGCCGGAGCCGCCACGCTGGAACTGGACTTCACCGCCTACGGCGGTGGCCTGCGCATCGCCGAGGGGACGTTGCGCCTGGACGCCGCCGGCACCACGAGCGGTCCGTACGCGATCCGCGTCGACGCCGGCTGGGCCTCGTGGATCACGCTCTTCACCACCTTCCGTTATGAGGCGGAAGCCGCCGGCACGCTCGGCAACCCGTCGGTCAGGCCGGCGCGCTTCAGGAGCGAGCGGCAGCTCCGCCGCAAGCGCGACGTGCTGCGCATGGACTTTTCCGGCGCCGCGCCGGCGGTGCGGATGGAGCCGCCCCGCGATCCCGACGACGCCAAGCTGATCCCCGAGGAGGCGACTCGCGGCACCGCCGACCCGCTGAGCGTCGGCGCCGCGGTGATCGCCGCGGCGGGTGGCGCATCCGCCTGCACCGGCCGCTATCCGGTCTACGACGGGCGCCGCCGCTACGACGTGCTGATGACGCCGCTGGGCCGCGAGGTTCTGGAGCCATCGACCCGGCGCATGGCCGCCGGCCCGGCAGACGCCTGCCAGGTGACGCTGCGCCCCGTGGCCGGCTTCCAGAGGGATCTCAACCCGGAGAAGTTCTTCGTGCAGGGCGTCGACCGCACGGCCAAGCTCTGGTTCATGCGCGTCGAACCGCAGGGCAGGGTGGTGCCCGTCCAGATGGAGGTGGAGACGAACGTCGGGTCGTTCTACGTGCACACGACAGGTGTGCGCGTCGTGCCCTGACGCTACTCCGCCACAGCCCGGAAGACGGCGGCGCAGCCCACCAGTTCCACCTCCGGCCGGACGAAGCGCTTGGCCAGCTCGGCGCGCAAGCCTTCGACCGTGTCGTCGCGGTTGGAGAAGACGCCCTTGGCGTTGTAGACGTCCATCAGGCGCCGCGCCACCGCGCTGCGCGGGGCGTCGCCCTGGACGAGCGTGGCGCCGAACACCACAGCACCGGGGTTCATCAGCGGCCGCAGATGGTCGAACGCGACCGCCTTCTCCTCCAGCCGGCCGGGCAGGCAGTGCAGCAGGTACATCAGCCCGACCGAGTCGAAGCCGCTCCCGTCATAGGCGATCGGCGCCAGCACGTTGCGGCGGAGCAGCTCCGGCGCGTAGCGCGCCGCCCGCGCCCCGGCGTGCTCCAGGCTGTTGGGGTTGAGGTCCATCAGCGCCAGCCGCGGGGTGGGGGAGGGGAAGCGGCAGCGGTCCAGGTAGTAGCCGGTGCCGACGCCCACGTCCAAATGGTTGGCCGACAGGTTGGCCTCGCAGTGCGCCCGCAGGCGCGCCGTCGGGCACTTCCAGATCCGGTGGTTGGACACCCCCAGCACCCAGAGATCGTAGACCCAGCGCAGGACCCATCCCTTGTAGGCCGCCTGCCCGGCGTGCACCGCCGCGTCGGTCATCCCCGCCGGCTCCCGGTTCAGCGCTCGCCGCCCAGGCGGCGAAGCACGTCGTCCAGCTGGTCCAGCGTCTGGTACTGGATCAGCACGGTGCCGGCCTGGCCCTGCGGGTTGATCGACACCTTGAGGCCGATGGAGGCGGAGATCTCCGCCTCCAGGTTCAGCAGGTCGGCGTCCTTGCCGCCGCCACCGCCATCGCCCCGCTTGGCGCCCTTCGGCTTCACCGCCTCGCCGCCCCGCACGAAGTCTTCGGTCTGGCGGACGTTGAGGCCGCGCTTCAGCACCTCGCGCGCCGTGTTCACCGGGTCGTCGGAGGTGAGCAGGGCGCGGGCGTGGCCGGCGCTCAGCTCGCCCTTCTCGACCATGCGCTTGACGTCGTCGGGCAGGGCCAGCAGGCGCATCATGTTGGCGACGTGGCTGCGGCTCTTGCCGACCACGCGGGCCAGATCCTCCTGCGTGTGCTCGAACTCCTCCATCAGGCGCTTGTAGCCTTCCGCCTCTTCGAGCGGAGTCAGGTCCTCGCGCTGGATGTTCTCGACCAGCGCGATTTCCAGCGCCTCGGCGTCGGTCAGCTCGCGGATGACGACCGGCACCTCGGGCAGGCCGCCCAGCTGCGCGGCGCGCCAGCGCCGCTCGCCGGCGATGATCTCGAACTGATTCGAGGCCCCGCCCGGCACCCGGCGGACCAGCAGCGGCTGGAGAATGCCCTTCTCGCGGATCGACTCGACAAGACCCTTCAGCGCCTCGTTGTCGAACTGGCGGCGCGGCTGGTAGCGGCCGGGCTGCAGATACTCGATCGGGACGGTCTTCGACTGCCGGACCTTATCGAGGGCGGAGTAGTCCTCCGTCTCCTCGCCGAACAGGGCGGACAGGCCACGGCCGAGGCTGGCCCGCCGGCCGGAATCCGAACGCTTCGCCTCTTCGCTCACGCCGCCAGCCTCTTCTCACGGCGCAGCACTTCGCCGGCCAGGTTGATGTACGCCTGCGCGCCCGGGCAGCGCATGTCGTAGATGAGCACCGGCTTGCCGTGCGACGGCGCCTCCGACACCTTCACGTTGCGCGGGATCACCGTGTCGTAGACCTTCTCGCCGAAGAAGCCGCGCACGTCGGCGGCCACCATGTCGGAGAGGTTGTTGCGCTTGTCGAACATGGTCAGCACGACGCCGTGGATGTCCAGGTCCGGATTGAAGGTGCGCTTCACACGCTCGATCGTGCGCACCAGATGGCTGAGGCCCTCCAGCGCGTAGAACTCGCACTGCAGCGGCACCATGACGGCGTTCGCCGCCACCAGCGCGTTCAGCGTCAGCAGACCCAGCGCCGGCGGGCAGTCGATCAGCACATAGTCGTATTCGAGCGCGCTCTGCGCCACCGCCTCGCGCAGGCGGAACTCGCGCTGCTCGGCGTTGACCAGCTCGATCTCCGCGCCGGACAGCTCCACCGACGAGGTGACGATCGACAGGTTCGGCACGTTCGAGGGCACCGCCGCCTTTTCCAGCGGCATGCCGTCGAACAGCACGTCGTAGCTGCCGACGCCGCGCTTGGCCCGCGGGATGCCGAGGCCGGTCGAGGCGTTGCCCTGCGGGTCGAGGTCGACCACCAGGACGCGCTTGCCGACGGAGGCGAGGGCGGTGGCCAGATTGATGGCGGTCGTGGTCTTGCCGACGCCACCTTTCTGGTTGGCGATGGCGATCACGCGGACTGGGGGCATGGCGGCCTCTCGGTGAGCCTTGATGCGTGACGAAGGGAAGCTGGCGAGGTCAGACACGGGCGATACCACTCAGGCGCAGGATGGTGCCGGTCGGATCGGTGAGGCTGTCGAACCGTTCGACGCGCATCTTCCAATATTTGGTGGTAGCGGTCAACTCGTCCTCCACATTTTGGCCCTTGAGGAACACCGCCGTGCCGCCGTCGCCGAGGAATGGGTGTGCCCAGGACAGCAGGTCGGCCAGCGGCGCCAGGGCGCGGGCGGTGACTGCGTCGGCGCGGAAAGGTTCAACCGCCTCGATCCGCTTGTTGTGCACCGTCACCGACACGCCGGTCGCGCGCGCCGCCTCACGCAGGAAGGCGGCCTTGCGGGCGTCGCTCTCGATCAGGTGCATCTCCGGCACGCCGAGGATCGCCAGCACAAGACCGGGGAAACCGGCGCCGCTGCCTAGATCGACCACGACTCGGGCACCCTCCGGGAGAAGGGGATGGAGCTGTGCCGAATCGAGGAAGTGGCGGCCCCAGACGTCGTCCAGCGTCTTTGGGCCGACGAGGTTGATGCTCTTCTGCCACTTGCGCAGCACGGCCTCGTAAGCCGTGAAGCGCTCCAGTGTTTCACGTGAAACACCGGTGGTGCGCTGGAACGCCGCCGCGTCGGTGCGCGCCATCACGCCACCTTCGCGTCGCGGCGCTTCACGTGGCGCAGCAGCGCCACCAACGCCGCCGGCGTCACGCCGGGAATGCGCGCCGCCGCACCCAGCGTTGCCGGACGCGCCTGTCGCAGCTTCTGCCGGATCTCCGTCGACAGGCTGCCGATCGCGTCCACGTCCAGGTCGTCGGGCAGGGCGAGTTGCTCGTCCTTGCGGAAGGCGCGGATGTCCGCCTCCTGCCGGTCGAGGTAGCCGGCGTACTTGCCGTCGATCTCCAGCTGTTCGCCGATGTCGGCCGGCACCTCGCCCAGCTCCGGCCAGACGCGGGACAGAACGGACAAGTCGATCTCCGGGTAGCGGAGCAGGTCGGCGGCGGACCGGCGCACACCGTCCTGGTTCACGGCGATGCCCATGCGCTGCAGCTCCGCCGGGGTCGCGTTCAGCGACCGGGCGAGCGCACGGCCGGCGTCCAGCGCCGCCGCCTTGCGCCCGAACGCGTCGGCGCGGAGCGTGCCGACGCAGCCGACCGACAGGCCCTTCGGCGTCAGCCGCTGGTCCGCGTTGTCGGCGCGCAGCAGCAGCCGGTACTCGGCGCGCGAGGTGAACATGCGGTACGGCTCGTTGGTGCCGCGCGTGATCAGGTCGTCGATCAGCACGCCGATGTAGGCGTCGGCGCGATCCAGCACGAACCCCTCATCCGACCCGCCGGTGAGCAGCGCGGCGTTTACGCCGGCCATCAGCCCCTGCGCGGCGGCCTCCTCGTACCCCGTGGTGCCATTGATCTGCCCGGCGAAGAAGAGGCCGGCGACGCGCTTCGTCTCCAGCGTCGGCTTCAGCTCGCGCGGATCGACGAAGTCGTACTCGATGGCGTAGCCGGGGCGCACCATCACCGTGCGCTCCAGCCCCGGCATGCTCTTCAGGATGCCGAGCTGCACCTCGCGGGGCAGGGAGGTGGAGATGCCGTTCGGATAGACGGTGTCGTCGTCGAGCCCCTCCGGCTCCAGGAAGATCTGGTGCCGCTCCTTGTCGGCGAAGCGGACCACTTTGTCCTCGATGGAGGGGCAGTAGCGCGGCCCCGTGCTCTGGATCTGGCCGGAGTACATCGGCGCGCGGTGCAGGTTGGCGCGGATCAGCGCGTGCGCCTCCGGCGTCGTCCAGGTGATGGCGCAGTCCACCTGGGGCGTGTCGATGCGCTCCGTCAGGTAGGAGAAGGGCGGGGGTGGGAAGTCGCCCGGCTGCTTCTCCAGCGCGTCCCAGTCGATGGTGCGGCCGTCCAGTCGCGGCGGGGTGCCGGTCTTCAGTCGCCCGAGCGGAAAGCCGAAGCGGGCCAGCGCGTCCGACAGGCCGAGCGACGGCGCTTCGCCGACGCGGCCGGCCGGCGTCGTCTCCTCGCCCATGTGGATCAAGCCGCGCAGGAAGGTGCCGGTCGTCAGCACGACCGCGCCGGCCATGATGGTTTCGCCCGTGCCGGTGACGACGCCAATGATGCGGCCGTTCTCGGCAATCAGATCCTCCGCACCGCCCGCCGCGATCGTCAGATTCTCCTGCTCGGCCAGAACGGCCTGCATCGCCTGCCGGTACAGCTTGCGGTCGGCCTGGGCGCGCGGCCCGCGAACGGCAGGGCCCTTCGACCGGTTCAGGATCCGGAATTGGATGCCGGCCCGGTCGATGACCCGGCCCATGACACCGTCCAGCGCGTCGATCTCCCGGACGAGGTGCCCCTTGGCCAAGCCGCCGATGGCCGGGTTGCAGGACATCTCACCGATCGTTTCGACCTTGTGCGTGAGAAGGAGGGTGCGCGCGCCAACGCGCGCCGCCGCGGCAGCCGCTTCACAGCCCGCATGGCCGCCGCCGACAACAATGACGTCGAATTTCCGCATGGGCGCGACCATAAGAGAAATCGCCCGCCACGCCAAGAGGGGAGGTCGGCTCCGCTCAGCCGTGTTTCACGTGAAACATCACTTCCCGATGCAGAAGTCCCGGAAGATCACGTCGAGCAGGTCTTCCACATCCACCCGCCCTGTGATCCGCCCCAGCGCCCGGCTGGCCAGCCGCACGTCCTCCGCCGCCAACTCCGGAAGAGGCGCGCTCAGCGCGCGCGCCAGCGCATCGCGGCACTCCTCCAACGCCGAGCGATGCCGCGCGCGGGTCAAGGCCGGGGCGCCCGTGCCGGCCATGCGCGCACCGGCCAGTTCGGCGAGCGCCGCTTCCAGCTCCCGCAGCCCCGCGCCGGTGCGCGCCGACACCGCCAGCGCGTTCCGGTCACCTACGCTCTCCACGTTGGCCAAGGCGAGGTCCGTCTTGTTGATCACGACAACGGTCCCCCCGTCGACGAGCGCCAGGGTCGCGGCGTCCAGCGCGGGCAGGGCGGTGGCGTCGAAGACGGCGATCTTCAGGTCGGCGGACGCCGCGCGGTCCAGCGCGCGGCGGATGCCCTCCTCCTCGATCTCGTCGCCCGCCGCCTCACGCAGGCCGGCGGTGTCGGCCAGCACCACGGGGAAACCGCCGAGATCGAGGTGCACCTCTATCACGTCGCGGGTCGTGCCGGCCCGTGCCGAGACGATGGCCGCCTCACGACGGGCCAGCGCGTTCAGCAGGCTGGACTTGCCGGCGTTGGGCGCGCCGACGATGGCGATGTGCAGCCCCTCGCGCAACCGCTCACCCCGGCGCCCGTCGGCCAGATGCGCGCCGATCTCGGTGGCGAGGGCCTCCAGCTCCGGCCGCACGGCGTCGGCCACGCCGCCGGGGAGGTCCTCTTCGGGGAAGTCGATGTCGGCCTCGATGTGCGCCAGCGCGCGGGTCAGGCGCAGGCGCCAGGACTCGTAGACGCGGCCGAGCGCGCCTTCCATCTGCCGCAGCGCCTGCCGGCGTTGCGCCGACGTCTCGGCGTCCACCAGGTCGGCAAGGCCTTCGGCGGCGGTCAGGTCGAGCTTGCCGTTCTCGAAGGCCCGGCGGGTGAACTCGCCCGGTTCGGCGACGCGCAGGCCGGGCAGGGCGGCCAGCGCCTCCACAACGCCGGCCACCACGGCGCGGCCGCCGTGCAGGTGCAGCTCCACCACGTCCTCGCCGGTGAAGCTCTTCGGGCCGGGGAACCACAGCACCAGGGCGTCGTCCAGCGCCTCGCCGGTGCCGGGATCGCGCAGCGCGGTCAGCGTGGCGACGCGCGGCGCCGGCAGCGCGCGGCGGGTCAGTGCCGTCAGGGCCTCGCTGGAGGCAGGGCCCGAAACGCGAACCACCGCCACACCGGCGCGGCCGGGGGCGGTGGCGAGAGCGAAGATCGTTGCGGTCATCTGTGCTTGGGTGGGGGTGCTTCGGTGGAGGTGCTTCGGCGGGTTCAGCCCAGCTGGTCGGGCCGCAGCGTGCGCTGCTCGGGAGTCAGCATCAGGCGGTCGACGCGGCGCCCCTCGACAAGGTGCGTCTGCAGGATCTCGTCGATGTCGGCCGGCGAGTGATAGGTGTACCAAACGCCTTCGGGGTAGACGACCAGGGTCGGGCCCAGTTCGCAGCGGTCGAGGCAGCCGGCCGCGTTGATGCGGATCCGCGGCTCCAGCCCCAGCTCCTTGGAGCGCGCCTTCATGTAGTCGCGCAGCTTCTCCGACCCGCGCGCGGCGCAGCTGCCGCGCTTGTGCCCATCCGGGCGGCGGTTGGTGCAGCAGAACACGTGCGCTTCGAAATAGGGCTTCAGGTCGCTCACTTCTTTCCGTCCTTCGGGTTGCCCATGGCCGAGGCCATCTGGTTCCAGAACATCTTCTGCATCTGTTCGAACCCCTGGATGCCGGCGGGCAGCCACGTTTTCAGCATCGTTTCGGGATCCATGGCGTGCAGGCTGGCCGTCATGCGGTTCTGCACTTCCTTCATCAGGGCTTCCTGCATCGGCTTCACGTCGGGCAGGCCCAGGAAGGTGCGCGCCTCCTCGGGCGTGCAGTCGACGTCGATGGTGATCTTCATAGGGAGGTCCCCTTCGTCGGGTCACGGTTCACTATACAGATAGGCGGAACTGGCGCAACGACCGGCCCGCCCCATCCTTAATGCGCACCACCTCCGCTCCCCAGGGAATCCATTGCTATGTCCGCCAATCTTCTGGGCCAGGAAACCAGCCCGTACCTTCTCCAGCACAAGGACAACCCCGTCCACTGGATGCCCTGGGGCGAGGGGGCGTTCGCCCGCGCCAAGGCGGAGGACAAGCCGATCCTGCTGTCGGTCGGCTACGCCGCCTGCCACTGGTGCCACGTCATGGCGCACGAGAGCTTCGAGAACCCGGAGATCGCCGCGCTGATGAACGACCTGTTCGTCAACGTGAAGGTCGACCGGGAGGAGCGGCCGGACGTCGACCACATCTACCAGAGCGCCCTGGCCCTGCTGGGCCAGCACGGCGGCTGGCCGCTGACCATGTTCCTGACGCCGGCGGGCGAGCCGTTCTGGGGCGGCACCTACTTCCCGCCAGCGCCGCGCTATGGCCGGCCGGGCTTCGCCGAGGTGCTGCGCGGCGTGGCCGCGACGTACCGGCGCGAGCCCGAGAAGATCGACCGCAACGTCACGGCGCTTCGGGATGCGCTGTCGACGCTGGCCGACAACCGCACGGGCGACGGCGTCGATCCCCGCATCATCGACCACGTGGCCGAACGGCTGCTGAACGAGGTCGACATGGCGCACGGCGGCATCGGCCGCGCGCCGAAGTTCCCGCAGGTGCCGCTGTTCGAGCTGCTGTGGCGCGCGGCGCTGCGCACCGGGAAGGACACCTATCGGCGGGCGGTGCTGACCACGCTGACGCACATGTGCCAGGGCGGCATCTACGACCACCTGGGCGGCGGCTTCGCTCGCTATTCGGTGGACGAGGCGTGGCTGGTCCCGCACTTCGAGAAGATGCTGTACGACAACGCCGAACTGCTCGACCTGCTCACGCTGGTCTGGCAGGACACCGGCGAACCGCTGTTCGAGATGCGGGTGCGCGAGACGGTGGCCTGGGTGCTGCGCGAGATGGTGGCCGAGGGTGGCGCCTTCGCCAGCACGCTGGACGCCGACAGCGAGGGCGAGGAGGGCAAGTTCTACGTCTGGAGCGAGGCGGAGGTCGACCGGCTGCTGGGCACCGACGCGCCGCTGTTCAAGCGCTGGTACGACGTGACGGGGGCCGGCAACTTCGAGGGACACACCATCCTCAACCGCCTGGACCATCTGGCGCTGGGCGATGCGGAGACGGAGACCAGGCTGGCCAACCTGCGCGGCGTGCTGTTCGACGCGCGCGCCGACCGCGTCCGGCCGGGATGGGACGACAAGGTTCTGGCCGACTGGAACGGGCTGATGATCGCGGCGCTGGCCAACGCCGGCATGGCGTTCGACGAGCCGGCGTGGATCGACGCGGCGCGGCGCGCCTTCACCTTCGTGCGCACGCGCATGACGGTGGACGGCCGGCTTTTCCACTCCTGGCGCGCCGGGCAGCGCAGGCACCCGGCGACGCTCGACGACTACGCCAACATGGCGCGCGCCGCGCTGGCGCTGTACGAGGCCACCGGCAACCCGGCGACGATCGCGGAGGCCGAGGCGCTCGCCGCTGTGCTGGACAAGCACTATTGGGACGGCGAGCGCGGCGGCTACTTCCTCACGGCGGACGATGCCGGCGACCTGATCGTCCGCACCAAGTCGGCGCACGACGCGGCGACACCGTCGGGCAACGGCACCATGGTCGGCGTGCACGCGCGGCTGTGGCTGCTCACCGGCGACGAGGCGCACCGCACCCGCGCCGACGCGCTGGTGACGGCGTTCGCCGGGGAGCTGGAGCGCAACTTCTTCCCGCTGCCGACCTACCTGAACGCCATCGAGCTGCTGAACGCGGCCACGCAGGTGGTCATCGTCGGCGACCCGAATGCGGAGGGCACGCGCACACTGCGCCGCGCGGTGCTCGGCCGGTCGCTCCCCAACCGCGTGCTGGTGAGCGTGCCGCCGGGTGCGGCGCTGCCAGACGGGCACCCGGCGCAGGGCAAGGGCATGCTGGACGGCAGGCCGACGGCCTACGTATGCTCGGGCATGGCCTGCTCGGCGCCGGTGACCGACGCCGCGGCCCTGGCCGACACCCTCTCAGGACGGTGACCGCATGGGCGTTCTGACCATCGACAGCCCGCTCGGCCCCCTGGTGCTGCGCAGCGCCGGGGGTGCCCTGACCAGCCTCGACTGGGCTACCGGGCCGCAGGACGATCCGGACGAGGTGCTGCGCGCGGCGGCGCAGCAGCTCGCCGACTATTTCGCCGGGCGGCGCGCGGCGTTCGACCTGCCGCTGCGGCCGGCCGGCAGCGCGTTCCAGCAACGGGTGTGGGCGGCCATGAGCGAGATCGCCTACGCCCGCACCGCGACCTATGGTGACCTGGCGCACCGGCTGGGCACCGCGGCGCGGGCGGTGGGCGGGGCGTGCGGGCGCAACCCGCTGCCCATCATCATCCCGTGCCACCGCGTCGTCGGCGGGCAGGGGAAGCCGGGCGGCTATTCCGGCCACGGCGGGCTGGAGACGAAGGGCTGGCTGCTGGCGCACGAGCGGGCGCATGTGCCGGCGGTTTCGATAGCCGCTCCCTGAACGGCCGCGTTCAAGCTAAACTCATCGCAACGCAGAACAACAGGGTAGGGAGCATCCCCCATGGTCAAGGTGCACGCGATCCGCATCCACGAACCCGGCGGACCGGAGAAGATGCGCTGGGACGAGATCGAGGTCGGCGAGCCCGGCCCCGGCGAGGTCCGCCTGCGCCACACCGCCGTCGGCCTCAACTACATCGACACGTACCATCGCACCGGCGCCTACAAGCTGCCGCTGCCGGCCTGCATCGGCGCCGCCGGCGCCGGCGTGGTGGAGGCGGCGGGGCCGGGCGTCAGCGACCTGAAGGTAGGCGATCGCGTCGCCTACGCGCCGGGTGTCGGCGCCTATTGCGAGCAGCGGCTGATCGCCGCCGACCGGCTGGTGCCGCTGCCCAGCTGGATCGACGACCAGCAGGCCGCCGGCATGATGCTGCAGGGCATGACAGCGCAGTACCTGCTGCGCTCCACCTACCGCGTGCAGCCGGGCGACACGATCCTGGTGCAGGCGGCGGCGGGTGCCGTGGGCCTGATCCTCTGCCAGTGGGCCAAGCACCTGGGCGCCACGGTGATCGGCACCGTCGGCAGCGACGAGAAGGCGGAGCTGGCCCGCGCGCACGGCTGCGACCACCCCATCGTCTACACCCGCGACAACTTCGTGGAGGCGGTGAAGCGCATCACGGGCGGGGAGGGCGTTCCCGTCGTCTACGACGGTGTGGGCAAGACGACCTTCGACGCCAGCCTGGACTGCCTGCGGCCGCGTGGGCTGATGGTGCTGTTCGGCGCCGCGTCGGGCGCGGTGCCGCCGTTCGAGCTGCAGACGCTGGCGGCCAAGGGCTCGCTCTACGTCACGCGGCCGACGCTGTTCACCTACGTCGCCAAGCGCGAGGACCTGATGGCCAGCGCCGCCGACCTGTTCGAGGTGGTGCACAGCGGTGCGGTGAAGATCGAGGTGCGGCAGACCTACCCGCTGCGCGACGCCGCGGAGGCGCACCGGGCGCTGGAGTCGCGCCAGACCGTCGGGTCGACGGTGCTGATTCCGTAAGGGGAGACGTTGGGTTTTCGCTGCGCTCAACCCAACCTACGGCGCCGTCGTAGGTTGGGTTGAGGCGTCAGCCGCAAAACCCAACGACCGCGCGCCGCCTATTCCTGCACCCACAGCGCGTTCTTGATCTTGCCGACCATCTCCGCGTGGGCGGCCAGTTCGGCCTCGCTGGGGGTATGCGGGCGGGCGGGGCGGAAGGGGCGCTCGATGCGGGCGGTTTCCGCCGTGCCGCCCTTGGCCGTGCCCTTGGCGGCCAGCGCCAGGCCGGCCTGACGGCCGCCGCGCAGTTCCAGGTACACCTCGGCCAGCAGCTGGGCGTCGAGCAAGGCGCCGTGCAACGTGCGGCCGGAGTTGTCGACGCCGAAGCGCTTGCAGAGCGCGTCCAGCGTGGCCGGGGCGCCGGGGAAGCGCTGGCGCGCCATGGCCAGCGTGTCGATGGCGCGCTCCATCGGCATGCGCTCGTAGCCGGCCTGCCACAGCTCCCAGTTCAGGAAGGCCATGTCGAAGGCGGCGTTGTGGATGACCAGCGGCGAGTCCGCGATGAAGGCCACGAAGTCGGCGACGACGTCGGTGAACACCGGCTTGTCGGCCAGGAACTCGTCGGTCAGGCCGTGCACGGCGATGGCGTCGGGCGGCACGGGGCGTTGGGGATTGATGTAGACGTGGTAGCGCTGGCCGGTGGGGACGTGGTTGATCACCTCCACGCAGCCGATCTCGACCAGCCGGTGGCCTTCCTCCGGCTTGAAGCCGGTGGTTTCCGTGTCGAGGACGATCTCACGCATGCCCAACGGTCCCTGGCTGATAGCCGCGCGGCGGCCAGTGCCGGCCGCGCAGACGTTTCGCTTTCGCAATTATTTCCTTCAGAGCCCTTCGCGTGCTTAGGCGGCCGGCCCCGGTCGGGACCACGAAATCGGCGCGCCGCCGCTTCTCCGCGTCGGGCATCTGGCGGGCGAGGATACCCGCGAACTTCTCCGGCGTCATGCCCGGCCGCGCCAGCACACGCGCTTTCTGCACGGGAAAGGGGGCGGAGACGACGATGGTGCGGTCGACGCGCCGCTCCCCGTGCGTCTCGAACAGCAGCGGGATGTCCAGGCAGACGACCCGCACGCCGCGCAGCGCCGCCTGCCGGATGAAGGCCTGCTGCGCGTCGCGCACCTTGGGGTGCAGGATCGCTTCCAGCCGCTTCAGCGCCGGGGGGTTGCCGAAGACGGCGGCGCCCAGGGCGGCGCGATCGACCCGGCCGTCATTCACCACGCCGGGGAAGGCGGCGTCGATGTCCGGCACCGCCGTGCCGCCGCGGCCGTAGAGACGGTGCACCAGCGCGTCGGAATCGCAGACCGGCACGCCCATGCGCATCAGCATCCGCGCCGCCGTGCTCTTACCCATGCCGATGGAGCCGGTGAGGCCCAAAATCACCATAGCGTCACCATGGCCGGTCAGCTCCCCAGGACGAAGACCTTCAGCTCCTCCGTCACCTCCGGCTCGACGCCGAACCAGGCGGCGAAGCCGGGGCGCGCCTGGTGCAGCAGCATGCCGATGCCGTCCACCGTGCGGTGGCCGCGCTCGGCCGCCGCTGCCAGCAGCGGGGTGACCAGCGGGGTGTAGACGATGTCGGTCACCACGGCCGATGCTGGCAGGTGCCTGAGGTCCAGGTCGAGCGGCGGCTGGCCGGCCATGCCCTGGGTGGTGGTGTTCACCAGCAGCGCCGCCTCGGCCAGGATCGTTTCACGTGAAACCCAATCGAACACACGGGTCTTCGGGCCAAGCGTGGCGGCGAGGTCGGCGGCCAGCGCGTCGGCGCGCTCACGCGTGCGGTTGACCAGCCAGACCTCCGGCGCGCCGGCGTCGAGGATTGCGGCGATCACGCCGCGCGCCGCGCCGCCGGCACCGACCACCACGGCCGGCCCGGCATCCGCGCGCCAGCCCGGCGCACCGGCGCGCAGGTTCTCGACGAAGCCGAAGCCGTCGGTGTTACGGCCCTCCAGCAAGCCGTCCTCGCGCACCACGATGGTGTTCACTGCACCCGCGCGCCGCGCCGACTCGTCCAGGTGGTCGACGGAGGCGGCGGCGATCTCCTTGTGCGGGACGGTGACGTTGCAGCCGCGCAGGCCCAGGGCGGGCAGGGCGCGGATGGCCTCCGCCGCACGCTCCGGCGGGACGGAGAGGGGGACGTAGGCGCCGTCGATGCCGTACTTGTCCAGCCAGAAGCCGTGCAGCCGGGGCGAGCGCGAGTGCCCGACCGGCCAGCCCATGACGCCGGCC
>NZ_DASPMG010000434.1:0-4268 GCF_035627195.1 Azospirillum sp.
GTGAAGGGTGCGACGCTGATCGGCAACGGCCCGGACAGCCTGACCCGCATCTCCATGATCGGCAACGACAGCCGCCTGGACCCCGGCATCGGCACCTGCGGCAAGGACGGCCAGGGCGTCCCCGTGGGCGTCGGCCAGCCGACGCTGCGCCTCGACGGCCTGACCGTGGGCGGGACCGCGGCGTAAAGGACGCTCAGGCGGCGGAGGGCGGCGCCAGCAGGCGCCGCATCGCCTCCGGATCGCGTTCGATGGCGAGCAGCAGCGCGCGGGCCGGCGCGTCCGGCGTGCTGCGGCGCTGTTCCCAGTCGCGGACGGTGCTGACCGGCAGGTGGAAGGCGTCGGCGAACTCCGTCTGCGTCATGGCAAGCCGCTGGCGCAGCACCTTGACCCGTGACACCCGCCGCATGCCCGCCAGCCGTTCCGGCGACAACGGCTGCGCGTCCGGGTCGGCTTCGGCGGCGGCCTGGGCTTCGGCGTCGGTCATGGCGTCCAGCCGCGCCCAATCGGTGTCAGTTCTGCTCAGCATATTGTTGCGTCGGCAAGGGACCAAGGTGCCCCTGGTTGAGAGCAAGCGCCTCTTTTCCCTCGCGGGCTGCGGATCTGGGGAAAGGGATATTTAGCCACAGATGAACACAGATAGACACAGATGAACACTGCGCAACGGTCCATCAGCGGCGTAGCGTGAGATCTGAGAAAATCTGTGTTCATCTGTGTGCATCTGTGGCCCCAACCAGCACCATGGCATCCGCTTGATCGGAGAGGAAATCCGCCCCTCCCCTTCACGCCTTTGCACCCACTGCCCCCGCGCGGCTATCATGCCGGCCCGAAAAACAAGGGAGGACGGAATGGCCAATCTCGCGCTGGTGACGGTGGTGTGCCCGGATCGGGTCGGGCTGGTGTCGGCGATCACCGGGCAGCTCTTCGACCATGGCATCAACCTGCGCGACGTCACCTTCGCCTCGCTGGGCCAGGGGGCGGACTTCTCGGCGGTGTGCGAGCTGCCGGGCGGGTTGCCCGTCGCCGAACTGGACGCCGGGCTGAAGGCGCTGCCGGAACTGGCCGGCGCGCAGGTGGAGGTGAAGCCCTTCACCTACGACCCCAACCCCGGCCCGCTGGGGCAGGTGACCCACCGCGTCGAGGTGTCGGGCGGCGACCAGCCCGGCCTGATCGCGCGGCTGTCGGACATCTTCGGCCAGTTCGGCGCCAACATCGTGCGCCTGGACGCGCAGACGGTGCCGGAGGGGCGGCGCTACAGCATCCGCTTCGCCGTCTCCATCCCCGCCGACCGCGCCGATCCCTGCCTCGCCGCCGTGGCGAACACCGCCGAAAGCCTCGGCCTGCAGTGCCGGGCGGAGGGCGCATAGCCGGACGACCACACAAAACACTTGTCATAGGCACCCATTTCGGCAAAATTCGCGGTCATGGACGATAATGACCGCAAAATAATAGCGTACATCCAGGCCGACGGGCGCGCTTCCTACGCCGAGATCGGGGCCGCCGCCGGGCTGTCGGTGTCGGCGGTCAACGAGCGGCTGAAGAAGCTGCAGGCCTCCGGCGCCGTCACCGGCTTCGGCGCGCGGGTCAGCCCGGCCGCCGTCGGGCTGCACGTGTTGGCCTTCGTGCACGTGCTGCTGGAGCGGCCGGAGCACGACGCCGGCTTCCGCGCCGCCATGCAGGGCACCCCCGCCGTGCAGGAGTGCCACCACGTGACCGGGGAGTGGTCGTACCTGCTGAAGGTGCGCGTGCCGACCACGGCCGACCTCGAACGCTTCCTGTCCGACCGTCTGAAAACGCTGCCGGGCGTGGTGCGCTCGCACACGGTGATCGCGCTGTCCTCGCCCAAGGAAACCCCCCTCCTGCCGGTGGAGTGATCGGCCATGGACGCCGCGTGGTTCCTGCTGAAGGGTCTGGTCATCGGGCTGTCGATCGCCGCCCCCGTCGGGCCGATCGGCCTGCTGTGCATCCGCCGCACGCTGGCCGAGGGGCCGGCCATGGGGCTGGCGACGGGGCTGGGGGCCGCCACGGCGGACGCGCTGTACGGCGCCGTCGCCGGCTTCGGGCTGGCCGCCGTGTCGCAGGCGCTGCTGGGCTGGCAGGAGGCGCTGCGCCTCGTCGGCGGGGCGGTGCTGCTGTGGCTGGGCTGGGCCACAATGCGCGCCCGTCCGGCGGAGCGGGCGGCGGAGGCGACCGGGCGCGGGCTGGCCGGCGCCTACGCCTCCACCTTCGTGCTGACGCTCGCCAACCCGGCGACGATCCTCAGCTTCCTGGCGGTGTTCGGCGCGCTGGGACTGGCCGAGGGGGGCGGGAGCATGGACGAGGCGCTGGCGCTGGTGCTCGGCGTCTTCGCCGGGTCGGGGCTGTGGTGGCTGATGCTGAGCGCCGGGGTGGGAACCGTCCGCCGGCGCGTGACGCCCGCCGTCATGGCGTGGATCAACCGCGTCTCGGGCGCGGTGCTGATCGCCTTCGGGCTGCTGGCCCTGTCTGCGCCGCTGTTCGCCTTCGCCTGATCAGAGCAGGCCGAGCGTCACCGGACCGCCGAGGATCACGGTCGCCGTCACCAGGAGGACGATCGCCGCAAGGCGCTCGACCGGCGACCAGCGCTGCCAATCCCTGCGGAAGCTCTTCAACTCGTGGGCCATGGCCTCACCTCTGCCACAGAACTTTGCTTTACTGTGGCCAGTGTACGGGGCAAGCAGTTGATGCATGGTTAACGCCGCGAACAGCAAAAGTCTTCCCGCCGAAAATTGCCACGGCCCGCCACGTCCACAAGAAAAGCGCAAGAAGGTCTCCGAAAAATCCCGGCAAACTTTCGCGACCCCGTCGGCGGCACCCCGAAGGCGCCGCGGCGCTTCCGCCGCCCCTCCCTCTTTCCACGCGACGTTGCGAGACCCAGATACGGTCAAGGACACGGTCAAGAACAAGGCGGGGCGTGTCGTGACGGGCTTGAAGATCGGTCTGGCGCTGGGCAGCGGGGCAGCGCGCGGCTGGGCGCACATCGGCGTGCTGCGCGCGCTGGACGAACTCGGCATCCAGCCGGACGTGGTGTGCGGCACCTCCATCGGCGCCGCCGTGGGGGCGGCCTACCTGACCGGCCAACTCGACCCGCTGCAGGCCTGGGCGCAGAACATGGGCCTGCTGGGCATGCTGGGCATCGTCGACCTGACGTTCCGCAAGGGCGGCCTCGTCGCGGCCGAGCGGGTGTTCGAGCGCTTCCGCAACGAACACACCGACGTCCCCATCGAATCCCTGCCCAAGCCCTTCGCCACCGTCGCCACCGATCTGGCGACCGGGCGCGAGATCTGGCTGCGCGAGGGGCCGCTGCTGGACGCCGTGTGCGCGTCCGCCGCCATGCCCGGCCTGTTCCCGGCGGTGCACAACGGCCAGCACTGGCTGGTCGACGGCGCGCTGGTCAACCCGGTGCCGGTGTCGCTGTGCCGGGCCCTGGGCGCGGACGTGGTGATCGCCGTCAACCTCAACTCGGAAATGTCCGCCCTGCCCCGCCTGCTGGCCAACGGCGCGCCGGTGCCGCCGGTCATGCAGGACGCCGTGCCGGACAACCCGCCCGAGGCGCCGCGCGCCGCCCTGAAGGAGCAGGTCGCCACGTGGCTCGGCCGCAAGCACAGCGAGCGCGCGCGCTTCCTGGCCAGCCAGATCCTGTCGCCGCGCCGGACGGCGCCCAACGTGCTGGAGGTGATGGCCGGCTCCATCGACATCATGCAGGACCGCATCACCCGCTCCCGCCTCGCCGGCGAACCGCCGGAGGTGCTGATCGCCCCGCGCCTGGGCCACGTCGGCATCCTGGAGTTCGACCGCGCCGCCGAGGTGGTGGAGATCGGCTACCGCACCGCCTCCATCATGCGCCCCAGCATCGAAATGGCGATCCGGCGGGCGTGATGTGGGACGAGGTTTTTTGAGAGACGGATGAACACGGATTGCGCACGGATAAACACGGATAGGAAAGACAAAAAACGTTCTTCATCCGTGTTCATCCGTGCCCGGCCTCGCCGGCATCCGTGTTCATCCGTGTCTCCCCTCTCTTCCCCCAAACTCAAGCGCCCGGCCAGATCCAGGTCAGCTCGTGCTTGTTGTGGAACAGGTGGACGACCCGCCCGCCGGGGATGGCGGCGAAGGCGCGGGCGGTCTCGTGGTCGGTCTCGGCCTGAAACTTCAGCGTGCAGATGAAGCGCTTGGCCAGCCCGCTGGCCCGCCACGCCTCCACCAGCCGCAGCAGGCGCTGCGGGTAGCAGATGACGTCGCAGCACAGCCAG
>NZ_DASPMG010000435.1:0-4629 GCF_035627195.1 Azospirillum sp.
CTTCAGCGTCTTCAGCCGCGGCGCCACGTCCACACCCAGGGCATCCGGGGTGACGGTGTCGAGCGGCTTCTTCTTGGCCTTCATGATGTTGGGAAGGCTGGCGTAGCGCGGCTCGTTGAGGCGCAGGTCGGTGGTGACCACCGCCGGGAGCTTGAGTTCGATGGTTTCCAGGCCGCCGTCGATCTCGCGGGTGACCGTGAGGGTGCCCTCGCCGGGGGCGACCTTGGAGGCGAAGGTGCCCTGCGGCCAGCCCAGGAGGGCGGCGAGCATCTGGCCGGTCTGGTTGCAGTCGTCGTCGATGGCCTGCTTGCCGAGCACGACCAGCTGCGGGGCTTCCTTGTCGACCAGGGCCTTGAGCAGCTTGGCGACGGCGAGCGGCTGGGTCTCGGCATCCGTCTGCACCAGGATGGCGCGATCCGCACCCATGGCGAGCGCCGTGCGCAGGGTTTCCTGGGCGGTGGCCGGGCCGATGCTCACCGCCACCACTTCCGTGGCCTTGCCGGCTTCCTTCAGGCGGACGGCTTCCTCGACGGCGATCTCGTCGAAGGGGTTCATGGAGAACTTGACGTTGGCGGTCTCCACACCGGACCCGTCCGCCTTCACGCGGACCTTCACGTTGTAGTCGACCACCCGCTTCACGGGGACCAGGATCTTCATTGCGGAAACTCTTGTTCTTATGAAGACGATCGGAATGACGGTTCAGTCGGCCACGCGTTCGATGACGGCGGCGATGCCCTGGCCGACGCCGATGCACATGCTGACCAGCGCGTAGCGCCCGCCCGTGCGCTCCAGCTGGCGCAGCGCGGTCAGCGCCAGCCGGGCGCCCGAGGCGCCCAGCGGGTGGCCCACGGCGATGGCGCCGCCGTTGGGATTGAGGCGCGGATCGTCGCCCGCGATCTCCATCAGCTTGGCGCAGCCCAGGACCTGGGTGGCGAAGGCCTCGTTGATCTCGATAACGTCCATGTCGTTCAGCGTCAGGCCGGCGCGCTCCAGCGCCTTGCGGCTGGCCGGGACGGGACCCAGGCCCATGACGCGCGGCTCGACGCCGGCCACGGCGCCCGCCACGATCCGCCCGCGCGGCGTCAGACCGGCGGCCTCGCCCGCCGCGCGCGTGCCGAGCAGCAGGGCGGCGGCGCCGTCGTTGATGCCGGACGCGTTGCCGGCGGTCACCACGCCGCCCGCGTTGACCGGGCGCAGGCCGGCCAGCGACGCGGCCGTGGTGTCGGCGCGGGGATGCTCGTCCTCCGTCACCGAAACCGTCTTGCCCTTGGCCGGCACCTCGACCACGCAAAGTTCGCCGGTGAAGAAGCCGTCGGCCCTGGCGGCGGCGTACTTGGCCTGGGAGGCGGCTGCGAAGGCGTCGCTCGCCTCGCGGCCGATCTCCAGGTCCCGGGCGATGTTGTCGGCCGTCTGCGGCATGGTGTCGGCGCCGTAGGTCTGCTCGATCCACGGGTTGGGGAAGCGGGCGCCCAGGCTGGAGTCGAAGATCTTCGTCTCGCGGCTGAAGGCCGCCTCCGCCTTCGCCATCACGAAGGGGGCGCGGCTCATGCTCTCCGCCCCGGCGGCGATGAACAGGCTGCCCTGGCCGCAGTGGGCGGCGCGCGCCGCGTCCAGCACGGCGGCCAGACCGCTGCCGCACAGGCGGTTGACGGTCACGCCCGCCACCTCCACCGGCAACCCGGCGCGCAGGGCCGCGTGGCGCGCGATGTTGCGCGCGTCCTCGCCGGCCTGGTTGGCGCAGCCGCACACCACATCCTCGATCCGCGCGGGATCCAGCCCCGTGCCGCCCAGCCCAGCACCATCAATCAGGGCGCGGATGGCCTGGGCCAGCAGATCGTCCGGCCGCACGCGGGACAGCGCCCCGGCGTGGCGGCCGAACGGCGTGCGAATCCCGGCGTAGATGTAGGCGTCCAGCATGTCTCCACCCCAAATTCCGTATCGTGGAACTTAATTCCGCTTTGTTGACGCGCACCTTAATCCGTGCGAAAAGACAATTCAAACGAAAATTCGCGGCGCCGTCGGCGACCGCGACACGGCCCGCGAAGAGGCGAATAAGCAAAGGGAGGGACACCATGACCGAGCGGTGGAAGCATCGCCCGCCCGGCTCCAACTGGGGCGATTTCGGCCCGGACGACCAGATCGGCCGGCTGAACCTGATCACGCCGGAACGCCGCCTGAAGGCGATGGCGGAGGTGCGCACGGGCGAGGTCTTCTGCCTCAGCCTGCCGCTGGACCTGCCGGGCGGCAACGCGCTGCACCCGCACCGCCACCCGCCGCGCCGCCATTCGGAGGAGCGCAGCCCCGGCAAGCACTGCGTGAACTTCGAGTTGAGCCAGGTGAACCCGGACTTCGTCGATTCGGTCTGCGACGACCACGTGGTGCTGTACCTGCAGTACTCCACGCAGTGGGACGCGCTGGCGCACATCGGCCGACGCTTCGACGCCGATGGCGATGGCGCGGCGGAGATCGTCTATTACAACGGCTACCGTGCGGGCACCGACATCCTGGGCGCCGAGCAGCCGGGCGGACCGGCGGCCCGCGCGCTGGGCATCGAGAACATGGCGGCCACCGGCGTGCAGGGGCGCGGCGTCATGGTGGACCTGCACGGCGCCTTCGGCGACGGCCGCACGCTGGTCGGCTATGACGCCCTGATGCGGGTGATGGAGGCGGACGGCGTCGTGGTGGAGCCCGGCGACCTGCTGTGCCTGCACACCGGCTTCGCCCGCATGATCCTGGAGATGGGCGGGCAGCCCGACGCGCACGCGCTGCACAACAGCGGTGCCGTGCTGGACGGCCGCGACGAGCGGCTGATCGCCTGGATCGGGGACAGCGGCGTCGCCGCGCTGATCGCCGACAACTACGCGGTCGAAGGCTATCCCAACCCCTGCGCGCACGACGGCCCGCACGAGGCGCTGCCGCTGCACCAGGCCTGCCTGTTCCGCCTGGGCATCCACCTGGGCGAGTTGTGGCACCTGAGCGAACTGAACGACTGGCTGAAGCGCCACAGGCGCAGCCGGTTCCTGCTGACCGCCCCGCCGCTGCGCCTGCCCGGCTCCTTCGGGTCGCCGGTCACGCCGGTGGCGACCGTATGACCTGCAAAACGTTGAAGACCAGGGAGAAACCACGAGCATGAAAGCCGTTCTGTGCAAGGCGTTCGGCCCGCCCGAGACGCTGTCGGTCGAGGACGTTCCGGTGCCCGACTGCGGCCCCGGCATGGTGCGCATCCGCGTCCACGCGGCCGGCGTCAACTTCCCCGACACGCTGATCATCGAGGGCAAGTACCAGCTGCGCCCCGAGCCGCCGTTCGCGCCGGGTGCGGAAGTGGCCGGCGTGATCGACGCGGTGGGCGACGGCGTCACGGAGTTCAAGGTGGGCGACCGCGTGATGGCGCTGACCGGCTGGGGCGCCTTCGCCGAGCAGGTGGTGGTGGAGGCCGACCGCGCCAAGCTGATGCCGGACACCATGGACTTCCCCACCGCCGCCGGCTTCGCCATGACCTACGGCACCTCCATGCACGCGCTGAAGCAGCGCGGGCGGCTGAAGGCGGGGGAGACGCTGCTGGTGCTGGGGGCCGGCGGCGGCGTCGGCCTGACGGCCGTGGAGATCGGCCGGCAGATGGGTGCCCGCGTCATCGCCGCCGCCAGCAGCGCCGCCAAGCTCGACGCCGCCCGCGCGGCGGGGGCGGAGGAGGTCATCGACTACAGCCGCGAATCGCTGAAGGACCGCGTGAAGGAGCTGACCGGCGGGCGCGGCGTGGACGTGGTGTACGATCCGGTGGGCGGCGACCTGTTCGATCAGGCGCTGCGCCTGATGGCGTGGAACGGGCGTCTGCTGGTGGTCGGCTTCGCCAGCGGCCGCATCCCGCAGGCACCGGCCAACCTGATGCTGCTGAAGGGCAGCGAGGTGGTGGGCGTCTACTGGGGCGCCTTCCGCAAGGCCGAGCCGGAGGCCGAGCGCCGGAATTTCGAGGAGCTGTTCGCCTGGCACGCAGCCGGCCGCCTGCACCCGCGCATCGACCGCATGCTGCCGTTGGACAAGGCGGCCGAGGCGCTGACCGCCTTGCGCGACCGCGCGGTGACGGGGAAGATCGTGCTGACGGTGGACGGCTGACGACGTTGGGTTTTCGGCTGGCGCCTCAACCCAACCTACAACGCATCCGTAGGTTGGGTTGAGCGCAGCGAAAACCCAACGTCAACCACGTCCCTACTCCGCCAGCACCACGCCCTGCTCAACCAGCGCGTCGATGGCCGCGTCGTCGTAGCCGGCGGCGCGCAGGACGGCGCGGGAATCGGCGCCGAAGGCCGGCGGGGCGGTGTGCACCGTGCCCGGCGTGCGGCTCATCTTCACCGGGATGCCGGTGCCGCGGTAGCCGTCGATGCCGACCACCATGTCGCGGTGCGCGGTGTGCGGGTGCTCCAGCGCGTCCTTCACCGTGCGCACGGCGCCGGCCGGGACACCGGCGGCCAGCAGTTGCGATTCCAGCGCGTCGGCGTCGGCGTCCTTCAGGCGCTCCGCCAGGACGGCGCTCAAGGCCGGGCGGTTGGCGAGGCGGTCGGCGTTGGTGGCGAAGCGCGGGTCCTTCGCCACCTCGGGCACGCCCAAGAGCGCGCACAGCTTGGCGAACTGGCC
>NZ_DASPMG010000436.1:0-42011 GCF_035627195.1 Azospirillum sp.
CATGTTCTCCTTCTACTGCCGCACGCCGTCGGGCTTCAACCTGGAGATCGGATACGGCGGCATCGTCATCGACGACGCGTCCTGGACGGTCGCCAGCTACTCGCAGCTGAGCGACTGGGGCCACAAGCGCTCCGCCTGACCCACATCCTCCCACACACGAGACCTTCGATGACCGCGTTTCCCCTGACGGCCGCGCCGGCCGCCTCCGATCCGGCCGTGTCCAGTGAACGTTTTCTGGCGGGCATGCGCCTGTTCGCTGCCGGCTGCACGATCATCGCCGCCCGCCATGGCGGGGTGCGCGCCGGGTTGACGGCGACGGCGCTGTGTTCGGTGACCGCCGATCCGCCGCGGCTTCTGGTGTGCGTGAACCAGAAGGTGCGCGCACACACCCTGATTGCCGCCTCGGAGGCGCTGAGCGTGAACGTGCTGGCGCACGGGCAGGAGGCGGTAGCCCGGCGTTTCGCCGGGATGGTCGAAGGGGTGGCCGGTGAGGACCGCTTCCAGGGGGCCGACTGGGTCGAGCGGGTGACCGGGGCGCCGGTGCTGAAGGACGCGCTGGTCGGCTTCGACTGCCGGGTTGCCGAAACCATCGATGCCGGCACGCACAGCGTCTTCCTGTGCCGCGTCGTCGACGTGCAGGTCGCCGCCGCTCCCGTCGCTCCCGACCCGCTTCTCTACTTCGACGGACACTTCGCAAAACTCGCCTGAGGCGACGCGCGAACATTTTCAGATATTGGAGTGCTTCTCATGAACATTGCTGTTGCTGACGCCCGAATTCCGTCGGCGGATGAACTGGTGGAGCGCGCGCGGGCCTTGATCCCGATGCTGCGCGAGCGCGCCGACGAGGTCGAGAAGGCGCGCTGTGTGCCCAAGGAGACGATCGACGCGTTCAAGCAGGCTGGGTTCTTCAAGATCCTGCAGCCGAAGCGTTGGGGTGGCTGGGAAATGACCCCGGACGTGTTCTGGCGCGTGCTGATGGAACTCGGCCGCGGCTGTGGCAGCAGCGCCTGGAACATGATGATCCTGGGCGTCCACCAATGGGAATTCGGCCTGATGGATCCCCGTGCCGGTGACGACGTGTGGGCCAAGGACAACACCGTTCTGGTCGCCTCCTCGTACGCGCCGTTCGGCACCGTCACAAAGGTCGAAGGCGGCTACGTCCTGAACGGGACGTGGGGCACCTCGAGTGGCACCGATCATGGCGACTGGGCTTTCATCGGTGTTTGGCTGAAGGATGAACAGGGCCGTCCGATCAACCGTCTCGCTCTGCTGGTGCCGCGTTCCGACTATGAGTTCCTCGACGACTGGTTCGTCTTCGGCCTGGCCGGGACGGGCAGCAAGAGCCTGGTCCTGAAGAACGTGTTCGTGCCCGAGCACCGGGCCCACAGCATGATCGACTACCACCTCAGCGATGGGGCCGATACGTATCAGTTTCCGTTCGGGATGGCGTTCTTCGGGTCCGTGTCGGCGGTCATGGTCGGGTTCGCTCAAGGCGCGATCGATATCTTCATCGAACAGATCAAGGTTCGTGAAAACATCAACGGCTGCCCGCAGGCCGCCCTCGACCACTACGCCAAGGATCGCCTCGGAAACGCGGTGGTCAGGGTCCGTTCCGCCCGCGCGCGGATCCTCCAGGTTGCCGCCGAAGCGGCATCCTACATCGCGCGGCGCGAACTGGTGCCCGTGGACAACCGTGTCCACTACACCCTTGACTTCGCCCGTGTCGGGCGCGAGTGCGAAGAGGCCGTGCTGCTGCTGTACAAGGCGCTGTCGGCCCGCGGCGTATTCCTGTCCAACCCCATGCAGCGGGTGCTCCGCGATACGCTCGTCGGCGCCAACCACATCACGCAGAACGCCGATCACAACGCCGAGGCCCTCGGCGGCTACCTCCTCGGCCAGCCTCTGCCGCCGCTGATGTACGGGCTGCCGAAGGCCTGACACGCACGACCGGGACACTGCTCTCGTCCGTCCCGCCCCACGGGCCGGGCAAGAGCAGGCACCGCGTCGGCGTCAAGAAACAAGCGAATTCCTTGGGGGGGAAACATGAAAGCGAACACCAGGAAGCGATGGGGGTGGGTGACGGCTGCGGCGCTGGGGGCCACGGTCACGTCGTCGGCGTTTGGTGCCGAGATCGACACCGGCACCGATCTCAAGATCCGCTGGGACAACACGGTCAAGTACAGCGCGGCCGCGCGCGTGGCGTCGCGTTCCGACAAGCTGTTGACCAACCCCAATTTCGACGACGGCGACCGAAATTTTGACCGGGGCCTCATTTCCAACCGCTTCGACCTGCTGAGCGAACTGGACGTCACCTACGGAAACGTCGGCGCGCGCGTCAGCGGGGCTGCGTGGTACGACACCATCTACAACCGCGGAACGGGCAACGACTTCCCGTTCACCTACAACGCCGTTTCGGCACCGTACGACTCGTTCACCCGCGACACGCGCAATCTGCACGGCCGCAAGGCGGAACTGCTCGACGCCTTCGTCTTCGGCAAGGCCGACGTCGGCGAGATGAACGTGAAGGGACGGCTGGGCCGGCACGCGCTGCTGTATGGCGAGAGCCTGTTCTTCGGTTCCAACGGCATCGCCGCCGCGCAGTCGCCCATCGACGCGATCAAGGCCATCTCGGTTCCCAACACCCAGTTCAAGGAGCTGCTGCGCCCGGTCAACCAAGTATCGGGCCAGGTACAGGTCAACGAGAACGTCTCGGTCGGCGCCTACTACCAGTTCGAATGGGACCGCCACCGCATTCCGGCGTCGGGGAGCTACTTCAGCATCGCCGACGCGGTCGACAAGGGCGGCGAGCGCGTTCATGCCGGTCCGGGCGGCCTGTCCTTCTACCGTGGCCGGGACGTGGAAGCGAAGGACAGCGGCCAGGGCGGCGTGCAGGTGCGCTGGCGCCCCGACGACGTCAACACCGACTTCGGCTTCTACGCCGCGCGCTACCACGACAAGTTCTTCCAGGTCTATGTGGAGCCCGGCGTCGGCGCCGGCGGTGCGCCGGGCAAGATCGGCGAGTACCGCCTCGTCTTCCCGGAGGCGATCCAGGTCTACGGGGCGAGCTTCAGCACCACCTTGGGCACGGCCAACGTCGCCGGCGAGGTGTCGATGCGCCGCAACATGCCGCTGGTGGCGACCGGCGGCTCGGTGCTCGCCGGTCCGGGGGCCGACAACCATTCCAATCCTGCCTACCCGGTTGGCAACTCGCTGCACGCCAACCTGTCGATGATCGACGCGTACGGTGGGAACCAGATCTGGGAAGCCGCCAACCTCATAGCGGAAATCGCCTGGAATCACCGGCTCAACATCACCAAGAACCCGCAGGCGCTCGACCCCAACAGCACGCGCGACGCCGTCTCGCTGCGCTTCGTCTTCGAGCCGACCTACTTTCAGGTGCTGAACGGCCTGGACATCAGCGTTCCCATCGGCATCGGCTACACCCCCTACGGCCGCTCCTCGGTGGTGCAGGGCTTCGGGCCCGAGCATGGCGGCGACATCAGTATCGGCATCAACGGCGACTACCTCAAGACCTGGAAGTTCTCGCTGTCCTACACGCACTACTTCGGCTCCGCCGCGCCGTCGGTCGATCCGGTGAGCGGACTCTTCACGTTCAAGCAAACCTTGAGGGACCGGGACTTCGTGGCGCTCAGCCTGTCCCGCACCTTCTGACCGGGAGGATAGGAATGAAGAACACCCGATATGGTGCGGTGCTCGGTGCGCTGTGCGTTCTGGTAGCCGGCACTGTCCAGGCCGCGGTGACTGCCCAGGAAGCGGAACAGCTCAAGACCACCCTGACGCCGTTCGGTGCCGAGAAGGCCGGCAACAAGGACGGCAGCATCCCGGCTTGGAGCGGCGGCCTGACCGCCGCGCCCGGCGGTACGCCGGGCGACCGGCGCGGCGACCCGTTTGCCGCCGACAAGCCGCTGTTCACCATCACCGCCGAGAACATGGGCAAGTACGCCGACCGCCTCAGCGACGGCGTGCAGGCGTTGCTGAAGAAGTATCCGGCGACCTTCAAGATCAACGTCTATCCCACCCGGCGCACCGCGGCGGCACCGCAGTGGGTCTATGACAACACCTTCAAGAACGCCACCAGCGCCCAGCTCAAGAACGACGGGCTGACGCTGGAAGGGGCGTATGGCGGTGTGCCCTTCCCGATCCCGAAGAACGGGCTGGAGGTGCATTGGAACCACCTGACCCGCTGGCGCGGTCAGGCGATCGAAGCCCGATACAAGGTCTGGACGGTCACGGACGACGGCCGCGCGGTCCTGGGCACGGAAGCGAAGACGCTCGAGCAATATCCCTATTACCGGAAGGATGGCCACAGCGACAGCGACAACGGCTACTTCTACGCGGTGCAGTGGACGACCGCCCCGGCCTTCCGCGCGGGTGAGGCCATTCTGATCCGCGAGACGAACGACTACTCGAAGGCGCGCCTGATCTGGCAGTATCTGGCCGGCCAGCGCCGCATCCGCCGCGCCCCCAACATCGGCTTCGACACCCCCGACTTCGTGGCCTCGGGCATCAGCTTCTTTGACGAGTCGTTCGGTGGCAGCGGCTCTCCGGAACGCTTCGACTACAAGCTGCTCGGCAAGAAGGAGATGTTCGTCCCCTACAACACCAATCGCCTGTTCGGCGTCTCGGACGAAGAGGCGATGGGAGCGCACCACCTGAAGCCCGAACTCATGCGCTGGGAACTCCATCGTGTGTGGGTGGTGGAGCAGACGCTGAAGGCTGGCAAGCGGCACGCGGTTCCCAAGCGCATCCAGTACTATGACGAGGATGCCTGGGGGTCTTCCCTCATGGACGGGTGGGATGCACAGGGGCAGCTCTGGCGCGCCAGCTTCATGCTGCCCTTCGCGGCACCCGATCTGCCGGGTCTTGTGACCCACTGCGGCGAGTCCTTCCACAATCTGCAGACGGGTGCGTGGATCTATCGCTGTGCGATGGGCGACCCCGACGCCCGGTACGCGCCCACGTCCTCCCGTCCGGACAGCTTCTTCACGCCGGACTCCGTGGTGGGTGAAACCGCCCGCTGACCCCGTGCCCCCTTTCCCGCCGCCTTCGGGCCCGTCTCGGGGCGGCGGGAGCGTCACCGTGTTCCGCCCCGTTCAGTCAGGCTTTGCCATGATGAAAACCCTGTCGCTCGCCGTCATTCTGCCGGTGGCTCTCCTGGCCGGCGCCTCCGTGGCGCACGCCGCGGCCGATCCGCTCGACCGTCCCGCGGTGGCGAGTGCGCTTGCCCCCCGCTCGTTGCTGACGGCGGTGACGCATGCCGGTGAGCGCATCGTTGCCGTCGGGGAGCGCGGGCACATCCTGCTGTCGGACGACGCAGGCGTGTCCTGGCGGCAGGTCAGCGTGCCGACCTCCGTCACGCTGACCTCCGTGCGGTTCGCCGACGCCCGGCTGGGCTGGGCGGTCGGGCACGGCGGCGTCATCCTGCGCACCGTCGACGGCGGCGCGACCTGGACAAAGCAGCTCGACGGCCGCGCCGCCGCGCAACTGGTCCTCGACGCCACGCCGAAAGGCGACGTGCAGGCGGTGGCCGAGGCCGAGCGGCTGGTGCGCGACGGCCCAGACAAGCCGTTCTTCGACCTTCTGGTGAAGAACGGACGCGAGGTCCTCGCCATCGGCGCCTACGGGCTGATCTTCGAGACGCTGGACGGCGGCGCGTCGTGGCAGCCGGTGCTGGACCGTGTCCCGAACCCGGAGCGCAAGCACCTGTACGCCATCCGCGCCGACGGCGATGCCGTCTATCTGGCCGGCGAGCAGGGGCTGCTGCTGCGCTCCAATGACGGCGGCCGACGCTTCACGGTGCTCGACAGTCCGTATGTCGGCAGTTTCTTCGGCCTTGTCGCGGCGCCTGGCGGTGCCCTGCTGGCGCTGGGACTGCGCGGCAATCTCTACCGCTCCGCCGACGGCGGCGCGGCATGGACGAAGCTGGAACTGCCCACCCAAAGCAGCTTCACCGGCGCCGTGGCGCTCGGCGATGGGTCCGTCGTCCTGCTGGACGAGGCCGGGACCGTCTGGCTCAGCCGCGACCGTGGCATGGCCTTCGACCGCCAGCCGCAAGGCCGCGCCTTCCCCTTCCTGGATGCAGTGGAACTGGCGGGCGGCGGGCTGCTCGCCGTGGGTGCGCGTGGCACCGCGACCCTGTCGCTGGCACCGGCGAAGTGAAGAACAGCCGGAGAATGGAGAACGAGTCGTCCATGTCAAGTTTCCGTACCATCTCCAGTCTAAACGATTTCGATGCGCGATCCGGCAACCTGCTGGAGCGGCTTCTGTTCAACCATCGCCAATTGGTGGTGGCGCTGTGCACCATCCTGACGGTGGTGCTCGGCGCGCAGGCCTTGGGGCTGCGGCTCAACGCCAGCTTCGTCAAGACGATCCCGACCAGTCACCCCTACATCGTCAATTACCTCAAGAACGAGAGCGAGCTGAAGGGGCTGGCCAATGCGCTGCGCATCGCCGTCGCGGTGAAGGGCGAGGGCGACATCTTCACCAGGGACTATCTGGACACGCTCCAGCGCCTGAACGACGAGATCTACCTCGTACCGGGCGTCGACCGTTCCTTCATGAAGTCGCTGTGGACGCCGGCCACGCGTTGGCTGGGCGTTACCGAGGACGGGTTCGACGGCGGTCCGGTCATCCCCGACAGCTACGACGGCTCGCCGGCCAGCCTGGAGGCGCTGCGCAACAACGTCGCGCGCTCGGGTGAAATTGGCCAGATCGTGGCGCCGGACTTCCGCTCCAGCATCATCTACGTGCCAATCCTCGACGTGAACCCGGAAACCGGGCGGCGCCTCGACTACCGCGCCCTGTCCGACACGCTGGACGCGTTGCGCGCGAAGTACGAGGCGCAGGGGGTGAGCCTGCACATCACCGGGTTCGCCAAGGTGATGGGCGATCTGATCGAAGGCCTGCAGGCCATGCTGGTGTTCTTCGGCATCGCCATCCTGATCACGGCGGCCGTGCTCTACCATTTCACCCGCTGTGCCCGCAGCACGGCGCTGGTGCTGGGCTGCACGTTGATCGGCGTCGTCTGGCTGCTGGGCCTGCTGCCGCTGCTGGGGTACGAGCTGAACCCCTATTCCATTCTGACGCCCTTTCTCGTCTACGCCATCGGCGTCAGCCATGGCGCGCAGAAGATGAACGGCATCATGCAGGACATCGGGCGCGGCACGCACAAGCTCATCGCCGCCCGCTACACCTTCCGCCGCCTGTTCCTGGCTGGGGCCACCGCGTTGCTGGCCGACGTGGTCGGCTTTGCCGTGCTCCACATGGTGGACATTCCGGTTATCCAGGAACTGGCGACCATCGCCAGCATCGGCGTCGGCATCCTGGTCTTCACCAATCTGGCGCTGTTGCCGGTGCTGCTGTCCTTCACCGGCGTCTCGCCGAAGGCGGCGCTGCGCAGCCTGAAGGACGAGAGCGCGGTGGATGAGCCCGGCCACGTGCGTCACCCGCTGTGGCGCTTCCTCGGCGCCTTCACCGAGCGGCGCTGGGCCGCCACCGCGCTGACCACCGCCCTGGTTCTGGGTCTGGGGGCTTACACGGTCAGCCTCAACCTGAAGATCGGTGACCTCGATCCCGGTGCGCCGGAGCTGCGGCCCACCTCGACCTACAACCGCGACAACGACTTCATCATCCGCAACTACCAGGCCAGCAGCGACGTGTTCGTCGTGATGGCCAAAGCCAAGGCCGGCCAGTGCGCCCAGTACGACACCCTGCTGCGTGTCGACGACCTGGAATGGCGGCTGCGCCAGCTGCCCGGAGTGGAGGGCACCAACTCGCTGGCGGCGCTGACCAAGTGGACGATGGTGGGGATGAACGAGGGCGTCCTCAAATGGTACGGCCTGCCATCAAACCAGGGGATGATCAACGCCGGCGCCGCCCGCGCCCCGCGCGAGCTGTTCAACGCCACCTGCGACCTTCTGGCCCTCTACGCCTACCTCAAGGACCACAAGGCGGACACGCTGGCCCGTGTGGTCGACGCGGTGGAAGCCTTCGCAGCCGAAAACAGCACGGCGGACGCGCGCTTCCTGATGGGGGCCGGCAACGCCGGCATCGAGGCGGCGACCAACATCGTGGTCAAGCATGCCAACGACCGCATGCTGATCGGCGTGTACGCGGCGGTGGTCCTGCTGTGCGCCGTCGCCTTCCGCTCCTGGCGGGCGGTGGTCTGCGCGGTGCTGCCGCTGGTCCTCACCTCCGTGCTGGCGGAGGCGCTGATGGTGGTGTTGGGCATCGGCGTCAAGGTGGCGACGCTGCCGGTGATCGCGCTGGGCGTGGGCATCGGCGTGGACTACGCCCTTTACGTGCTGAGCGTGACGCAGACCTGGCTGCGCCAGGGGGCCAGCCTGCACACCGCCTACTACCGGGCGCTGCTGTTCACCGGGCGCGTCGTCGTCTTCACCGGCGTCACGCTGTCCTTGGGCGTGCTGACCTGGGTGTTCTCGCCGATCAAGTTCCAGGCCGACATGGGCATCCTGCTGACCTTCATGTTCCTGTGGAATATGCTGGGGGCGCTCGTCCTCGTGCCGGCATTGGCCTGCTTCCTGCTGCCGCGCCGGGGAGGGCGGCCGTCATGACCATCACCATCGCCGCGGCGCAACTCGCCTGGGACGCCGCCCAGAGCATCGTCGGCGCCGCGTTGCGCCACGCACAGGATCTCGGCATCCGCGTCAGCGTCGCCGTGGTCGACGCCGGCGGCCGGCCGCTGGCCTTCGGGCGGATGAACGGTGCGCCCTTCCACACCGTGGAGATCGCACAGGACAAGGCGTTCACCGCCGCCAGCTTCGGTCTGCCGACCGCGGCGCTGGCCCAGGGCCTAGCGCGCCAGCCCGACCACGTGCGCCACGCGCTGACCCAGCGGCCCCGCCTCGTCACGCTCGCGGGCGGGCTGCCCATCCATGCCGACGGGATGCTGCTGGGCGCTGTTGGCGTGTCGGGCGGCAGCGAAGAGCAGGATGTCGCCTGTGCCGCCACCGGCCTCGCCTGCATCGCCACCATCTGAACCGCTACCCGGGAGCCCGGACATGTATCGCCATTTGTTGGTGCCCATCGACGGCGGCCCGTTCTCCGCCGAGATGATCAGCCAGTCGGTGTCCTTCGCCAAGGCGCTGGGAGCGGAACTCACCTTCTTCCACGCCGTGCCCGACGAGTCCGCATCGCTGCGCAGCGATGCAGCGTTGCTGCACACCATGGCCCCTGACCGTTTCGCGGTCAGCTACACGCAGCGTGCGCCGGCCGTTCTGTCGAAGGCGCAGGCCGAGGCCGAGGCGCGGGGCGTGCCGAGCCGCACCCTGGGCGTGGCTTCGGACCGCGTGGCCGAGGCCATTCTGGAAGCGGCCGCGCAACGCGGCTGCGACCTGATCTTCCTGTCGACCAGCGGGCGCGCCGGGAAGATGCCGATGATGCTCGGCTCGGTGGCGCTCGACGTGCTGGCGCGGGCCGTCGTTCCCGTGCTGGTGACCAACTTCCGCACCGCCCGCACCCCGGTCTGTAAGGTTCTCGCCGTCATCAAGGACGAGCATGACTCGCTGGCCGTCGTGCTGCGCGGATTCCGCCACCATCTGGACGAGGCGCGCGGGCGCGGTGCGCGCCCCGACCTGGCGTTGGTGCGCTCGATCCTCCTGTACCTGCGGGCGTTCCCGCAGGCGCTGCACCACCCCAAGGAGGAATCGCACCTGTTCCGCGCGCTGCGCCGCCGCACGAACGAGGTCGACGCCACCATCGCCGAACTGCAGCGACAGCACGCCGTTGAGGCGGAGCTGCTGCGCGAGGTGGAGGCGGCGCTCCCCGCGTTGGAGGGCGATGCCACCTCCGATGCCGAGGCGCTGGCACGCGCCGCACGCGCCCTTGACACCCACGTGACGGCGCACATCGCGTTGGAAGAAACAATCATCCTGCCGGCCGCGATCCGGCATCTGCACGATGCCGACTGGGAGGCGATCGACGATGCCTTCTCAGGCAACGGCGACCCCAACTTCGCGGCCAGCTTCGGCGAGGACTTCCAGTCGCTGTTCGCCCGCCTCGTCGGCCTGTTCCCGCCACCCCCATTCGCTTGAACCAAGGCGAGAGACGCATGACCACGAACACGACCATGGACGCCGCGCTGGTGCATCGCCTCGGCGACGAGCTGCACGCGGCGCTGAGCACCGGGGAGGCGGTTGACCCGCTCACCGGCCGTTACCCCGACATGACCATCGAGGACGCCTACGCCATCCAGCAGCGCTTCGTGGCACACCGGCTGGAGGGCGGCGAGCGCGTCGTCGGCAAGAAGATCGGCGTCACCTCGAAGCCGGTGATGACCATGCTGGGCGTTCACCAACCGGATTTCGGCTATCTTCTCGACGGCATGGTCTACGGCATCGGCCAGACCATCCCCATGGAGACGCTGATCCAGCCCAAGGCCGAGGGCGAGATCGCCTTCGTCCTCAAGAAGGACCTGAGCGGCCCGGGCGTTTCCACCGCCGACGTGCTGGCGGCGACCGAAGGGGTGATGGCCTGCTTCGAGATCGTCGATTCCCGCATCCGGGACTGGAAGATCAAGATCCAGGACACGGTCGCCGACAATGCCTCGTGCGGCGTCTTCGTGCTGGGCGACGCCCTGGTCGACCCGCGCCGCGTCGACCTGTCCACCTGCGGCATGGTGCTGGAGCACAACGGCGAGATCGTCGGCACCGGCGCCGGTGCGGCGGCGCTCGGCTCGCCGGTCAACGCCGTGGCGTGGCTGGCCAACACGCTGGGCCGGCTCGGCGTGCCGCTGAAAGCGGGCGAAGTGATCCTGTCCGGCTCGCTGGCGCAGATGGTGCCGGTGAAGGCCGGCGACAACCTGCGCGTGACGATCGGCGGCATCGGCGCCTGCACCGTCCGCTTCGACTGACATCGAAAGGCTGTCTTCATGACCGACGCAAAGATCAAGTGCGCCCTGATCGGGCCGGGCAACATCGGCACCGACCTGCTCTACAAGCTCAAGCGCAGCCCCGTTCTCGACCCGGTGTGGATGGTCGGCATCGACGCCACCTCCGACGGGCTGAAGCGCGCCGCCGAGATGGGGCTGAAGACCACCGCCGACGGCGTGGACGGGCTGCTGCCGCACGTCGCGGCCGACGGCATCCGCATCGCCTTCGACGCCACCAGCGCCTACGTGCACGCCGAGAACGCCCGCAAGCTGAACGCCGCCGGCGTCACCATGATCGACCTGACGCCGGCCGCCATCGGTCCCTACTGCGTGCCGCCGGTGAACCTGCGCGAGCACATCGGTCGCGGCGAGGCCAACGTCAACATGGTGACCTGCGGCGGGCAGGCGACCATCCCCATGGTCTACGCCGTGTCGCGCGTGCAGCCGGTGGCCTATGGCGAGATCGTCGCCACCGTGTCGTCGCGCTCGGTCGGGCCGGGCACGCGCAAGAACATCGACGAGTTCACCCGGACCACCGCCGGCGCCATCGAGAAGGTGGGTGGCGCCAAGCGCGGCAAGGCCATCATCATCATCAACCCGGCCGAGCCACCCCTGATCATGCGCGACACCATCCACTGCCTGACCGAGCAGGAGCCGGACCGTGAACGCATTACCCGCTCCGTTCACGCGATGATCGCCGAGGTGCAGACCTACGTGCCCGGCTACCGGCTGGTGAACGGCCCCGTCTTCGACGGCAACCGCGTCTCGATCTTCATGGAGGTCGAGGGGCTGGGTGACTACCTGCCGAAATACGCGGGCAACCTGGACATCATGACCGCCGCCGCGGCGCGCACCGCCGAGGTGTTCGCCGAAGGCCTGCTGGCCGCGGCCGCCTGAGGACCCCGACATGACCCTGAACGGCAAGACGATCACCGTCCACGACATGACGTTGCGCGACGGCATGCACCCCAAGCGCCATCAGATGACGCTGGAGCAGATGCAGCGCATCGCCCGGGGGCTGGACGAGGCGGGCGTTCCGCTGATCGAGGTGACCCACGGCGACGGGCTGGGCGGCGCCTCCGTCAACTACGGCTTTCCGGCGCATTCGGACGAGGAATACCTGGGTGCCGTCATTCCCCTGATGAAGCGGGCCAAGGTGTCGGCGCTGCTGCTGCCGGGCATCGGTACGGTCGACCACCTGCGCATGGCGAAGGACCTGGGGGTGAACACCATCCGCGTCGCAACGCACTGCACCGAGGCCGACGTGTCGGAGCAGCACATCGCGCTGGCCCGCAAGATGGGAATGGACACCGTCGGCTTCCTGATGATGAGCCACATGGCGCCGCCGGAGACAATCCTGGCCCAGGCGAAGCTGATGGAGGGCTACGGGGCCAACTGCGTCTACTGCACGGACTCCGCCGGCTTCATGCTGCCGGATGACGTGAAGGCCCGCATCGCGCCGTTGCGGGACGCGCTGAAGCCGGAGACGGAAATCGGCTTCCACGGTCACCACAACCTGGCGATGGGCGTGGCCAACTCGGTGGCCGCCGTGGAGTGCGGGGCGACGCGCATCGACGCCGCCGCCGCCGGCCTGGGGGCCGGGGCCGGCAACACGCCCATGGAGGTGTTCGTCGCCGTCTGCGCCCGGCTGGGCGTCGAGACCGGCGTCGACGTCTTCAAAATCGCCGACGTGGCGGAGGATCTGGTGGTGCCGATCATGGACCACCCGATCCGTGTCGACCGCGACTCCCTGACCCTGGGCTTCGCCGGCGTCTATTCGTCCTTCCTGCTCTTCGCCAAACGGGCCGAGGCGAAATACGGCGTGCCCGCGCGCGACATCCTGGTGGAACTGGGGCGACGCGGCATGGTCGGCGGCCAGGAGGACATGATCGAGGACGCCGCCCTCACCATGGCCGGCCAGCGTGGGCTGGCCTGATTCAACCACCAAGTGCAACCTTGATAGGGAGTGGGTAATGGTTAAGCTGAGCGAAGCCGCCACGAGCAAGTTCGCCAAGGTCGGCGACCTCGATCTGCATTACAACGAAGCGGGCGACGGCGAAGTCGTCGTCATGCTGCATGGCTCTGGCCCCGGCGCGAGCGGGTGGGGCAACTTCCATCGCAACATCGACTATTTCGTGGACGCGGGCTACCGGGTCATCCTGCTCGACCAGCCGGGCTTCAACAAGTCTTCGGAAATCGTGGTGACCGAGCCCCGCGACGTCCACCACGCCCGCGTCCTGCGCGACTTCCTGGACGTGTTGGGCATCGGCCGCGCGCATGTGGTGGGCAATTCCATGGGCGGTGCAGTTTCGCTGAGCTTCGCCCTCGAGTATCCGGACCGGATCGCCAAGCAGGTTCTGATCGGTGCCGGTGGCGTCGGCTCCAGCGTGTTCTATCCCCACCCGGCCGAGGGCATCCGGCACCTGCTCAACCTGTACCGGGAGCCCTCTCGGGAGAACCTGGAGCGCATGCTGGAGGTCTTCGTCTACGACCCGGGTTCCATCACGAAGGAGCTTTTCAACAACCGCCTGGAGAACCTGCGGCGAAGCGAGAAGCACTGCCAGAACTTCGTGGCGAGCGTCGAGGCCGTCAGCGGACGCATCGTCTCGGACCACAGCGCCCGGCTTCCGGCGATCAAGGCGGACACACTGATCACCTGGGGGAGCGAAGACCGGTTCGTGCCGCTCGATTTCGGCCTCCGCCTGGTGAAACAGATTCCCAGCGCTCAGCTGCACGTCTTCAACAAGTGCGGCCACTGGGGGCAGTGGGAGAAGGCGGACCTGTTCAACCGGCTGGTCGTCGACTTCCTGAAGCACTGACGCCGCGTTCTTCAACGCAGTTCCAAATTTCCGTGGCGGCGTAAACAGCGCACGGATCTGTTCCGGATTGGTCGACCATCACGACCAGGAACGAACGCGACGATCTGCTGCTTCGATCATGCGTGCGCGATCGAAGCAGCGTCCGCCGTCTGCCGTCTGCCGTCTGCCGTCCCGGGCGGGATAAAATAAAAGAGCCCCTTCTGTTCCGCAAAGCCCGCTTGCTCGGCCCGCCGCGACATGCGGCGTCAGGGGTAGAGGAAGGCAAAAAACATAAAGCCCTGCGGAGGCGAGCCACGACATGGCATGAGCTTCGTCATACTCGCTGGATGTTTGTCCCGGCAATAGATTTGATTAAAAACTAACGCGGGGAGGGGTTGGTGATAACTAGTCAAAATATTAAGGTGGCGGCAAAAGTCCTTTATTCGCCAATGTTGGTGATGAGCCGATGGTTGTCCAGGACTATTGGGTATGTTTCCATAGCAAAAAGAATTATCTTCTCGTTCTTTCTTGTTGTTGCTATAAATATATCGGCAACAGCGCTGATGATGCAGCGTTTTGGAGACGTTAATGAACTTGCGAGGGAAATCCATGCCAAGTGGCTGACCTCGACGTTTTCGCTCGGCCAGATCGATGCTGCGATCTCCAATCATCGTCTCCGCCTGTCGAGCTATGTTCTGTCCAACGACGAAGCAGGCCGTGAAGACGCGGCAATCGACATCGCGGAAAGTCTCGAGATGCTGAACGACGAAGTGGGCCGCTATGAGAAGCTGACGCTGTCGCAGATGGAGGTGGCCGCGCTCGAGGCTCTCAAGAAAGAGGTGGACTACTACAAGCTGGCCAACGAAAGGGTTCTTCTTGCGTACCAGAGCGGTCTCAAGGAAGACGCCGAATCCCTGCTGATGCGGGACGGGCATCAGAGCTTCGACGTTGCAAAGGGCATGCTGCAGAGGATGTTGAACTACAGCATCGTGAGTGCGCGTGCCGCCCAGGACAACGCTCAGACGGAGTTCGAGCGAAGCATGTTTATCGCCGTCGTCGTCGGTGCGGTGATGGTGGGCATGACGCTGCTGGCATGGATATTCGCCCAGAGCACCATCGTCCGTCCGATCCGGGCGATGACCCGGGCGATGTATGATCTGGCGGGGGGCGACACCGCCGTGCGAATTCCGGCCATGGAGCGCAAAGACGAGATCGGCCAGATGGCAGAGGCCGTGGAGGTCTTCCGCGACACCATGATCAAGGCCGGTCAGTTGACGGCGGAGCAAAGCGCCAGTCGCGTCGCATCCGAGCAAAAGACGCGCGCGATGGAACAGGTGGCCGCGGCGTTCGACCGGACGGTGATGGATATGATTCACTCCGTGTCCTCTGCCTGTGGCGATATGGAACGTGCGGCGCACGCCATGGTGACAAGCGCCGGAGAGGTCAGCAACCAGGCCCGGATGCTCATGGCTTCTGCGGAGCAGGCATCGGCAAACGTTCAGGCCGTGTCGGCGACGGCAAGCCAACTGACGGCCTCCATCTCGGAGATCCGCCAGCAGGTCGCCTACGCGGCGAGCAGTTCCGGTGCTGCCGCCACGGAAGCCGGGCGCGCCGATGGAATGGTCAAGGACCTGATGCGGGTCACGGGTCAGATCGGCGAGATCGTGAAGCTGATCGATGCGATCGCAAAGCAAACGAACCTGCTGGCGTTGAACGCGACCATAGAGGCCGCCAGAGCCGGCGAGGCCGGCAAGGGTTTCTCCGTCGTGGCGGGCGAGGTTAAGGGGTTGGCGATGCAGACGGCCAAGGCCACGGGTGATATCTCCGTCCATATTTCGGCGGTGCAGGCTGCGACCGGGGATGTCGTTTCGGCCATCAATGGCATCGCGGCGCGGATCGGCGAGGTCGACGGGTCATCCACCGCCATCGTTTCCGCGGTGGAGCACCAGGCCACCGCGACCGAGGACATCGCCGGCAGCGTCCGCCAAGCCGCAGAAGCGTCCCGTGACGTGACCCACACGGTTGTCGGCATGACCAACGCAGCATCAACCGCTCAGTCGATCGCGGCGGATGTCCTGGAATGCGCATCCTCTCTGTCCGCCGAGGCGGACCGGCTGCGTCTTGAGATCGATGATTTTCTCAAGAAAGTTCGCGCGATGTAGATGGTGGGGGGAGCCCCGGTGGGACGGAGCGGCGTAGAAACACGCGTGAGCATCTGCTAAACTATACGCGACAAGGGGGGTAAACTATACGCGACAAGGGGGGCGGTGACGGCGAAGTGCGAACCAATAATGCACCGCCGCAGACCAATGCCGCATCCAACCGCAAAGCCGGCGCGGCATTACGAAATCCTCCCATCAAAAAAACCCAGGAGGAAATATCATGGAGCGTGCTGCGCGCACAGCCTTGGATGCTCGGAGAGGAGAGATCTATCCGCTGACCGGTGTGCTCCGGGAAGTGCGCCAACCCGAAATCGGGGACTTGGCGGAGCGGCTTTATTTCAATCCATCCGATGGCCGGATCTGGCTCGATGATCGGCGCATGATCCTGTTGCATTCCGATGCCTTTGGAACGCTGCGCCGGCAACTGATCGACATGATCGGCGTGGAAGCGACGCGAGGGGTGCTCACGCGGATCGGATACATCGCGGGTTGCAACGACGCTGCCATCGCGTGGAAGATTCGCGGCGGCGGTTCCATGGTGGACTTGTTGGCCGCCGGTGGACAATTCCATGCGCTTCAAGGCATTGTCCGTGTCGAACCGCTTCGCCTCGACGTCGACAGCACCAAGGGACAGTGCTACGCCGAGTTCGTCTGGAAGCATTCCGTCGAGGACGAATTCGACACTGCTGAATACGGCCCCAACCATGGACCGAGCTGCTGGATGGAGATCGGCTACAGCTCCGGCTATCTCAGCACGATAATGGGAAAGCGCATTCTCGTTCGTGAGCTCGAGTGCCGCTCCATGGGCTCGGCGCGTTGCTTGGCGGTTGCCAAGCCGGTCGACGAATGGGACGACCCGGAAGCCGATCTGAAGTACATCGAAGGCCGCACCGTCGTGCGGCCGTCCCTGCCCGTGGCGGTGTCCAGCGGTGGACCTGGTCTGGGAGGTCCAGTGGCACGGTGTGCTCCCCGACCTGCCGGTGCGGCCGACGGGGGTATGGTGGGGGTGTCGTCTGCGTTCGCCTCGGTGATGCACAAGGTGCGGCGCGTTGCCCGAACCAACGCCACTGTGTTGCTCCTGGGCGAGAGTGGCGTGGGAAAGAGCATGTTCGCCCGCGAGGTGCATCGCCACAGCCGCCGCGCGGACGCAGTGTTCGTCGAGATCAACTGCGCTGCAATTCCGGAGCAGTTGATGGAATCGGAACTGTTCGGTGTCGAAAAGGGCGCCTTCTCCGGCGCGAGCGATTCCCGGGCCGGCCGGTTCGAAATCGCCGATGGCGGCACGCTGTTTCTTGATGAAGTGGCTACGCTCAGCCTGACGGCGCAAGGGAAGCTCCTACGTGTCCTTCAGACCGGCGAAATGGAGCGGTTGGGGAGTACGCGCACCAAGAAAGTCGACGTTCGCATTGTCGCCGCAACAAACGAAAACCTGCTGAAGGCGGTGAGGGAAGGGCGTTTCAGGGAAGATCTTTTCTATCGCCTCAACGTGTTTCCCATTACCATTTCGCCATTGAGAGACCGAAAAGACGATATCCCGGCGCTGCTTGAGCACTTCATTGATAAGTTCTCGCGTGCGCATGGCTGCTCCGTGAGTGGCGTCACGCCGAAGGCGCTACAGGCCATCCTGTCTCACTCCTGGCCGGGCAACATCCGTGAGTTCGAGAACGTCATTGAGCGGGGGGTAATCCTGGCTGAGGACGGAGAGGCTCTCGATGTTCGCCACCTCTCCAGCGTCGACGCCTCGTTCGAGGCCAGCGGCCTGCTGTACCTCAGCGACATGGGATCGCTGGTGGAAGGCGTGGATCTGCTGGACAGCAACTACGACGGCGGGGACCCTCAGGTTTCCGAGGACGACATCGCCGAATGGGCGCGTATGATCCTGAAGAACGGCGCGGGCTCTTTGAACACCGTTGAAGAGGCGCTGGTGCGGGCGGCGGTCCAGTTGTCGGACGGGAACATGGGAAAGGCGGCATCCATGCTCGGCGTCAGCCGCGCACAGATGTACTACCGCGCCAAAAAACTGCCGCGCTGAAGGAAGCTGGAAGCACGGCATCCGGCCAGGCTCCGGTCATATCGCAGGTGCCTGGCCGGTGCCCAACTTACGGATCAACCAAGGGGCAACCACCCTTGTTCATGGGCCGGAAGGCCGTATCACCGGGAATCGTGTCGACCAATTCGAAATAGTCCCATGGCTCCTTCGACGCCGCCGGCGCTTTGACCCGCACCAGATACATGTCATGGACCATGCGACCATCGGGGCGGATCGTGCCCTTGGCGAACCAGTCGTCGATTGGCGTCTCCTTCATTTTGGCCACGACCGCTTTGCCCTCGTCGGTCCCGGCGGCCTGGATCGCCTTGAGGTAATGCATGGTGTAGGAGTACGCGCCAGCCTGGATGAACGACGGCATCTTGCCGGTCCTGGCGAAGAACGTTCGCGACCAGGCGGTGCTTTCCGGGGTTCGGCTCCAGAAAAACGGCGACGGCAGCAGCATGCCCTGGGCGTTTTCGAGGCCAAGGCCGTGGATGTCGGGCTCGACCATCATCAGGGCGAGCAGCTTCTTGTCCGACGTGATCCCGAATTCCTTGGCGGTCTTGATGGCGTTGAGGGTATCGGTGCCGCCGCTGACAAGCACGATGACTTCGGCTGGGCTTGCCTGCGCCTGGAGAAGGAACGATGACAGATCCTGGGCGCCCAGCGGATGACGAACGCCGCCGACGATGGTGGCCCCGGCGGCCTTCAGGAAGGTACTGAGGGACTGCTGGATGGCGTGGCCGAAGGCATAATCGACGGTCAGGAAATAGTAACTCTTCCCTACCTGCTGCACGGCCGCCGCGGCCGCAGTGCCGGCCATTGAGTAGGTGTCGTATATGTAGTGGATGCCGGTGGGCGAGCAGGCGGCGCCGGTCAGGTCGGCGATGCTGGCGCCGCCCGCGATGAAGACGCGGCCCTTCCGCTTCGCGATGTCCTGGACCGCTAGGGCGACGGCCGAGTTGGGGACGTCGACGATCACATCGACGTCGTCGACGTCGAGCCATTTGTTGGCGATGTTGGCGCCCACGTCGGTCTTGTTCTGGTGATCGGCGGTCAGGATTTCGATCGGTGAGTTCAGGACCTTGCCGCCAAAGTCCTCGACGGCCATGCGCACGGCCTCCGTCACGCCGGAACCGCTGGCGGCGGAATTGACACCCGAGAGATCGGTCAGAACGGCGATTTTGACGGTCCCTCCTGACACGGGTCCGCTTTCGGCGGCCATGATTGATTGCGTGCCCAGGATGGCGGTTGCCACGGCCAGGGATCCGATGATCGCACTCGTACGCATTGCGGGCGTCTCCTTTGCTGTGTTTCTGGACGATCGAATTCTGAGCGTGGTGTTTGCGATGCTTAAAGACGATTGCAGCCACTGAGGCCAGTTCTGGGTTCTTCCAAGCAATCGTGCTCCGCGATCACCATGAATGCTGGCCAAGGCTCAAGCGCCGGACTCCCGTCCAGGCGCTTCGGCTTTCGTGATGGGGTGTGCGGTACTCGGCACGAGGCATAATTGCGAATCATGAGTCACAAACCATATACGCAACGAGTTGAGGATGCAATCAGTGTGGCCGCATGAGCCGGAAAGTGCCAAGCCGGTGCCGAGATCGGCTACGAATCTCAGCCCCGAGTCGCGGCGAAATTTCTATGACGGACCATTCATGAATATGGGCCGGCTGCGGATCGCCGGCCTTGCAGGGGGGGCTCGCGGAGAATCCGGCTCGAATGCCCCCGGCATTTAACCGGTCGTTTGGCTATCCCGCTTCTGCTGTGGCAGTCGCCGCTTGACTCCGCCACCTATGGCCGGTACCAATATTCATCTAAGAGAATTGAATTCTCAATAGAGAATTTAGGGGAGGCGCCAATTGAGTGCCGATGCTTCCGGAATTTCTGTGGGTAAGCCCGTGGGCGCGGTGCTGAGCGCGGTCGCCATTCTGCGCTACCTTGCGGCGCAGCCGGCGCCGGCTCCGAACAACCAGATCGCCCGCAGCCTCGACCTCAACGTCAGCACCTGCTTCAACATCCTGAAGACGTTGGCGGGGGAAGGGCTGGTCAGCTTCGATCCGGCCAGCAAGACCTACATGCTGGGGCCTGGGCTCGTGGAGCTGGCGAGCGGCGCGCTCGATCAGGTCGGCTACCTGCGCCTGGTCCATCCCGAACTCGAACGGTTCGCGGCGCACTGGCGCGTGACGACGACGCTGTGGTTGCGCGTCAGCCGGTCGAGGGTATTGCTGGTGGACCTGTCCCAGTCCGGGTCGGTCGTGCAGATCCACATGCGCGTCGGCCAGCGCCTGCCGATCCTCGTCGGCGCCCTCGGCCGCTGCATGGCGGGGTATGCCGACTTCCGGCCGGAGGAACTGCGCGCGATGTACGCCGAACTGCGCAGCGACAATCTCCCGCCCTTCGATCGGTTCCTGGCGGAGGTCGAGGACGCGCGGCGTGCCGGCTACGCGGTGGACCGTGACCATTTCGTCCGCGGTATCACGACCATCTCCAGTGCCGTTCTCGACACGGCAAAGCGTCCCATCCTCGCTATTTCCGCGGTGGCGCTGAGCGCCCAGTGTCCGCCCGACTCCACCGCCGACATGGGGGCGGATCTTCGCGAAACGACGCAACGCATTCAGGCGCTTCTCGCCGGCGCACCTCTGCGCCTGGGTACTTGAAAAGACAGACCGTTGAATGGAGCACCGTCATGGATTTCACCTTTAGCGCCGAGCACGAGCAGGTGCGGGATACGGTCCGCCGCTTTGCGGAAACCGAGATCGCGCCGCTCGTCCGTGACGCCGAGGAAAGCGAGCGCTTCCCCAAGGACGTCTTCCTGCGTTGGGGCGAGCTTGGGCTGCTCGGTGTCCGCTACCCCGTCGAGGATGGCGGCAGCGGATTCGACAAGATCGCCGACTGCATCGTCCGCGAGGAATTGAGCCGGGTTAGCCAAGGGTTCGCATCGGCGTGGTCGGCCCACACCCACCTGGCGCTGTGGCCTATTTGGCGGGCCGGTACGCCCGACCAGCGTGCGCGCTATTTCGAGCCCGGCCTGCGCGGCGAGCGCATCGGCGGCTTCGCCTTGTCGGAGCCCGATGGCGGATCGGACATCCGTGCCATGCGCACCCGCGCCCAGGCCGTGCCCGGCGGCTTCCGCATCACCGGTTCCAAGCTGTACATCACGAATGCGCCCTGCGCGGATTTCCTGACCGTGGCGGCCCGCACCCGGCCGGAGCTGACCCCGGACGCCGTCAGCCTATTCCTCGTCGACTTGCCCTGTCCGGGAGTGGACGTCCACAAGCTGGAGAAGGAGGGCATCCGCGCTTCGGAAACCGGGCTCATCCATTTCGACGAGGTGTTCGTTCCCGAGGAGGCGCTGCTCGGCGGCAAGCTCGGCACCTACCCGATCATCATCGACAGCCTGTCGGAGAACCGGGTCGGTGTGGCCGCCAACTGCATCGGTATCGCGCGCGGCGCCTTCGAGGCGGCGACCCGCTACGCGCGCGAGCGGCAGGTGCGCGGCCAGTCGATTGGACGCTTCCAGGCCATCGCGCACAAGCTCGCCGACATGGCGGCCGACATCGAGGCGGCCAAGTGGCTGGTCTATTACGGCGCCTGGCGCGTCGACCAGGGCACGATCGACGCGGCGACCGCGTCCAAGGTGAAGCTGGTCGCCAGCGAGTGTGCGGTGCGCGTGACCGAGGCGGCGATCCGCATCCTGGGCGGTGCCGGCATCATGCGGGAGTTCCCGGTCGGCCGCTTCCACCGCGACGCGCTGGTCTACGTCATCGGCGAAGGGACCAGCGAGATCCAGCGCAACATCATTGCCCGCTCGCTGGAGCTGTGAGCTATGAGCACGGATACCATTCTCCGATACGAGGTGCTGGACGGGGTGGCGCGGCTGACGCTGAACCGCCCGGAGACCCGCAACGCGCTCGATCTCGACCTGCGGGAGGAGATCGGCCGGGCGGTGGTCGCGGCGCGCGACGATGCCGACGTGAAGGCGGTCGTGATCACGGGGGCCGGCGGCGCCTTCTGCGCCGGCGGCGATCTGCGCAGCCTCAGCGCCGAACGCCGCGGGGCGGTCGCCAACCGTCATCGCGTGCGTCGGCTTCATCACTGGTTCGAACAGCTCGTCAACCTGGAAAAGCCGGTTGTCGCCGCGGTCGACGGCCCGGCCTTCGGGGCCGGCTTCAACCTTGCGCTTGCCGCCGATTTCATTCTGTGCACGCCGCGCGCCCGTTTCTGCGCCGTGTTCGAGCGCATCGGCCTGGTGCCGGACCTCGGCGGCTTCTTCCTGCTGCCGCGCATCGTCGGCTTGCAGAAGGCGAAGGACATCGTCCTCACCGCTCGGGTGGTCGGGGCGGAGGAGGCGAAGACCCTGGGCATCGCCTACGGCATCATACCGGAGGGGGAACTTCAGGACACGGCGCTGGCGTTTGCCGGGCGCTTCCGGCACGCGTCCACGGACGCCATCGGCATGGCCAAGACCATCCTCAACCAGTCTTTCCACCTCGACCAGCGGGCGCTGGCCGATCTCGAAGCCTATGCGCAGGCCGTCGCCATCGAGAGCGATCATCACCGCGATGCCGTCGCCACGTTCCTCGGCAAACGGCCGCTGCCGTTCGACTGGGACGCCATGACGGAACAGGTGGCGGGGCAGGACGCGAAGGAGAACAAGCCGTGAGGAACGCTGTCATTACGGGCGCCGCGGACACCGCCGTGGGCCGGTTGGAAGGAAGCAGCTGCATGTCCCTGCACGCCGAGGCCGCCCAGGCGGCCCTGGAAGATGCGGGGCTGCGTGCGGGCGACATCGACGGTGTGCTGTGCGCGTATTCGCTGAGCGAGCCGCACCTGATGCTGTCGTCGGTGTTCTGCGAATACTTTGGAATCAGGCCGTCCTACAGCGCCGCCGTGCAGGCGGGCGGGGCGACGGCCTGCGCCACCATCATGCAGGCGGCGGCGCTGGTCAGCGCCGGGGTGTGCCGGCACGTGCTGGCCGTGTGCGGCGACAACCGGTTGACCGGGATGAGCCGGGACGGGGCCGTGGCCGCGCTGTCCGAGGTCGGCCATCCACAGTTCGAGCGTCCCTTTGGCATCAGCATCCCCGCCGCCTACGGGCTGGTGGCGCGCCGTTACATGCACGAGTGGGGCGTCACGCCCGAGCATCTCGCCGGGGTGGCCGTCGCGCATCGCGCTCACGCCCGCCGGAACCCCAAGGCCCAGGCCCGCGACCCGTTGAGCCTCGAGCAGGCGATGGCGGGGCGCCTGATCGCCGACCCGCTGCGTCTGTTCGACTGCTGCCTGATCTCCGACGGCGGGGCCGCGGTGGTGGTCAGCGCGGCGGACACCGTGGCGGACCGCCCTTCCAGACCGGTTTCCATCCTCGGGTACGGACAGATGAACACCCATGAGCATGTGATCGGCATGCCGACGCTGACCGAGTTCGGCTGCAAGCAATCCTCCGCCCAGGCCTTCGCCATGGCCGGGCTGACTCCGGCCGACGTGGACGTCGCCGAGATCTACGATAGCTTCACCATCACCCTGCTGGCCGAGCTGGAATCCATCGGCTTCTTCAAGAAGGGGGAGGCCGGTCCGGCCGTGCTGGAGGGCGCCCTGGATCTTGGCGGCGTGCTGCCCTGCAACACGCACGGTGGCCTGCTGTCCTACGGCCATTCCGGCGCTGCCGGCGGCATGTTCCACGTGGTCGAGGCGGTGCGCCAGCTGCGCGGGCAGGCCGAGGGGCGCCAAGTCGACGGCGCCGAGGTCGCCTTCGTGCACGGTGACGGCGGCATCCTGTCCGCGCATTGCTCGCTTGTGCTGGGGAGGGCGTGAGATGGGCACCCAACCCAGGGTCACAGCGGAAACCGCCGCCTTCTGGCAGGGCTGCGCCGACGGCGTGCTGCTCCACCAGTGCTGTTCCGCATGCGGGCATGTGCAGTTTCCTCCGCGCTTCTTCTGCGTCCGCTGCCGGAGCCGTGCGCCCGAATGGCGCCCCTCGGCGGGAACTGGGACGGTGTACAGCTACACGGTGGTTCACCGGGCGCCGACGCCGGCCTTCAAGGACGACGTTCCTTACGTCATCGCCCTGGTCGACTTCGACGAAGGGTTCCGGATGATGGTCAACCTGCGGGGCTGCCCGGCCGGGGATCTGCGCATCGGCCTGCGGGTCGGCGCGTTCTTCGAGCCGGCCGCCGGCGGCGGAGCGCTGCCGCAGGTCCGTCCGCTGGAGGACGGCCGATGCTGACCTTCGACAGCATGCCGGTCGGCGCGGAGATGGGGCGGCGCGAGCTGGTCCTCGACGACGGTCTGTTGGGACGTTGGCTGCGGCTCTTTCCCGACGATGCGGACGGCGACCGCATGCCGGCCGGCATGATGGCGGCGGTGACCATGCGCGCTTATGCCGAGATCCTGCAGCCTCGCCCGCCCGGCAATGTCCATGGTGCCCAGCAGTTCCAGGTGATTCGCCTCCCGCGGCTGGGCGAAAGGCTGGTCACCGCGCTGACCTGCGCCGGCAAGGAGCTGAAGCGCGACCGCCGCTGGATCGACTTCGCCACGGAGACAACCGGTACCGACGGCGGCGTCCGCTTCCGTGGGCGCATGAGCATTCTGTGGGCCGCGTGAAGGAGATGCGCATGTCCGAACACCTGCACCCCGTGTCCCGGTGCGTCGACCGCTCCGCGATCCAGCTCTACGCCGAAATCACCGAGGACTTCAATCCGATCCACGTCGATCCCGACTTCGCGCGGCAGACGCCGATGGGCGGCATCATCGCCCACGGCATGCTGTCCTTGAACTTCATCTGGCAGTCGCTGCGCGCCAGCCTGGGCGACGACTTCGTCGATCATGCCGATCTGCGGGTCCGGTTCGTGCGCCCCGTGCGCGAGAGCGACGTGGTGACCGCTGGCGGCCAGCGGCGCTCGGACGATGCCGGCTATGACGTTTGGGTGCGCAACCAGAAGGGCGAGGACGTGATCGTCGGTCACGTGACCTGCCAGGGGAAAGCCGCGCCATGACCGAAGCTGTTCTCATCCACGACGACGGCGGCGTTCGCCGCCTCACGCTGAACCGCGCGGAAAAGATGAATGCCCTCGGCACCGCAATGACGAGGGTGCTCGCCGCCACCATCGTGCGCTGGTGTGTGGGGCGGATGTCTGCCTTCAAGATCCCGCGGTTCATCGCCTTCGCCGACGAGTTTCCCCGCTCCGTGACGAAGCGCGAGATCGAACGCCACAAGCTGAAGGCGCTGCCGGACGACGGCGCGTGGGACTGCAAGAGGCACAACTGAAAAGAAAACCCGGTGCCGAACAACACCGAAAAGGGAAGGAGACGATCCATGAAAAGCCTGTTGAAGCGCGTGTCGTTTGCCGCGCTGGCGCTGCTCATTGGAGCAGGCGGTGCCGTCGCGCAGCCCCAGGACGTGAAGCTCGGGCTGCTGATGCCGCTGACCGGCCGCTATGCCGAGAGCGGCGCCAGCGTCATGCGCGGCGTCGATCTGGTCATCAAGCAGGTCAACGCCGGGGGTGGCATCAAGAGCCTGGGTGGGGCCAAGGTGGTCCTCGTCACCGCCGACACTGGCTCCGACCCGGCCAAGACATCGCTGCAGGCGCGCAAGCTGATGGCGGACGACCGGGTGTCGTTCATCCTGGGCCCCTATTCCACGCCCGAGGCGGAAACCTTCATGCCCGTGGCAGACCGCTATCAGGTCGGTGGGGTGGGACTGCAAACCACGGTGATTCCCAAGACGCCGTACTTCGCGACCCTTTCCATTCCTGCCGCGAAGTTCGGCGAAGGCTATGGCGACTTGGTGAGGTGGCTGCGCGGGCGGGGCGTGACGATCAACACGGTGGCGATCACCTATGCGAACAACGACTACGGGCAGGTGGTGTCCAAGGCCGCCGCCGAGGCGCTGACCGCGCAGGGTGTGAAGGTGCTGGATGCCATTCCGGTCGAACCGACCGTGAAGGATATGACGCCCATCGTCCTCAAGGTGAAGAGCCTGGATCCAGATGCCGTGATTTCGGCGGTGTATCTGGCCGATGGTGTCCTGCTGCACAGGGCTCGCTTCAATCTCGGCTATGACAAGCCGGTGTGGATCGGCGGCTCGGCAGGCTTCTCCGACGACAAGCTGTGGGGGCTTGTGGGGGACGAGGTGGCGCGCAAGACGCTGACGGCCAGCTTCGGTCTGGCGTTCTTCAGCGCCGATGCCGCGCTGCCGGGCATGCAGACGGCCATTGCCCAGGCGAAGGAGCAGCAGACGCGGGTGATCGACCAGAGCGTCATGTTCGGCGTACAGGCGGCTCATCTGGCGGTTGAGGCATTCGAAAAGGCGGCCAGCGCCGACGCCGCCGCGGTGAACGCGGCTTTCCGCGCGCTTCGGGTCCCCGCACGCTCGGCCAAGCATGTGCTGCCCTTCATCAGCGGCGACGTGGCCTTTGACGAGAACGGCCTGCTGCGCCAGACAACGCCGCTGTTCGTGCAGTGGCGTAACGGGGAGAAGGTTCTGGTCTACCCGCCCGAGGTCGCTTCCGCTCAGCCCATCCTCAAATAGGGGAAGCGCCATGAACGCAATAACGACCACGGCACCGGGCGCGCTCGGGGCCGACGGGGGAGGCTCGCCTGGGATCCTCGTGGCCGACGGCCTTGTGAAGCAGTTCGGCGGGCTTCGGGCGGTGGACGGCGTGACGCTTGCCGTGCAGCCCGGCGAGATCGTCGGCCTGATCGGCCCGAACGGCGCCGGCAAGACCACCGTCTTCCAGATGCTGTCGGGCTTCCTGTCGCCGAATGCCGGGACGGTGCGTTTCCGCGGTGCGCGGATCGACGGCAGGAACCCGGCGCAGGTCTGCCGGATGGGGTTGGCGCGGACCTTCCAGATCGTCGAGGTCTTCCCCTCGCTGACGGTGCTGGAGGTGCTCACCATGGCCGCGTCGGTCCGGCACACGATGAAGGCCGCCCGGGCGGTCGCCCACGAGGTTTGCACCAAGATCGGTCTGGCGACCAAGGGGAGCCTGCGTTGCAGCCAGTTGACCCTGCCGGACCAGAAGGCCCTGGAAATTGGAAAGGCGCTGGCGACCGGGCCGCAGTTGGTGCTGCTCGATGAGGTGATGGCCGGCCTGCGGCCGGCGGAGACGCAGCGCGTCGTGGCGCTGATCCGCGCGTTGCGCGACGAGGGCGTCACCTTCCTGCTGGTCGAGCACATCATGGACGTGATCATGAACGTCAGCGACCGCATCGTCGTGATCGCCGCCGGCAAGGTGATCGCCGAGGGGCTGCCCAAGGCGGTGGCGAACGACCCGCACGTCATCGACGTGTACCTCGGCCGGGAGGTGGATCTTGCTTGACGTTCACGCGGTATCCGCCTCCTACGGCAACATCGTCGTGTTGCAGGACGTGTCGCTGAACGTCGGGACGGGCGAGATGGTGGCGCTCGTCGGCGTCAACGGCGCCGGCAAGACGACCTTGATGAAGTGCATTTCCGGGCTCCTGGCTCCGACGGCGGGACACGTTTCCTTCAACGGCACCGAGCTGGCGGGGCGCGGCTGCGAGGCCGCGGTCACCGCCGGCATCAGCCTGGTGCCGGAGGGCCGCATGGTCTTCCCCCGCATGACCGTGCTGGAGAACCTGCTGCTGGGGGCCTCCAACCCCCGGGCACGGCCGAAGCGCGACGACACGCTGCGGCGGGTTTTCGACCTTTTTCCGCGCTTGCAGGAACGCAGTGGTCAGCATGCGCGCACGCTGTCGGGAGGCGAGCAGCAGATGCTGGCCATCGGCCGCGGGCTGATGGCGATGCCGGACCTGCTGATCCTCGACGAACCATCGCTCGGCCTGTCGCCGCTGATGGTCCAAGAAACCTTCCGCGCCTTGAAGCGGCTGAACGGCGACGGGCTGACGATGCTTCTGGTCGAGCAGAACGTCCGCCTGTCGCTGGCCGTGTCGACGCGCGGCTACGTCATCGAGAACGGGCGGATCGCCCTGACGGGCAGCGCGGAGCAGCTCGCCGACGATCCGCTGGTCCGCAAAGCCTATCTCGGATTGTGAGGACGCCATGCCGATTGACATCATTGCCCAGGCCACCGTTCAGGGCCTGCTGATGGGGGCGATCTACGCGCTGGTCGCGCTGTCGATGACGCTCATCTTCAGCACCTGCGGCCTGCTCAACTTCGCGCATGGCGACTTCATGGTTCTGTCCATGTTCGGCGCCATGCTGCTGTTCGAGCTAACCGGGGCCGACCCCTACCTGTCGGCGCCGTTGCTGTTTCCCGCCCTGGCCGCAATCGGCGCGCTGACCTTCACCCGCCTCGTGCGGCCGGTGCTGGCGGGCGGACACTTGGCGGGGGCTCAACTGACGCTGGGGCTCGTGTTCGTGCAGCAGAACATGCTGCTCATGCTGTTCGGCGGCGACCAGCGCAGCGTGCCGACGTTCCTCAGCAACCGGCATCTGGAGTTCCTCGGCGTCATCCTGCCGATGCCGTTGGTCGTCGGCGCCGTGTGCGCGGTGGCGCTGTCGATCCTGCTGTACGCCATGTTGATGGGCACCGACTTCGGGCGGCAGATCCGCGCCATTGCGCAGAACGGCAACGCCGCCGCCCTCATGGGCATTCCGATCCGGCGGGTGCAGACGCTGGCGTTCGCGCTCGGAATTGGCCTGCTTGGCATCACGGGGGCGCTGACTGTGGCGCAGTTCTCGGTGACGCCATCCAGCGGGCTTGACTTCACGCTGGTCGCCCTGATCGTGATGGTGTTCGGTGGCATCGGCCATTTCATCGGCTCGCTGGTCGGCGGCTTGGCGATCGGCGTCGCCGAGGGCGTCGGCAGCCTGATGCTGGGCGGAACCGCTGGCGCCATGATCCCCTACCTCATCCTCGTGCTGGTGCTGCTGTTCCGGCCGCACGGCCTGTTGGGAGAACGCTGATGACTGCCGCCGATCCCCTGCGGCACCGGCTGCCGGCCGCCGTCCTCGTGCTGATCGCCGCCACCCTTCTGCCGATCCTCGGTCCCGGCAGTTGGGTCAACACCGCCATCATCACCCTGCTGTTCGCCTATCTCTGCCTGTCCTGGAACATCGTCGGCGGGATCGCCGGACAGTTCTGCATCGGCCACAGCCTCTTCGTGGCGGCCGGTGCCTACACCTCGACCCTGCTTTCGCTCACTTTCGGCGTGACGCCTTGGATCGGGATGTTCGCCGGCGGGGCGGTGGCGGCTTTGATGGGCGTCGGGATCGCGTGGCTGAGCTTGCGCTACGAGCTGCCGCCGCTATCCTTCGCCCTGGTCACGCTGGCGCTCGGCATGCTGGGCTACCTGCTGGCGTCCACCCTCGACGTGCTCGGTGCCAGCCGCGGGCTGTCCCTGCCGATCCGCGGCACGCCCGCCATGTACCAGTTCCGCAGCGATTCCACCTATTACTACGTGATCCTGGCGCATCTCGCGGCCGTGCTGCTGTTCACGATCGCGGTCTACGACTCCAGGCTCGGCCTCTACCTGCGCGGCGTCCGCGACAACGAGCGGGCGTCGCTGGGCGTGGGCATCCACGTGCTGCGCTACAAGATGGCGGCAATGGGCATCAGCGCCTTCTTCACGGCGCTCGGCGGCACCTTCTATGCCCAGTACCTGCAGTTCGTCGAGCCGCATACCTTCGCCGGCCTTACGCTCGTCATCGAGGTCATTCTGTTCACCGTCGTGGGCGGCTCCGGCACCATCTGGGGGCCGCTGGTCGGGCCGCTGCTTCTCGTCCCTTTGGGAGAAGCGCTGCGCTCGAACCTGGGGGACCAGACGCCTGGTCTGCACCTGTTCGTCTACGGCGTGCTGCTCGTCGCCGTCATTCGCTTTGCGCCGCAGGGGCTGGTCGGGCTCGCCGGGCAGGTGAAGAGTCGTATCCACATCGTCTTGGGAAGAGTCACACCATGATTGTGCGCAGTGATGCCGTCCGTCGCCTCCTGAACGCGCGCAGCGTCGCCGTGGTCGGCGCCTCGTCGGATCCGACGAAGCTCACCGGCCGACCGATCGCCTACATGCAGGGGATCGGCTTCGACGGGGACATCTATCCCGTGAATCCCAGCCGGCCCGAAATTCAGGGCCTGCGCAGCTACCCGTCGCTGTCGGCGATCGGGCGGCCCGTCGACCTCGCCATCATCGGCACGGCGGCGGAGCGGGTAGAGGAGGCGGTCACCGAAGGCATCGCCGCTGGCGTCGGCGGCTTCGTGATCTTCTCCTCCGGCTTCGCCGAGTTCGACGCGGACGGGGCGGAGCGGCAGCGCCGCCTAACCGAGTTGTCGCGCCACCACGGCGTGCCCATCATCGGCCCCAACTGCCTGGGCGTCATCAATGCCCGCAGCGGCCTCGTGGCGTCCTTCACCACGGCGATGGAAGGCCGGCCGCCTAAACCCGGGCACTTCGCCTTCGTCAGCCAGAGCGGCGCCATGGCCGCTTACTGGCTCGACATGGTGACGCAGGCCGGCATCGGCGTGTCGACCTGGGTGTCGAGCGGGAACGAGTGTGACCTCACCATCGGTGACGTCCTGGGCGGTCTTGCCGACGACGACGACACCAGGGTCATCGGTCTCTACATGGAGGACATCAAGGACCCGCCAGCCTTTCGTGCGGTGGCGCGCCGGCTGGCGGAGGCGGGCAAGCCGGTCATCGCCATCAAGGCGGGGCGATCCAAGGCGGGTGCCGACGCGGCGCGGTCGCACACCGGCGCGCTGGCCGGGGAGGACACGCTCTACGAAGCGCTCTTCGACCAGTATGCCATCGAACGGGTCGACTCCCTGACGGCGCTGATCGACCGCGCGAAGCCGTTCCTGTTCGACGCGCGTCCGCGCGGCCGGCGGCTGGCCGTCCTGTCGGTGTCCGGCGGCGCCGGCGTCATGCTGGCGGACGCCGCCGAGGCTGCGGGCATGGAGATCCTGCCCTTCGCCGACGAGACCCGGCAGCAGCTCGCGGCCGTCCTTCCGGTCTTCTCCAAGCCGCAGAACCCGATCGACCTGACTGCCATGGTGGTCCAGGACCCGGCCCTGCTGTCGAAGACGTTGACCGTCATCGGTGAGGCGTCGGAGATCGACGCCTGCGTGTTGTTCGTCGGCCTGATGGCGAGCATCGCCGACACGCTGGCGGCCGCCATCGGCGCGGCGCGCGCTGCGTCGGGCAAGCCCGTGGTTGTGGTGTGGATCGGGGCGCGCAGCGAGGTGGTGGGGCGCCTGCAGGACGCCGGCCTGCCGGTGTTCGCCGACATTCCCGCGGCCATCGATGCGCTGGCCGGAAGCCTGCGCTTCGACCGCCGGCAGCAGGCTTTGCGGAGGCTGCCGACGGGACTGCCCAGCCAAATCCAGCCGGACGGTGGCACCCGCATGCTGACGGAATGGGACAGCAAGGCGCTATTGCGCGCCGGCGATCACGCCGTACCCCTGCCGCGCGGCGTGCTGATCCGGCCGGATGAGGGGGCCGACGGCCTTGCCGGCCTGACGCCGCCCTTCGTCGCCAAGCTGCAAAGCCCGACCCTGCCGCACAAGAGCGATGCTGGCGGCGTGGTGCTGCGGCTGAAGGACGCCGCCGCGGTGATGGAAACCGTCCGGTCGTTCGAGGCGATGGCGCGGGAGCGCGGCATCCCCTACGACGGGACCCTCGTCGAGGAGATGGTGCCGTTCGACATGGAATTCCTCGTCGGCATCCGGCGGGATTCGGTGTTCGGCCCGGTCGTCGTGGTCGGGCGCGGCGGCGTCGAAGTGGAGGCCATGGGCGACGTGGCGATGGGCCTGCTGCCGCTGGACCGGGCGGCGGTGGTGCGGCTGATCCGCTCACTGCGCTGCGCGCCGCTGCTGGACGGCTTTCGAAACCGCGCCGCCGTCCCGGTCGAGGCGCTTGCCGACGCCATCGTCGGGCTCTGCGAACGTTTCCTGGCGGACGGGCGTCTGGCGGAGATCGAGATCAACCCGCTGGTCGCCGGACCGCACGGGGTCGCGGCGCTGGATGCGCTGCTGACCGTTGCCGGGAACGATCCGTGAGCGGAAGCGCCGCGGCCGGTCTCCCTGCATTCAGGGGCTGGCCTTGGCCGGTGCCGGCCGTCGTGTATCCGTCGGCCCGATGATCGGTGTTGTTTTGGGAAAGGATTGCCATGCGCTTTCTTGCCTTTGTAATGAATGGGAAGACGGGGCTGGTGATCCGCGACGGAGAATCCTGCGTCGGCCTTCCTGCGGACGATCACCACTGTCCGGGCTTGCTGGAGGATCTTCTGCGCAGCGTGAGGCGCGCGCTGACGGATGCTGCCGACGTACCGCGGAAAGGGGGGCGCTTGGCGGCCAGCCAGCTCTCCTTCCGCGCAACACCATCGTTGACGAATAGCCGGTAGGGCGCGAAAGGGGGCACGCTTTCGACGATTCCCGGTGCGCCAGTTCCGCTGACCAGGATCAAGTCATAATGTCCCAGATCGCACTGTCCCAGAACTTGCCCAGCGACCGCCGCCTCCTGTTGATCGCCAGCGTGGTCATGGCGTTTGCGCCACTTTCGATCGATATGTACCTGCCGGCTTTCCCGGCCATTCAGGCGGACTTCGGCGCGTCGTCGGGAGAGGTGCAGTTCACCCTCGCCACCTTCCTTGTCGGCATGGCAGTCGGGCAGCTTGTGTACGGACCGATTTCGGATCGGTACGGGCGCCGGCGTCCCTTGATGGTTGGGATCGCTGTCTACGTGATGGCCTCCGCCGGGATAACACTGGCACCCGACGTTGCGTCGCTGGCCTTGGGGCGTTTGCTTCAGGCCATGGGGGGCTGTGCCGGCGTCGTCATTGCGCGAGCCGTGATCACGGATCGGTTTGAGGAGAAGGCCGCCGCGCGGGCATTCTCCATCATCATGCTGGTGATGAACCTTGCGCCGGTGCTCGCCCCGACCATCGGTGGACAGATCCTCGTCCTGGCTGGTTGGAGAGCCATTTTCGGGGTGCTGGCGCTGTTCGGGGTGCTTTGCTTCGGGCTTGTGCTGAAGGTGCTTCCTGAAACTCTGCCGCAGGAGCGCCGCGCATCCAGGGCATTCATGAACCTTGGCGGCACCATTGTGGCGTTGGTCAGGAATCGCCAGTTCCTTGGCTACGCGCTCATCACCAGCCTCTCCTTTTCCGGCATGTTCGCATACATCGCGGGCTCACCGTTTGTATTCATCGGTTTTTTCGGGATGTCGCCGCAGGACTATGGATTGCTGTTCGGGATGAACGCGGTCGGCCTGATCCTTGCGGCGCAGGCGAACATCCACCTCTTGAAGGTTTGCTCCGGGCGGACGATTCTCGCCTTGGGATTGGTCCTCAATTCAGTTGCGGGGATCGTCCTGCTTGGCGCGGCGCTTGTCCAACCGTCCGAGCCGTTGCCGCTGATCGGCGCGCTTTTCGTCGTTGTTGCCAGCCTCGGCCTGATCGGTCCCAACGCCACCGCTGCCGCTATGAGCCTGGCTCGGCCGCGCGGCACCGCCTCGGCACTGATCGGCGTGATGCAGTTCGGCGTTGGCGGCATTGCTGGCGCCGTCATCGGCATGTTGGGGAACGGAACGGCGCTGCCCATGACCGTCGCAATCGCCGGGTTGAGCGTCGCAGGATTCGCAGCTCTGCTGCTCACCGTGAGGCCTGGTCCTCGCAAAACATTATAATGGCATCAGAGTTGCTGTATTTCTGCCTTCTTTTGTCTTGAATGCAGAATATCAAAAATATTTAATGCCTGGTGACGGTTCTTTTTCAGAGTATGCAGAACGAAATACTGTGATCAATAAGTATTTTTTGAGCGCGCGAATGATTTGATGATAATTGACGCTCACCCATCCCCGAGGTATGCGTCAAGCCTATTGCAACTGAGCATCCTAAATCTTCGATATCACTTTAAGAGCGGCCGCAACAGGTCCCTGTGGTCTTGCTCCCGTGCAACGCCTCCCATAGCCGGAGGATTATGCTGCCTGCGCGTTGTGCGGGCAGCGCCAAGTCTCCTCGAATGCCATGGGGCTGAGATAGTCCAGGGTCGAGTGCATTCGCTTGTGGTTGTAGAAGCCCAGCCAGTCGATGACCTCGTCCTTGGCCTGCCGCCGGGTTTCGAAACGCATGCCATGCGAACGTTCGACTTTCAAGGAGCCGAACAGCGTCTCGGTCACGGGGTTGTAGTGCGGGGGCGCTTGCCCGCACCTCCGCGTGCCGGACGAAGCGGCGGTCGGCGGCAAGAAAGCCACCCTATGCGGTCGGCGCGTCGAACTTTCAGCGGGGCTCCCGTTCCTGGCTCGGATCTACTGGAACGTCTCCGCCCTGCGGTGAGACCAGCCCGTGCGAGAGCAGCCGCATGTACGCAGTGACCGCCTCCTCCGGAAGTTCTACAGAACCATCCGGCTTCATGTAACGCAGAGCCAGGTAACCGCGTGCCGCGATCAGCATGTAGACGAGCGCCTCGATTTCCTCGTCCGACACCGCCGTGATCTCGCCGGCCGCACGAGCCTTTTTCATGAACCGGGTGTAGCCGCTCGAAATGTTGTGGAAATGCTGACGGTGCGCGACCGGAGCGAAGAACTCGGCCTCGTTCAGGATGCGCAGGAAATAGGGCATTCGCTTCAGGAAGCTGAAGAACGCGCGAAATGACCGCTCCTCCTTTTCCCTATAGCCGACGGCGCCGTTCGCCTGCTGGCGGATGTGCGCCATCATCTTGGCGCCGAGGACCGGCAGCAGCTCGTCGAAGATCTCCTGGCGGGAGGTGAAATAGTTGTAGAAGGTCCCCTGCGCCAAGTCGGCACGCTGCGTGATGCGGGAAATTGACGCTTCGGCATATCCGCATTCGCCGACAACTTCAGCGGCTGCCTGGAACAGGGCCTCACGGATTTCTTCGGATTTCTGCACCCGAGACTTACGGGCAACGCCGGTCCGTTTCATGCTGCCATACTCTCCTGTCCTCACCCGTGCACTCGTCCCGCGCACCACCGGCAGTCATAGGCTATTGTAGTTTCCTGCGAAACAGGAGAAGGAGACGAAGTCCATCGGACGGGCCGCTCACCCGTTCGTCGCCGGATCACGCAGCACGCGTTTCAACACTTTGCCGGACGGATTGCGCGGCAGGGCGTCACGGATAACGAGGTGCTTGGGAACCTTGAAGCCGGCCAGATGTGCGCGGCAGTGCCGTTCGAGGGTGGCGGCGTCGAGCGTGGCGCCGTCCTTGAGCACGATGTAGGCGGCCGGCACTTCGCCCCAGCGCTCGTCCGGCACGCCGATGACGGCGACCTCGCTCACCTCCGGCAGCAGGAAGACGACGCGCTCGATCTCGGACGACGCGATGTTCTCGCCGCCGCTGATGATCATGTCCTTCTTGCGGTCGGTGAGGAACAGGAAGCCGTCGGCGTCCAGGCAGCCGACGTCGCCGGTGCGGAACCAGTCGCCGAAGAAGCTGCGCGCCGTCTTGTCGGGATCGCGCCAGTAGCCTTTGGTGACCTTGGGTCCGCGCAGGCAGATCTCGCCCGGCGTGCCGGGGGGCAGGACGTTGCCGGCGTCGTCGCGGATCTGCACCTCGACATGCGCCAGCGCGCGGCCGGGGGAACCGATCTTCGCGATCTCGCGCCCCGCCTCCATGAGCGTGTCGCCGGAGCAGCTTTCGGTCAGGCCGTAGGCGTCGACGTAGCGGGCGCCAGTGAACAGCGTGGTGAAGTCCCGGATGCGCTGTTCGGGCGTGCGCTCGCCGCCGCCGATCGCCCAATTCAGGCTCGTGACGTCGTAGCGGCCACGGTCGGGGTACGCCAGGATGCGGCCGACCATGACCGGGGCGAACCACGCGCCGGTCAGCCGCTCGCGTTCGATGGCGGCGAGGGCTGCGTCGGGGTCGAAGTCGCGCAGGACGCAGAGCATGCCGCCCAGCCAGAGCACCGCGATACCCGGCAAGTCGAAGGCGCCGACATGGTACAGCGGGCCGACGACCAGCAACCGGTCCTGCGCCGTCAGGCCCAGGCCGATCACGTGGTCCATGCACTTCCAGTAGAAGTTCTCGTAGCTGTGCATGACCCCCTTGGGGTGATCGGTGGTGCCGGAGGTGTACATCAGCCGGAACAGGTCCTGCGTCGTGCGCACCCGCATCTCCGGCACCGGGCCTCCGGCGCCGGCCAGCGTCCGGCCGTCGGCCTGGGCCGCCGCATCGACCAGGACGGCGCGCCCGTCCCCCTCGACCAGAGCGGCCAGCTCCTCGTCGGCGAACACCAGCTTGGCCCCGGCGTTGCCGGTGATGAAGGCGACCTCGGCGGGCGCCAGGCGGAAGTTGATCGGCAGGAACACCGCGCCGAGGTGGCTGGATGCGAAGGCAAGCTCCAGGAAGGCGGCGCTGTTCTTCATCACCGCCGCCACCACGTCGCCCTCGCCGATCCCGCGCCCGGCGAGGAAGCCGGCCATGCGCAGGATGCGGTCGTGGAAGTCGGCGTAGCCGATCCGCTGCTCCCCATACACGACCGCCAGCCGGTCGGGCGTGCGCAACGCGTGGTAGCGGATGAAGGCGCTCAGGTTTACCATGGTGTCGATCCTCCCAGTCCGAACGTGCCGGCGTGTGCCGCCGGTCTCGCTCTCAGTACGACCTTGGCATCCCGAGGTCGTGCATGGCCACGAAGTTCAGGATCATCTCCTCCGAGATCGGGGCGAAGCGGAACAGGCGGGCGTCCCGCCACAGCCGCTCGACGTGGTACTCCTTGGAATAGCCCATGCCGCCCATCGCCTGCATCGAGCGCTCGGTCGCCGATGCGGCGGCCTGCGCGGCGATCAGCTTGGCGACGTTGGCTTCGCTGCCGTAGGGCAGGCCCTTGTCGCACTGGTCGGCGGCCTTGAGGTTCATCAGCCGGGCGCATTGCAACTCGGCATGCGCCTGCGCCAGCGGAAACTGGATACCCTGATAGGCAGCCACCGGCCGGTCGCTGAACACCCGGCGCTCCTTGGCATAGTCCACGGCCAGCCGGATCGCCAGAGTGCCGGCGCCGACCAAGCCGGCGGTGGTCACGATGCGCTCGGTGTTGAGCACATCGAGAAGTTCGGACCAGCCGCCGTGCAGGGTGCCGATCACCTCGTCCGGTTCGATGCGCACGTCGTCGAAGAAGACGGTGCTGGACGCCAGCGTGTTGGTACCGACCTTTTCGATCGCCTGATGGGTCAGGCCATCGCGCTCGACGTCGATGACGAAGAGGCTGATGCCCTCGGTGCGGCGGGTGATTTCGTCGAGCTTCCGGGTGCGGGCCACTACCAGCATCTTCTGCGCGTCGGGTACGGCGGTAATCCAGATCTTCTGGCCGCTGAGGCGCCAGCCGTCGCCGTCGGGTCGGGCGAAGGTGCGGATCTCCAGGGTGTTGGTGCCGGCGTTGGGCTCGGTCAGCGCCATGCAGAAGTTGATGTCGCCGCGGATCAGCGCCGGCAGCATGGCGTCTTTCTGCCGCTGGGAGCCGAACTTGGCGAGCGCCACGCCGCCGAAGATCGGGTTGATCATGTAGAGCTGCGCCACGGTGGCGCCGCCCCCGGCGGCGCACAGTGCTTCCACGATCAACGCCATCTCCAGCATGCCCTGGCCGGAGCCGCCATACTCTTCCGGCAGCGCCACGCCGGACAGGCCGGCGTCGCAGATGGCGGCCCACGCCTCCTTTGGGAATGCCTTTCGGGCGTCCTGCGCACGCCAGTAGTCGAGACCGAACTGATCGCCAACGCGGGTCGCGGTCTCGACCATCATGCGTTGCTCGTCGGAAAGCTGGAAGTCCATGACTGTTCTCCGGGTCAGGGGGTGCGGAGCAGGCGCAACGGCTGCTCCAGACACCCGATGATGCGGTTGAGGAAGCTCAGCGCGGTGACGCCGTCGAACAGGCGGTGGTCCGCCGACAGCACGAGGCCGAGTTCACGCTTTAGCGCCGGGGCGCCGGCCGCGTCGGGCCGGAACACGGAACGCACGCTGCCGACACCGAGGATGCTCGATTGGCCGGGAGCGATGATGGAGGTCATGTAGGTGACGTTGTGCATGCCGGCGTTCGACACGCTGACGGCGCCGCCCTGGAAATCCTCCTCGCCCAGGCGACCGTCGCGGGCCCGCCCGGTCAGCGCGCCGGCCGCCGCCGCGAGCTGGTCGAGCGACAGCCGCGCAGCTCCGCGCAGCACCGGGGCGACCAGCCCGCGCGGCGTATCGACGGCCATGCCGACGTCGCCGCGCCCGAGCGTCACGATCTCGCCCTCGTCCCAGACACGGTCCATCTCCGGCATCGCGGCGAGCGCGCGGGCGACGGCGGCGAGCACCATGTGGGTCACCGACACGCGCGGCGCGGAGGCGCCCGCGTCGGCGTTCAGGCGTTCCCGCAGGGCCAGCAGCTCCGACACCTCCGCCTCGGCGGCGAGGTAGAAATGCGGGACGTCGCGCTTGGCGGCCGTCAGCCGACGGGCCATGGCTGCCTGCATGGTGCCGGGCTTCGCCCGCGCGCCGACCGCGACGGGTGCGGAGGCGGGCGGCGCGGGAGAAAAGGCGGCCGGCGCCGCCTGCGCCGCAGCTTCCACATCGGCGACCTTGATGCGGCCGTGCGGCCCCGTGCCGGTCACATGCGCGACGTCGATGCCGAGTTCGCGGGCCCGTCGGCGCGCCAGCGGAGTGGACCGGATTCGTTCCCCCTCCTGGACGGCGGGCGGCGGGCTAGCCGTTACGGCCGGCGGCGCCGATGGCCGAGGCGCGGCGTCCTCGCCGTTCGCCGACCAGCGCGCGATCGTCGTGCCGACGGCCACCGTTTCGCCGGCGGGGACCACGGTGTCGATCAGCACGCCGTCGCTGTCGGCCTCGACCTCCGAAGCGATCTTGTCGGTCTCGACGACGACCAGGACGTCGCCGGTCTTGAAGGGCTGGCCCGGCTGCACCCGCCATTCGGCGAGCACCCCCTCGGTCATCGTCAGCCCCAGCTTGGGCATCACCAGATCCTGGACCATGGATCAGCGCCCTGCGAAATGGGCTTTGCGCTTTTCCAGGAAGGCGCGGCATCCTTCGTGCGAATCCTGGCTGTCGAGCACCAGTCCGATCATCGCCTGTTCATAGGCGAGCGCGGGGCCGAGCGGCATTTCCTGCCCGTGACGGAAGGTGCGCTTGATCATCTTCAGGATCAGCGGCGACTTGGCCGCGATCTTCTCGGCGGTCGCCATGGCTTCCGCCATCAGATCGGCCTTGGGAACCGCCCGGTTGATCAGGCCCCAGCTCACGGCTTCGGCCGCGGTGAACTGGTCGCCCGTGAACACCAGCTCGCGCGCCCGGCAGGCTGGGATCTGCCGCAGGATGCGCTGCGTGCCCCCGGCGCCGGGAAACAGGCCGAGGTTGATTTCCGGCAGGCCGAATTTGGCGGTGTCAGCGGCAATGCGCACGTCCAGCGACAGCAGAAGCTCGGTCCCGCCGCCCAGCGCCCAACCGTTGACGGCGGCGATCGTCGGCTTGTCGCAGGTCTCGAACCGGCGGAAGCAGCGGTGGATGACCTCGGCGAACTCCAGGTAATGGGCCAACCCCTGCCGGCTGTCGAGGTCGGCGATGTTGCCGCCGGCCACGAACGCACGGTCGCCCGCCCCGGTGACGACGATGACGTGGACGCCGTCGTCGGCCTCCAGCTCCGTCAGGGCTTGTTCCAGCGTCTGCAGCGTCGGGATGTCCAGCGCGTTGAGCGTGTCCGGGCGGTTGATGGTGATCAGGCCGACGGCACCGGTGCGGGTGGTCAGGATGGCGTTGTCTTCGGTCATGGTTTGGATCCTTCGAAGGCCGGTCAGGCAAGCGTTGTCTTGACGGCCGCAACGATGCGGTCGGCGCCGGGCAGGTAGGCGGCCTCCAGCGACTTGGCGAACGGGATGGGCATGAAGGGCGCACCGACGCGCAGGACGGGAGCGTCGAGGTCGTCGAAGGCATCGGCGGCAATGCGTGCCGCGATCTCGGCGCCGACACCGAAGGCCTGCACCGCTTCGTGAGCGATCACCACGCGGTGGGTTCGTGCGACCGACGCGAAGACCGCTTCCTCGTCCCAGGGCTGGATCCAGCGCAGGTCGATGATCTCCGCCTCGATGTCCTCGGCGGCGAGGCGGTCGGCGGCGGTGCGGGCGGCGTAGAGCGTCGCGCCGTAGGTGACGATGGTGGCGTGGCGCCCTGGCCGGTCGATCCGCGCCCGGCCCACCTCGCGCGGGGCGTTCACGTCGATGTCGCCCTGAGCGGCATAAAGGGCCTTGTTCTCAACGAACACGACCGGATCGGGCGCATCGATGGACGCGCGCAGCAGGCCGTAGGCGTCGGCCACGGTGGCCGGACAGGCGACACGCAGGCCGGGGATGTGGGCGAACCATGCCTCCAGGCATTGCGAATGCTGTGGCCCGGCGTTCAGGCCGCCGCCATGCGGCGTGCGCAGCACCATCGGCACGCTGCACTGCCCGCCGAACATGAAGCGCGCCTTGGCGGCCTGGTTGACCACAGCGTCCATGGCCAGCGCCACGAAGTCCATGAACATGATCTCGACCACTGGCTTCATGCCGGTCAGCGCGGCGCCAACGGCCGCCCCGACCATGGAGGCTTCCGAGATCGGCGTGTCGCGCACCCGCTCCGGGCCATGGGCGTCGAGCAGGCCCCGAGTCGCCTTGAAAGGCCCGCCGGCGGCGGCGACGTCCTCACCAAACACCATCACGGCGGGGTCCTCGGACATCGCGTCGGTCAGGGCCTGGGCAATGGCGTGTACATAGCGCAGCGGCTTCGACATTGGATTTCAGGCCCCGGCGGTGTGCATGGCGGGCGTGTAGACGTCCCGGTAGGCGGCGGCGAAGTCGGGCAGGGCGTCTTCACGCGCGGCGTCCAGCGCTGCGCGGACGTCGGCGTCCACCGCCTCGGCCAGGGAGGCAAGCGCCTCCTCGCCGACGCCAGCGGCCAGGAGAGCGGCGGCTGAGCGGCGCAGCGGGTCGTTCTCCGGCAGGCCGGCGATCTCGTCGGCGCTGCGGTAGCGTTGCGGGTCGCCTTCGAAATGGCCATGCCAGCGGGTGGTGACGCACTCCAGGATCCGCGGTCCGCCGGCGCGGGCCCCCTCGACCACGTCCTCGGCGGCGGCGGTCACGGCAGCGACGTCGTTGCCGTCCACGCGCCGATGCGGGATGCCGAAAGCGCCGCCGAGATCGCCGAGCGACGCGGCGAACTGCCGCGAGGTCGGGGAGAATTCCGACCAGCCGTTGTTCTCGCACACGAAGACCAGCGGCAGCGCCCACAGGGCCGCCATGTTCAGGCACTCGTGCAAGGCACCTTCGGCCATGGCGCCATCACCGAAGAACGCGACTGCGACACCACCGGTGCGGCGCGTCTGGTGGGCCAGCGCGCTGCCGGTGGCGAGCGGCAGGCCGGCGCCGACAATGCCGTTGGCGCCCAGCACGCCCAGGGCCAGATCGGCCACGTGCATCGATCCGCCGCGTCCGCCGCATGCGCCGCCGGCCCGTCCCATGATCTCCTTGAAGAAGCGGTCGAGCGCCACGCCGCGCGCCAGCACGTGGCCGTGGCCCCGGTGGGTCGTCGCGAAGGTGTCACGGTCGCCGAGGGCGCCGACGACGCCGGCGGCGACCGCCTCCTGCCCGACGCTCAGGTGGATGAAGCCCGGAATCTCGCCGTCGGCGAACAGCTTGGACAGGGCCGTCTCGGTCGCGCGGATGAGAAGCATGGTGCGATGAAGCGCCAACTGCTTGTCAGGCGTGGGTTTGGCGGGTTGGTGCACGGAAACCTCACTGTCTTATTGGGCGGCATCGGATCGTGCTCGCCGCTATTAGGTAGAATCATGACTCACGACTCATCTACGCGTCAAGCCAATTTGCAGCCCTTCTGTCGGGCTGGATAGTGCGCGCATTTTGTGGCTTGTGCTGCGGCAGGCTTCCGTGTAGGAAATGGTTTATGAGTCATTATTCATAGCATGCTCTGGCGGCCGGCTGGTTCAAAGACGTGCGGCGACGTCAAAGCAGGGGCGATTCCGATGAAATTCGACGTCATCGTCATTGGCAGCGGGCCCGGCGGCTACGTGGCGGCGATCCGCGCCGCCCAGCTCGGCCTGTCCACCGCCGTGGTGGAACGCGAACACCTGGGCGGCATCTGCCTGAACTGGGGCTGCATCCCCACCAAGGCGCTGCTGCGCTCGGCCGAGGTCATGCACCTCGC
>NZ_DASPMG010000437.1:0-82732 GCF_035627195.1 Azospirillum sp.
ATGTTCTTGGCGGCCACCGACGCGGTGTTGGTGGTGCCGGTGCCGAGTTCCAGCGACTCCTTGACCGCCTTGAAGCCGGCGACGTCGGCCTTCATGGTCGTCGCGATCGACCAGTAGGCGGCGTTGTCCTTGGCGTTGTTGACCTTGAGGCCGGTCGAGATGCGGTCCTGGGTGGTGTCCAGATCGCCCGTGACGCGGCGCAGGGTCTGCAGCGCGGTCATCGCCGACGCGTTCGTCATAATCGAGGCCATGGGGTATCTCCATTCGTGAGATGCAGGGCGCCTTTCTGACGCCGGGGCCGGTGGCGCGGGCCTTCCCGTTCGTATCCGCGGGCGCGCCATCGGCAATTCGACTGTGACCGACCCGGTTTAAACCTGGGTAAAAGGATTCAGGTAAAACCGAGCCCCAAGTCCTGCCTTGCCGAAATAAAGACTGCTTTTGAATAAATGGATTTTTAAGAAAAAGCCGCACCCGACGGCGGAGGGCGGCGTCGTGGTGCCGCCCGGAACGCGGCTGCTCAGCCGCCGACCGCCATCAGGCCGGTCTTCGCCAGCGCGCGCCCATACGAGGCGGGGGTGAAGCGCACCACGTTGCCGGACCGTCGGGTCCGGTCGGCGACGGCGTCGCGCGCGGCGGGCTGGGTTACGGCCGCTTCGTGCTCCGGCGGGGCCTCGAACTTATAGCCGCGGCCATAGACGGTCTCGATGTACTTGGCGCCACTCGTGGCGGTGGCGATCTTCTTGCGAAGTTTGCAGATGTACACGTCGATGACCTTGTCCAGCGGGTCGGTGCCGGTCAGGCCGTAGACCTCGTCGTAGATGTGTTCTTTCGACACGACGCGGCGGTGGTTGGCGGCCAGCACCGACAGGATGGCGTGTTCGCGCTGGCTGAGGCGCAGGCGCTCGCCGTCCACCTCCGGGTCGCGGCCGTCCAGGTACACGGTCAAACGGCCGACCTTGACCATGTTGGAGGTCATGCCGCGCGACCGGCGCCGCGTCGCCTCGATGCGGGCGCACACCTCGGCGCTGACCACCGGCTTCACCAGCACGTCGTCCGCCCCGGCGCGCAGCAGGTCCACGGTGGTGGCCGCACAGCGCCGCTCGATCAGGCAGAGGACGACGGTGGTCACGTGCAGGGCGCGCAGGGCCGCGACGCAGGCGGCCGGATCCGCCACGCCGCCCACGATGATCGCGTCGCAGGGCAGGGAATCCGCACCCTGGTCGCGCAGCGTGGCGTCCAGTTCATCCCATGCCATTCGATCGAACCTGATCTTGCCAAGGTCCAGCTGCCGGCCAAGGGCGGCAGCAATCAGGTCGTCCGGTTCGATCAGGACTGCGCGCATGGGATTCTCCACTTCCATCAGTGCTGCAAGGAAAGGTGGCAATTTTAGGTAATTGCCAAAACCCTTTCTTGTCACAGACTCAGAAAACCAATCCTCGGCCCCATCGTCAATCGAATAGCTTAGGACTGGCGGAGTAATCACAGCCAAACGTTAGGCCCCTTTTAAAATTCGTTAAACCGCTCACTTCCGCCCAGATTATTTCGACTTTCGAAGCATTTTCAGCCGGCGATGGAAGCAAACGGCGCCTTGATGCAAAGGAGTGTTCCCGCAGCATGCGATCCATTTGACGCGCCCGGTCCGCGGGCGGTGGGCGCGTTTGAACCGTGCTTTAACCAGACCGTGGTGGACTGGACGGCGCCTCAACGCCGGAGAGGATCCATGCTGCCGCGCACCCGTCCCACCCCGCTGCTGCGCACGCTTGCCGCCCTGGCCGGTGCCGTCCTCGCCGCCGGCTGCGCGACCGCCCCGTCCACGCCGGACTCCGACTACCGCCGGGCGCTGGAGGCAGCCATCTCCGCCGGGAAATGCGAGGGCCCCGCCGTACAGGCGATGTGGACCGCTTATCACCGCTGGTATTCGGTGGCGGCAAGCATGCCCAGCTACCACCGGGGATCGGAGGCCGACGCGCTGCTCCAGCAGGGGGAGATGTTCCACATCCTCGGCTGTCGGGACGTGGCGCGCGCCTCGTTCGACATGGTGCTGAAGCGCTTTCCCGGCCCGTCCTACACCCCCCAGCGCGAGGGGGCGACCCGCGCCCTCGCCGCCATCGACCCGCCGTTGCGCCTCAACCGCGATCCGGACTCCCACGACTTTCCACCGCCGCGCAAGACCTGGGGCCTGTGACGGCGCGCGCCAGCGCGACCGTGAGCGCCAGCCCGCCCGCCGCCGGCAGCACCCAGGCGTCCGGCGCCTCCATCGTCCACAGGGTGGCGCCGCCCACCGCGCACCACGCCAGCGGGAGGACGAACAGCTCCCACCGCACCCGCTGCGCCGCCAGCAGCACGCCCAGGGTCGCCACCGCCGTCGGGTCGGGCGCCAGCGCGAACAGTTCCACCTGCGCCCACGTGCGCCCCGCCAGCGGGCCGATCAGCGGCTGGACGGCCACGGCGAACAGCACGAACGCGATCCCCACCCACGGACGCTGCCCGAATCGGAGCCGGCCGCCCAACACGCCGATGGCCACGAGCAGCAGCGCCTGCCCGACGAAGGCCATCGCCATGTACTCCGCCGCCCAGTTGATGGTGGCGTAGCGCGTGTACAGGTAGCCCCACGCCACCCACAGCCAGCACACGGCCAGGATCGCCGCCGCCATCCGCCCGCCCCACGACACCCGCAGGACCGGCAGCGCGGCCAGCGCCCCGCCCAAGGCCAGCGCCGGAACCTGACCCGGCCAGACGGCGGCGTTGTAGAGTTCGAAGAGGCGGTAGTAGGTGCGCGGGGAGAAGAGCAGGAAGTCCGACAGGGCGTAGGTCCACCACTCGGACATCACAGCCCCGCGACGTGGGCGGCCATGCGGCGGCGCGCCGCCTCGTCCGGCACGCGTCCATAGGCGGCGCCCATGTTCTCGCGCACGTGCGCCACGCGGGTGGTCGCCGGGATGGCGCAGGTGACCGCCGGGTGCGAGACGATGAACTTCAAAAGGAACTGCGCCCAGTCGGCGCAATCGGCATCCGCCGCCCAGGCCGGCAGCGGGTGCTTCTTCAGACGGCGGATCAGCGGCCCCTCGCGGTACGGCCGGTTGGCGATGACGGCGATGCCGCGCTCGCGCGCCAGGGGCAGGATCCGCTCCTCCACCTCGCGGTCGAGGATGTTGTAGGTGACCTGCACGAAGTCGAGCGGCCGGCTGCGCATGATCTGTTCGAATTCGCGATGGCGCCGCCCTTCCGAGGTGGTGATGCCGACGTAGCGCACCCGCCCCGCCGCCTTCATGGCGAGCAGCGTGTCCAGGTGCTCTTCCCAGGCCAGCAGGTTGTGCACCTGCAGAAGGTCGAAGCGCGGCACGCCCCACAGCCGGCGCGACCGCTCGATCTGGTCCGGCCCGCGGGCACCGGGCGAGATCCACACCTTGTCGGCCGAGAACAGGACCGGCGGCGTGCCCAGCGTGCCAAGCCCGGCGCCGATCACCGCCTGCGCCGAACCGTACATGGGAGACGAATCGATCATCCGGCCGCCGGCTGCGAAGAACTGCTTCATGATTTCGGCACAGGCGGCGCGGGCCTCCGGGTCGTCGCCCACGTTGAAGGTGATCCAGCTGCCGAGCCCGACCGCCGGCACCGCCTCGCCGCTCGACGGGATCCGCTTGTCGACCAGGGCGCGGGATTGGGACCGGCCCGGCGCCGGGCGCAGGACCACGGCGGCGGCCATGGCGCCGATCAGGGTGCGGCGGTTCAGGCCCGGCGCGCCACGCATCGCCGGCCCTTACAACCCGTCGAGCTGCAATTGTGCCGGCGGTTCGGCCGGCAGCACCTTGGCTTCCAGTGCCTTCTTCACAGGCACCTTCTTCTCCGCCGGTCCCTTCTGCGATGATTTCGCTGCCTTCGGGCGGCGCGGGGCGATGCCGACGCCGCGCTTGGCACGGTCCACCGCCTTGTCGCGGGCCACGGCTTCGGGCGACTCTGGGTTCCCGTCCAGCCACTTGGCGCGCTTGATCACCTCGTTCACCCGGCCCTGGTTGACGCCCAGGTGGAAGGCGATCTCCTGCTGGGTCATGTTGGTGGTGCGGTGGAAGTACAGGATCTCCGCCGCCAGTTCCGGCGTCATCTTCCGCCCGGTCAGGCGCCGGGCCGGGCGGATGGTGCGGCTGGCGCGGTCGCGCTCGCGCAGCTTTTCCAGGATCTCCAGCGCGGCGGTGTTGCCCGCCGCCTTCAGCGCCTCCTCGAACTCCTTCAGGGTCGCCATCCGATCCTCCCGCCGACGGAGTGAACGATGCACAAGAAAACGATGCAGAAGAAAACGATGCAAAAGACATGGGGTTGCAGGCGGCCTTAGGGAATTCCCGTCCGGCAATTATTCGGCCGACCTCTCCCAATGGCCGGCTTGGCGTGCGCCGCCGCCGGCTTCATTGTGGAACGCCGATGATCCATTCAAACGGGAGAGAAGGATGCTGGAGTTGGTGATCGAGCAGCGCCGGAAGGACCTCGGCGGATTCGAGGTCGGCCGGGTGCTTCCCTTCGCGCGCCGGCGCATGGTCGGTCCCTTCGTCTTCTTCGACCACATGGGTCCCGTCGACTTCCAGCCCGGCCTGCCGCGCGAGGTGGACGTGCGCCCGCACCCGCACATCGGCCTGTCCACCATCACCTACCTGTTCGAGGGCGAGATCATGCACCGCGACAGCGTGGGCTCCGAACAGCCGATCCGGCCGGGCGAGGTGAACTGGATGACCGCCGGGCGCGGCATCACCCATTCCGAACGGTTCGAGCGCGCCCGGATGGAAGGCGGCCGGATGAACGGCATCCAGGCCTGGGTGGCCCTGCCTGGACGCGAGGAGGAGACCGACCCCGGCTTCATCCACTACGGCGTGGAGGACCTGCCGGTGATCGAGGACGGCGGCGCCTGGGGCCGGCTGGTGGCCGGGGAGGCGTTCGGCGTCCGCTCCCGCGTCAAGACGCACTCCCCCATGTTCTACGTGCACTGGGAGCTGGCCGAAGGGGCGCGGGTCGAACTGCCGGCCGACCATGCGGAGCGCGCGGCCTACGTCGTCTCCGGCACGGTGGAGGCGGAGGGGCAGAGCTTCGGCGAGGGGCGGATGCTGGTCTTCGCGGCCGGGCAGCCGGCCGTCCTCACCGCCCTGGCGCCGTCCATCGTCGTCGCCGTCGGCGGCGAGCCGCTGGGGCCGCGCTTCATCGAATGGAACTTCGTCTCCTCCTCCAAGGAGCGGATCGAGCAGGCCAAGGCCGACTGGCGCGCCGGCCGCATGAAGCTGCCGGACCTGGACAGCGGCGAGTTCATCCCCCTGCCCCCCGATCCGGCCGCACGGCCGAACCCAATGTCGTAGGGTCCGATGTCATAAGGCCGATGTCCTAGCGGAACCGGCGGACTTTTTTGCCGACGCCCCTGTCGGCTGCGGGCATACTCGTTCGTCCTGAGGCAAGACGAGGGACGCCCGCATGCTCTACGCCATCCTCTGCTACGATTCCGAAGACGTCGTCGGCTCCTGGAGCAAGGAGGAGGACGCCGCCGTCATGGCCAAGCTGGCCGTGGTGGAGGACAAGCTGAGCCACGAGGGCCGCCTGGGCCCCGTCGCACGCCTGCTGCCGACCACGGCGGCCACCACCATCCGCAAGGGGGCCGAGCCGCTGGTGCTGGACGGCCCCTTCGCCGAGACCAAGGAACAGCTGCTGGGCTTCTTCATCGTCGACTGCGCCGACCTGGACGAGGCCATCGACACCGCCAAGGATCTGGCGCGGGCCAGCAGCTCCGCCGGGTCCTATGAGATCCGGCCGCTGGCCGTCTTCAAGCCGGGGAGTGCGGCGCCATGACCGACATCGCCTGGATCGAGGCGGCGCTGACTGCGGCGCGTCCCCAGGCGATGGGCGCGCTGCTGCGCTATTTCCGCGACCTCGACACCGCCGAGGAGGCGTTCCAGGAGGCCTGCCTGCGCGCACTGGGCCACTGGCCGCGCAACGGCCCGCCGCGCGACCCGGCGGCGTGGCTGATCTTCGTCGGCCGCAACGCCGCACTGGACGCCGTGCGCCGCCACAGCCGGCACGAGGCGCTGCCGGACGAGGAGGCGCTGTCCGACCTGGACGACGCCGAGGCCGCGCTGGCCGAGCGCCTGGACGGCGAGCATTACCGCGACGACGTGCTGCGCCTGATGTTCATCTGCTGCCACCCCGACCTGCCGGCGACGCAGCAGGTGGCGCTGGCGCTGCGCATCGTCTGCGGCCTGACGGTGAAGCAGATCGCCCGCGCCTTCCTGGTGGGCGACAGCGCCATGGAACAGCGCATCACCCGCGCCAAGGCCCGCGTCACCGCCGCCGCCGTGCCGTTCGAGGCGCCGGGTGCGGTGGAGCGGGCGGAGCGGCTGGCCGCCGTCGCCACCATGATCTACCTGATCTTCAACGAGGGCTATTCGGCCGGCCCCGACACCGGCGGTGCCCGTGCCCCGCTGTGCGACGAGGCGATCCGGCTGGCCCGCCTGCTGCTGCGCCTGTTCCCGGCCGAGCCGGAGATCATGGGGCTGGCCGCACTCATGCTCCTCCAGCACGCGCGCACGCCGGCGCGCTTCGATGCCGGCGGGTCCGCCGTGCTGCTGGAGGAACAGGACCGCACCCTGTGGGACCGGCGCATGATCGCCGAGGGGCTGGCGCTGATCGACAAGGCCGTGCGCCACCGACGGCGCGGCCCCTACCAGATCCAGGCCGCCATCGCGGCGCTCCACGCCCGCGCGGTGCGCGCCGAGGACACCGACTGGGCGCAGATCGACCGCCTCTACGCGGCACTGGAGACCGTGCAGCCCTCCCCCGTAGTCACGCTCAACCGCGCGGTGGCGGTGGCCAAGGTGCGGGGGCCGGCGGCGGCGCTGGACCTGATCGAACCGCTGGCGCCGCGCCTGTCCGGCTATTTCTACTTCCACGGGGCCAAGGGGGCGTTCCTGCTGCAACTCGGCCGCGCCGGGGAGGCGCGCGCCGCCTTCGACCGCGCCATCGCGCTGGCCCACACGGCGGCGGAGGCCGCGCACATCCGCCAGCACCTGGACCGCCTGATCGCCGATGCGTGCCCTAAGGACGTGCCCTAAGGATTAGCGCCGGAGAGTCGCTCCGCCGGCGCTATCCCCGAATGCGCGGTAGACCGCCCGGGGGGACGCAATTCTAATCGGACACCCCTGTTAAGCGCGGACGGGAGTGGAGAGGGACGATGCACGGCTGGAAAGACGCCTTTCAAATGATGTTCGCCCGCAAGGAGCTGCAGGGCATGTGGAGCCGCCTGCACAGCCTGAGCACGCGCGGGCTCGGCTACGGCAACTGGAACCCGGAGGCGAACGGGGAATTCCGCCTGCTCACCGCGTGCGCCAACCAGTGCGCGGCGGCCGGCGTGGACTTCGTCTTCTTCGACGTCGGCGCCAACGAGGGCGAGTTCGCGCGGCTGGTCCGCCGCCTGAGCCCGGACGCGCGGATCCACTGCTTCGAGCCGAACCCGCACACCTACGCCCGGCTGGCGTCGCGCTTCGACGGCGATTCGCGCGCCCGGGTGCACAACATCGGCCTGGGCGACAAGCAGGACCACATGGTCCTGTACGAACCGGCGCCGAGGCAGGGCAGCACCGTCGCCTCCTTCTACCCCGACGTCTTCCGCAACAGCGGCGATCTGGCCAAGCACGAGGTGGCGGTGGAGACGCTGGACGGTTTCGTGGCGGCGCAGGGGATCGACCGGATCACCTACCTGAAGCTGGACGTGGAGGGGTTCGAGGGCGCGGTGCTGCAGGGGGCCAAGGACACCATCGGCCGCGGCATGGTCGACCTGATCCACCTGGAGATGAACCACCACAACTGCATCGCCGGGCTGAACATCTACAAGCTGTCGGGCATGCTGGCTGACTATTCGATCTACAAGATCCTGCCCAACGGCCTCTACCCCATGGTCTCGCCGCAGAGCCCCTACCACGAGCGGATCGAATCCTACCGCTTGATCAACCTCGCCTGCATCCGCAACGCCTCGCCGTTGCACGCCGCGCTCGTCAAGGCGCATTGAGCGTTGCCGGCAGGCAGCCGAGGCCGGCCAGCGTGGCGCGGACGGCCTCGTCCAGCGGGGTGTGCGGCTCGGCGCCCAGGGCCTGCACGAGGCGGGCGTTGTCGAGCCGCACCGGCCGCGTCCACAGGTAGCGCACCTCCCGCAGCTCCCGGAAGAACGGCACGAAGGGGGAGGCCAGCGCCACCGCCCACCAGGGCAGGGCGCGCACCCTGGCGCGCGGGTTGCCGGCCGCCCGGCGGATCGCCTCCACCATCCGCGTGCCGTCGGCGTCCCAGTGGCCGTCCATGTGGAAGGTCGCGAAGGGGGCCAGCGTCTCCTCCCGCTCCACCAGCCGCACCATGGTCTCGGCCACGTCCGGCAGGTAGGCCCACTGGTGGCCGACGCCGCGCCGGCCCGGATAGCCGATGCCGGCGATCGCCCGGCCGGGCGTCACCATCCCCTGCGAGAACCAGCTGTTGCCCGCCTTCGGCCCGAAGTAGTCGCCGGCCCGCACGATCAGCACGCGCACACCGGTTTCCGCGGCGTCGCGCAGGCGGCGTTCCATGTCGCGCCGGATGGCGCCCTTGCGGGTGACGGGGTTCTGCGGCGCGGATTCATCGATCAGCGGGAACGCGTCGGGGCCGTAGTTGTAGAGCGTGCCCGGCAGCAGGATGCGCGCCCCGGACGCGCGCGCCGCGGCGATGGTGGCGTCCAGCATCGGCAGCACCAGCGTGCCCCAGTTCCGGTAGCCGGGCGGGTTCACCGCGTGCACGATGAGCGAGGCGCCGCGCGCGGCAGCCACGACGTCTTCGCCACGCATGGCGTCGCCCTGGATCCAGGTGAAGCCGTCCGTATCACCGGTCTTGGCGCCGATTTTGGCGGTGGCATTGCGGTGCAGGGCGCGCACCGTCCAGCCGCAGTCCCGCAGCCGCCGCGCCACCTCCCCGCCGATGCCGCCGGTGGCGCCGAGCACGAGGGCGATCCGATCCTGGGTCATGAAAAACTCTCCGTTCAGCGCTGTCGGCGCCACCATCGCGCGGCCCGGCACTGAACGGAATGGACGGAAGACGTGGGGTTACTATACAAGAATGTATGACACACCCCGACCCGAGCTGGGACCTCTACCGCACCTTCCTGGCCGTGCTGCGGGAGGGGTCGCTGTCCGGCGCCGCACGCTCCCTGGGCCTGACGCAGCCCACCGTCGGGCGCCACGTCGACGCGCTGGAGCAGGCCGTCGGCTTCCCGCTGTTCACCCGCTCCCAGCACGGCCTCGCCCCCACCCCGGCGGCCGGGGAGCTGCGCCCCTACGCCGAGGCGCTGGCGTCCACCACGGCGGCCCTGCTGCGCGCCGCGTCGGGCCAGCGCGGCGCCGTCAAGGGCGTGGTGCGGGTGAGCGCCAGCGAGATCATGGGCGTGGAGGTCCTGCCGCCGATCCTGGCGGAGCTGCGCGAGCGGCATCCGGGCCTGACCATCGAACTGGTGCTGTCCAACGCCGTCGAGGACCTGCTGCGGCGCGACGCCGACATCGCCGTGCGCATGGTGGAGCCGGCGCAGGCCGCCCTGGTGGCGCGGCGGCTGGGGTCCGTCACGCTGGGGATGCACGCGCACCGGCGCTACCTGGACCGGCACGGCGCGCCGGACAGCCTGGACGACCTCGCCCGGCACAGCGTGATCGGCTTCGACCGCGAGACGCCGGCCATCCGCGCGCTGCTGCGGCGGGTGCCGGGGATCGACCGCGGCCGCTTCGCGCTGCGCGCCGACAGCGACTTGGCGCAGCTGGCGGCGATCCGCGCCGGCTTCGGCATCGGCGTCTGCCAGGTGGCGCTGGCGCGGCGCGACCCCGACCTGGTCCGCGTGCTGCCCGACGGCTTCGAGCTGAAACTCGGCACGTGGCTGGCGATGCACGAGAACCTGCGCTCCACCCCGCGCTGCCGCGCCGTCTTCGACGCGCTGGCCCAGGGGCTGGAAGGGCACGTGGAGCGCTGAAAATTTTTTCGCGGCCGATGTCGGGCCACGTTCCCTCCCTTCGTCCTATGGGCACAACAACCCAGGGAGAGAACGCATGTCCTGCACCGCCGTCGCCGCCCCGACCGGAAACCGCGAGCTGGTCCTGACCCGCCTGATCGACGCCCCGCGCGAGAAGCTGTTCCGGGCCTGGACCGATCCGGAGCTGCTGAAGCAGTGGTTCGCGCCGCTGCCCTACACGACGCCGCACGCCGAACTGGACGTGCGTGCGGGCGGGACCACCACGATCACCATGCGCTCCCCCGACGGGCAGGACATGCCGCACAGCGGCGTCTACCTGGAGGTGGTGGAGAACGAGAAGCTGGTCTTCACCGATGCCTTCACCACCGCCTGGGAACCCTCGGGCAAGCCCTTCATGACCGGCATCATCACCTTCGAGGACGAGGGCGGCCGGACCCGCTACACCGCCCGCGTCCTGCACTGGACGGTCGAGGACTGCGAGGCGCACGAGAAGATGGGCTTCCACGAGGGCTGGGGGCAGTGCGCCGACCAGCTGGAGTCCCTGGTCAAGACCCTCCCATAGCCGTGGCGTGGTGGCGGAGGTGGTCGTCGATGAAGCTGGCGATGAAGAAGTAGCTGTGGTCGTAGCCCGGCTGCAGGCGCAGCTCCAGCGGGTGACCGGCCGCCGCCGCCGCCTTTTGCAGGTTTTCCGGGCGCAACTGCTGCTCCAGGAAGCCGTCGCGGTCGCCCTGGTCCACCAGGATCGGCAGGCGCTCCGGGGCGTTGGCGATGAGGGCGCAGGCGTCCCATTCCGTCCAGCGCTCCCGGTCGGGGCCGAGGAAGCGGGTGAACGCCTTCTCGCCCCACGGCACCGCCATCGGGTTGACGATCGGCGAGAAGGCGGAGACGGAGCGGTAGCGGCCGGGGTTGCGCAGCGCGCAGACCAGCGCCCCGTGCCCGCCCATGGAATGGCCGGCCACGCCGCGCCGGTCGGTGACCGGAAACTCCTTCTCCACCAGGGCCGGCAGCTCGTGCACCACGTAGTCGTGCATGCGGTAGTGCCGCGCCCACGGCGCCTCGGTCGCATTGACGTAGAAGCCCGCACCCAGGCCGAAGTCCCAGGCGCCGTCCGGGTCGCCCGGCACGCCCTCGCCGCGCGGGCTGGTGTCGGGGGCGACGATGGCGATGCCCAGCTCGGCCGCCGTGCGCATGGCGCCGGCCTTCTGCATGAAGTTCTCGTCCGTGCAGGTCAGGCCGGAGAGCCAGTAGAGCACCGGCACACGGCCTCCCCCCTCCGCCTGCGGCGGCAGGAAGACGGCGAAGGTCATGGCGCAGTCGACTTCCGCCGACAGGTGCCGGTAGCGCCGGTGCCAGCCGCCGAAGCACTTGTTCTCGGACACCAGCGTGATCGCGTCGGCCATCGCCGGTCTCCCTACTGGTTGTAGAGGATGACGGAGCGGATGCTCTTGCCCTCGTGCATCAGGTCGAAGGCGTGGTTGATGTCGTTCAGGCCCATGGTGTGGGTGATGAAGGTGTCCAGTTCGAACTCGCCGCGCATGTAGCGCTCCACATACTCCGGCAGCTCCGAACGGCCGCGCACGCCGCCGAAGGCGGAACCGCGCCAGACGCGCCCGGTGACCAGCTGGAAGGGCCGCGTGCTGATCTCCTCGCCCGCCCCGGCCACGCCGATGATGACGGATTCGCCCCAGCCCTTGTGACAGCATTCCAGCGCCGCGCGCATCACCTGCACGTTGCCGATGCATTCGAAGGAATAGTCGACGCCGCCGTCCGTCAGCTCGACCAGAACCTCCTGGATCGGGCGGTCGTAGTCCTTGGGGTTGATCACGTCGGTGGCGCCCAGCTGCTTCGCGATCTCGAACTTCGACGGGTTGATGTCGATGCCGATGATGCGCGACGCCTTGGCCATGACCGCGCCGATGATGGCCGACAGGCCGATGCCGCCCAGGCCGAAGACGGCGACCGTGGCACCCGGCTCCACCTTCGCCGTGTTCATCACGGCCCCCATGCCGGTGGTGACGCCGCAGCCCAGCAGGCAGACCTTTTCCAGCGGGGCGGCCTTGTTGATCTTCGCCACCGCGATCTCCGGCAACACCGTGTATTCGGAGAAGGTGGAGGTGCCCATGTAGTGGAAGATCGGCTGGCCCTTGCAGGTGAAGCGGGTCGTGCCGTCCGGCATCAGGCCCTTGCCCTGGGTGGCGCGGATGGCCTGGCACAGGTTGGTCTTGCCGGACAGGCAGAACTTGCACTTGCCGCATTCCGGCGTGTAGAGCGGGATGACGTGGTCGCCCACCTGCACGGAGGTGACGCCCGGCCCCACCTCCTCCACCACGCCGGCGCCCTCGTGGCCGAGGATGCTGGGGAAGACGCCTTCGGAATCCATGCCGGACAGGGTGTAGGCGTCGGTGTGGCACACACCGGTGGCGACGATGCGCACCAGCACCTCGCCCGCCTTCGGGGGCGCCACCTGGACCTCCTCGATCTCCAGCGGCCGCTTCGCTTCCCAGGCCACCGCCGCGCGCGACGTGATCATCCCTCTCCCTCCCGTCGTTCCATGTCGTTGGGGTCGTGTTCTTGCCAGACCGCCGAGCTTAACATCATACGCACGCCAACATCCCCGGAAAGATGGCGAGGATCCTCGCCGATTTGGCCTAAGCGGTCGGGGGACGGTTGGCGCCAGCCGGGGAAATGTTACCCAATGTTACCGGATGATACGGTTTGGGTGGGGGTGTCGCATCCGGCCATTCGCTTCATTTTCCGCAGCCCCTCGTTCCGATCTACCACCGTCACCATGGCGGTCGATAGGAAAATTGTCAATTCGAGAACGACACGGGCGGGGGCAAGCGCGCGGCGGGACCGTCACTCCGCCGGCGCCACCCCCATCCCGCCATGCGCCGGGGCCGCCGCCGTCCGCCCTGCGCCCACCAGATGGCGCAGCAGCACGTAGAACACCGGCGTCAGCACCAGACCGAACAGCGTCACGCCGATCATGCCGGAGAACACCGCCACGCCCATGGCGTGCCGCATCTCCGCCCCCGCACCCGTCGAGGTGACCAGCGGCACCACGCCCATGATGAAGGCGATGGACGTCATCAGGATGGGGCGCAGGCGCAGCCGGCTGGCCTCGATCGCCGCCTGCACGGCCGTGCGGCCGTGGTGCTCCAGTTCGCGCGCGAACTCGACGATCAGGATGGCGTTCTTGGCCGACAGGCCGACCAGCACCATGAAGCCGATCTGCGTGAAGATGTTGTTGTCCCCGCCGGTCAGCCACACGCCGGCCAACGCCGACATCAGGCTCATGGGCACGATCAGCAGGATGGCCAGCGGCAGCGTCAGGCTTTCGTACTGTGCCGCCAGCACCAGGAAGACCAGCAGCACGCTGATCGGGAAGACCCAGAGTGCCGCGTTGCCGGCCAGGATCTGCTGGTAGGTCAGGTCGGTCCATTCGAACTTCACGCCGCGCGGCAGCACGTCGGCCGCGATGCGCTCCGCCGCCGCCTCGGCCTGACCCGAGGAGAAGCCGGGGGCCGGGCCGCCGTTGATGTCGGCCGCGGTGTAGCCGTTGTAGCGCACGACCATCTCCGGCCCATAACTCGGGTGCACGGTGACGAGCGAGGACAGCGGCACCATGGCGCCCTGATCGTTGCGCGTCTTCAACAGGCCGATGTCGTCGGCCTGGGCGCGGAACGGCGCATCGGCCTGCACCCGCACTTGGTAGACGCGGCCGAAGGCATTGAAGTCGTTCACGTACAGCGAGCCCAGGTAGATCTGCATGGTGTCGAACACGTCGCCGATCGACACGCCCTGCTGCTTGGCCTTCACGCGGTCGAGGTCGACGTCGAGCTGCGGCACGTTGATCTGGTAGCTGGAGAAGGTCGGCCCCAGCTCCGGCGTCTGCGCGGCGCGCGCGGTGAAGGCAGCCACCGCCTGGCTCAACGCCTCGTAGCCGAGGTTGCCGCGATCCTCCAGCTGCATCTTGAAGCCGCCCAGCTGGCCCAGGCCCATCACCGGCGGCGGCGGGAAGATGGCGACGAACGCCTCCTTCAGACCGGCGTAGCGCTTCTGCAGGTCCATGGCGATGGCACCGGCCGACAGGCTGGGGTCGCCGCGCTCGGCGAACGGCTTCAGCGTGACGAAGACGATGCCGGCGCTGGAGCTGTTGGTGAAGCCGTTGACCGACAGCCCCGGGAAGGCCACCGCGCTCTGCACGCCGGGGCGCTTCAGCGCGATGTCGGTCATCTCGCGGATCACGGCTTCGGTGCGGTCCAGCGAGGCGCCGTTGGGCAGCTGGGCGAAGCTGATCAGGTACTCCTTGTCCTGCATCGGGATGAAGCCGGTGGGCACGGCGCGGCCCAGCATCACCGTGGCGCCCAGCAGCAGCGCGTAGACCGCCAGCATCGCCCCCTTGTGCCGCACCACCCCGCCCACGCCATGCCCGTAGGCGTCGGAGGAGCGCTGGAAGACGCGGTTGAACAGGCGGAAGAAGCCGCCGAACACGCGGTTCATGGCGCGCGTCAGCCAGTCCTGCGGCTGGTCGTGCCCGCGCAGCAGGATGGCGGCCAGGGCCGGCGACAGGGTCAGCGAGTTGAAGGCGGAGATGACGGTGGAGATCGCGATGGTCATCGCGAACTGGTTGTAGAACTGCCCCGACAGGCCGGACATGGCGGCCAGCGGGACGAAGACGGCGACCAGCGTCAGCGCGGTGGCGATGATGGGACCGCTCACCTCCTGCATGGCGCGGATGGTGGCGTCGCGCGCGGACAGGCCGGAGGCGATGTTGCGCTCCACGTTCTCGACCACGACGATGGCGTCGTCCACCACGATGCCGATGGCCAGCACCATGCCGAACAGCGACAGCGCGTTGATGGAATAGCCGAAGGCGTACATCAGCGAGAAGGTGCCGACGATGGACACCGGCACGGCCAGCAGCGGGATGATGGACGCCCGCCAGGTCTGCAGGAAGACGATCACCACCAGCACGACCAGCGCCACCGCTTCCAGCAGCGTGTGCACCACCGCCTCGATGCTTGAGCGGACGAACTGCGTGGGGTCGTAGACGATGGAGTAGTCGACGCCGTCCGGCATGTCGGCCTTCAGCTCCGCCATCAGCGCGCGCACCTCGTCGGAGATGGCGAGCGCGTTGGCGTCCGGCGTCTGGTTGATGCCCAGCGCCACCGCCGGCTTGTTGTCGAGCAGCGAGCGCAGGCCGTACTGGGCCGCCGCCAGCTCCACCCGCGCCACGTCGCGCAGGTGGGTGACGCCGCCGTCGGGGGCGGTCTTCAGGATGACGTCGCCGAACTCCTCGGCCGTCTTCAGCCGGCCACGGGCGTTGACGTTCAGCTGCAAGGGCACGTCCGGCGGGGAGGGGGAGGCGCCAATGACGCCGGCCGCCACCTGGACGTTCTGCTCGCGGATGGCGGCCACCACGTCGGTGGCCGTCAGGCCGCGCTGCGCCACCTTCTGCGGGTCGAGCCAGACGCGCATGGCGTAGTCGCCGGCCCCCCACACCTGCACCTCGCCCACACCGCCGATGCGGGACAGCCGGTCCTTGACGTTCAACAGCGCGTAGTTGCGCAGGTACGTCATGTCGTAGCGGTCGTCGGGGGAGAGCAGGTGCACGACCATGGTGAGCGTAGGCGAGCTTTTCACCGTGGTCACGCCCAGCCGCTGCACGTCGGCCGGCAGGCGCGGCATGGCCTGGGCCACGCGGTTCTGCACCAGCTGCTGCGCCTTGTCCGGGTCGGTGCCCAGGCGGAAGGTGACGGTCAGCGCCATGTTGCCGTCGCTGTTCGCCTGCGACTGCATGTACAGCATGTTCTCGACGCCGTTGATCTGCTCCTCCAGCGGGGAGGCGACCGTCTCGGCGATGACCTTGGGGTTGGCGCCGGGGAACTGGGCGCGCACGACGACGGAGGGGGGCACGACCTCCGGGTATTCGGAGATCGGCAGCCGGAACATCGCGATGGCCCCCGCCAGGAACAGGGCCACCGACAGCACGCCGGCAAAGATCGGGCGGTCGATGAAGAACTTGGAGATGTTCATGGTGGGGACCTTTTCTTAAATCCCTCTCCCGTCCCGGGAGAGGGGATTTGAGAATTACGGCACGGCCGCGGTCTGGGTCTTCTGGTTCCCCATGGCGACCATCTTCGGGCGCACCTGGGTGCCGGGGCGGGCGTGCTGGATGCCGTTGACGACGATGCGCTCGCCCCCCGTCAGGCCGGACGTCACGACGCGCAACCCGTCCTGCAAAGGCCCGAGCTTCACCGCCCGGTACTCCACCTTGTCCTCCGGCCCGACGACCAGGACGAACTTCTTGTCCTGGTCGGTGCCGACGGCGCGGTCGTCGACCAGCAGCGCGTCATACGACGTCGTACTGCCGACCTTGAGCCGCGCGTACAGGCCGGGGACCAGACGCCCCTCCGGGTTGTCGAAGCGGGCGCGCACGCGGATGGTGCCGGACACGCTGTCCAGGCGGTTGTCCACGTGCTCCACCACGCCCTCGCGCGGGTGGCCCTCCTCGTTGGCGAGGCCCAGGCGCACGGGGATGTCGGCGGCGTCCTTCACCGAGGCGATGTGGCGCAGGTACGTCTGCTCGTCCACGTCGAAGGCGGCGTAGATGGGGGTGACGGAGAGCAGGGTGGTCAGCGGCTCCGCCGCCGCACCGGCGGCGACCACGTTGCCCACCGTGCGCTCCGCCCGCGACACGCGGCCGGACACCGGGGCGGTCACCTGCGTGTGGCCGAGGTTGAGGCGGGCGATCTCCAGCGCGGCTTCCGCCGCCTGCAGGTTGGCGGCGGCTTCGCGGGCGGCGTTCTCCCGCTCGTCCATGGCGCTGCGGGAGATGGTGCTGTCCTTGATCAGGCGCCGTGCGCGCTCCAGGTCGGCGGCGGTGAAGCTGACGCGGGCGCGGGCGGCGGCGACCTGGGCTTCCGCCCGCGCCACCTCGGCCTGATAGGGGCGCGGGTCAATGGTGAACAGCGGGTCGCCTTGGCGAACCAGTGCGCCGTTGCGGAAGTGCACGGCGACGATGGTGCCGGGGACCTGCGGGCGAATCTCGACGCGGTCCACCGCCTCCAGCCGGCCGGAGTAGGACTGCCAGTCGGTCACCGGGCGGGCGAGGACGGGGGCGACGTCCACCTCAGCCACCATGGGGGCGGGGGCAGCCTTCTCGCTGGTCGTCTGGGCGTCGGCGGGGCTGCGCACGGTCATGAGGCCGGCGACGGCGGCGATGGACACACCGGCCGCCAGGAGAACTGCGAATCGTGCACGCGTTGCGGACATGGGTCTTCCTGCGGTTCGGAGGTGTGCGGGACGGGGAGCGCGGTCGCTCCCGCAGTGCAGCGCACAGCAATTTGTCCAAGCAGGGGGCTCGGATAAAGCGGCTGGCCCCGTGAACACAATTCAGCCGGGACGAACAATCGCCCCGTCCGAGCACGCTTCATTCATATCAGAGGGGATTACGGCAACGCGATTACCCGGCGGGTAACGGCGGGCATGAAAAGCGTCGGCTGTGCCGGACGTCAGGATCACAAAGCAACAAAGAGAACATAAGGGCACGAAGAGGCGCCGGCACAACCGTCGATACGCACCATGCCGAAACCGTCTTTGTGTGCTTGGTGACCTTCGTTGCTTCGTGAGAACCCCGACTTGGCACGGCGGCCCTTCCCGACAGGCTTCCGCCGTCACACGACGCAGTCGCACTCCGTGTCGCGTTCGCCGACCAGAACTGGCACGGGTGCCTTGGCCCCGGTGGTGGCGCAGTGGTCGTCGTCGATGTCCTCGCCCTGGAGCAGCGGGCAGCGCTCGAACAGCTCGGCCACCCAGTCGACGAACACGCGGACCTTGGGCGACAGGTGGCGGTTGTGCGGGTAGACGGCGGAGACGGGCATGCGCGGCGGACGCCATTGCGTCAGGATCTCGCGCAAGGCACCGCTGCGCAGGTGCGGCAGCACCATGAAACGGGCGGGCTGCAGCACGCCCAGCCCCTCCAGCCCGCAGGTGACGTAGGCGTCGGCGTCGTTGACCGCGACGGCGCCTTTCATCGCCACCTCGATCGTCTGGCCGTCGCGCTCGAAGCACAAGTTGAGGGCGCGGCCGGTGCGGCTGCCGAAGTAGTTCACCGCCACGTGGTGGTCCTGCAGCTCCTCGATGCTGGCGGGCTCGCCGTGCTTGGCGAGGTAGGCGGGGCTGGCGCAGGTGACCGGCTGCATGGCGCCGATGCGGCGCGCCACGAGGCTGGAATCCTCCAGCGCGCCGACACGGATGACGCAGTCCACCCCCTCCTGAATCAGGTCGATGGGCCGGTCGCTGAGGCCGATCATGATGTCGATGTCGGGATAGCGCTGGTGGAACTCGTGAATGGACGGGATGATCACCAGCCTCCCGATGGAGCCCGGCATGTCCACCCGCAGCCGCCCGCGCGGCGTGGTGCGCGCACTGGTGAAGGTCGATTCGATCTCCTCCAGTTCCGACAGGATGCGGTTGGCCCCTTCCAGGTAGGCCGCACCGTCCACCGTCAGGCTGAGCTTGCGCGTGGTGCGCTGGAGCAGGCGCACGCCCAGCGACGCCTCCAGGTTCTGGATCGTCGTGGTGACCGAGGCGCGGGGCAGGCCCAGCGTGTCCGCCGCCTTCGAGAAGCTGTTCGCCTCGACGACGCGGACGAAGACGCGCATGGCGTGCAGCTTGTCCATGGGATCCACCAGTCGGTCACGGTGTGCCTGCCGTCCCTTCTATCGGCAACCGTGGTGCTGCGCAATTCCGCCGGATGGAGAGGCGCACATTGTCGACGGTCAATTGTTGACAATTGTACGCTCGCTCCGCAGACTGTTTGGTACACGCACCAAACGAGCCCCCGGCCTCCCATGCGGACGACCATGCCCGACGCCCTCCCCTCCACCACGGCGCCCCCGGAGGGCGACGCGCTGCTTGCCGTCCGGGGCTTGGGCGTCAGCTTCCGCACCCGCATGGGCGAGACGCGGGTGACCCGCGACGTCAGCTTCGCCATCCGGCGCGGCGAGCGGGTCGGGGTGGTGGGCGAGACGGGGTGCGGCAAGTCGGTGACCGGCCTGTCGATCCTGCACCTGCTGCCGCCCGCCACCACGAGCATTGAGGGCAGCATCCTGTTCGACGGGCAGGACCTCGCCACGCTGCCGCCGCGCCGGCTGCGCGCCATCCGCGGGCGCGACATCGGCATGATCTTCCAGGAACCGATGAGCGCGCTGGACCCTGTCTTCACGGTAGGCGAGCAGATCGCCGAGACGCTGCGCGCCCACGAACCCGTCGGGCGGGCGGAGGCGCGGGCGCGGACGGTGGAGATGCTGGCCAAGGTCGGCATCCCGGCACCCGAGCGCCGCTACGACGAATACCCGCACCAGCTGTCCGGCGGCATGCGCCAGCGGGTGATGATCGCCATGGCGCTGATCTGCCGGCCCAAGCTGCTGATCGCGGACGAGCCGACGACGGCGCTGGACGTTACCGTGCAGGCGCAGATCATCGACCTGCTGCGGGACCTGAGCGAAAGCACCGGCACGGCGCTGCTGTTCATCACCCACGACCTGGGCGTGGTGGCCGAGACCTGCACGCGCATGATCACCATGTACGCCGGCGAGGTGGTGGAGGACGCGCCGGTGGACGACGTGCTGACGCGCCCGCGCCACCCCTACACCTCCGGCCTCATGCGATCCCTGCCGCGGCTGGCGGAACGGCGCCACGCGTTGCCCTCCATCCCCGGCCGGGTGCCGTCGCCGAACGCCATGCCGTCCGGCTGCCGCTTCCGCCAGCGCTGCGCCCATGCGGTGGCCGGCTGCGAGCAGGAACAGCCGATGCAGGCCGCCGGGCCGGACCGCCGCGTGCGCTGCTGGCGCCACGCCGACCTCGCCCTGCCGGGGGTGGTGCAATGACGCCGGTCCTGGGGGTCGACGACCTGCGCATCCGCTTCCCGACGAAGGACGGGGAGACGGTGAAGGCGGTGGACGGCGTTGCCTTCACCGTGCGGCCGGGCGAGACGTTCGGCATCATCGGCGAATCCGGGTCGGGCAAGACCACCATCGGCCGCGCGCTGGTCGGCCTCGTGCCCCCCACCACCGGCACCATCCGGCACGACGGACAGGATCTGCGGACGCTGGGTGCGCGGGAGCACCGGCGGCGGCGGCGCGACTACCAGATCGTCTTCCAGGACCCCAACGCGGCGCTGAACCCGCGCATGACGATCCTGCAGAGCCTGCTGGAGCCCCTGGAGATCGTCGGCGAGGGCGACGGGCGCACGCGCCGCGACCTCGCCATGGAGGCGCTGGAGCGTGCCGGGCTGGCGTCGGAGCTGGCGCTTCGCTACCCGCACCAGCTGTCGGGCGGGCAGAAGCAGCGCGCCAACATCGCCCGCGCGCTGACGTTGCGCCCGCGCCTGATCGTCTGCGACGAGGTGGTGGCGGCGCTGGACGTCTCCATCCGCGGCGACATCCTGAACCTGTTCGCCCGGCTGCAGCGCGAGCTGGGCCTGACGTACGTCTTCATCACGCACGACATCTCGGTGGTGGCGCACATCAGCGACCGGGTGGCGGTCATGTACCTCGGCCGCTACATGGAACTTGGCCCGGCCGAGGCGGTGACCGAGGCGCCGCTGCATCCCTACACGCAAGCGCTGCTGTCGGCGGAGCCGGTGCCCCTGCCCTCGCACCTGCGCGAGGACCGGCGCATTCGCCTGACCGGCGAGATCCCCAGCCCGATCGCCCCGCCGTCGGGCTGCCGCTTCCGCACCCGCTGCCCGCGCGCGACACCCCTGTGCGCCGAGCGCGAGCCGGAGTGGCGCGAGTTGGCGCCCGACCACTGGGTCGCCTGCCACTTCGCGGCGCCGGACGGGCGCTGACGACCAGGACACAAAAAACACGAAGGGAGGAAAGCATGAACCACGGTGACGAGTCCCGGCTGCCCGTCTTCGGCCGGCGCGACGTTCTCCAGCTTCTGTCCGGCACCGCGCTCGTCGGCCTCGCCGGCGGGCCGGCGTTCGCGCAGGGGGCGCCGGGCGGGGTGCTGCGGGTGGCGGCGAACGCCAACCCGTCCAGCCTGGACCCGGCGACCGGCGGTGCGGGGTCCGACCTCGTGTTCCTCTACACGCTGTACGACACGCTGGTGGAATGGGACTACGAGACGCTGAAGGCCAAGCCGGGGCTGGCGCAGTCCTGGGCCTTCCCCGATCCCACCACGATGGTGTTGACGCTGCGCGACGGCGTCACGTTCCACGACGGCACGCCGTGCGACGCGGAGGCCGTGCGCTTCAACCTGGAACGCGCGCGCAAGGACCCGCGCTCCAACATCAAGGCGGATCTGGTCAACGTCGCGGCGGTCGAGGTGTCGGGGCCGAACAGCGTCACGCTGCGCTTGAGCCAGCCGGACACGGCGCTGCCGCTGATCCTGTCCGACCGCGCGGGCATGATCGCGTCGCCCAAGGCGATCGAGGCGATGGGCAAGGACCACGACCGCAACCCCGTGGGCAGCGGCCCATGGGCCTTCGCCAGCTGGGCCGACGGCGAACGCATCACCGTCAAGCGCAACCCGCGCTACTGGAAATCCGGCCGGCCGCTGCTGGAGGGCATCGAGTTCCAGATCATCCCAGACGGGTCGACCAGCCTGCGCTCCGCCATCTCCGGCCAGACGGACGTGGCTTACCAGCTTTCCGAACGGCAGCGCCCGCTGATCGAGAAGTCGAAGGCGCTGACGCTGGTGTCCGGGCCGACGCTGTACGCCTTCCAGCTCTACATCAACTACGGCCGCAAGCCGCTGAACGACGTGCGGGTGCGCCAGGCGCTGAACCACGCCATCGACCGCAAGACCTTCGTGGAAGCCACCATGGCCGGCACCGGCGAGCCGGCGTACATGTGCCTGCCCAGCGCCCACTGGGCCTTCGACAAGGACGTTGCGACGCTCAGCGCCTACGACCCCGACAAGGCGAAGAAGCTGCTGGCCGAGGCCGGCTATGCCGACGGGCTCGATCTGGACCTGCGCGGCTACAACGACCAAGCGTCGGTGCAGCGGCAGGAGGTGCTGATGGAGATGTTCCGCAAGGTGGGCATCCGCGGCCGCTTCGTGAACGGCCCGATCGCCGAGGCGTCGGGGCGCTTCTTCGGCGCGGAGAAGCAGGGCGACCTCCTGCTGTCCGCCTGGACCGGCCGCCCGGACCCCAGCCAGGCCTACGCGCTGATGTTCCTGGAGGGCGCCTACTTCAATTCCGGCCGCGCCGCCCCGCCCGCCGGCTTCACCGAGGCGCTGGCGGAAAGCCGGCGCAGCAGCGACCTGGCGGAGCGCACGGCGGCGCTGGCCAAGGTGCAGCGCATCGTCATGGAGAACGTGCTGGCGATCCCGCTGGCCTTCCGCTTCGACATCATCGCCGCGTCGGGCAAGGTGCAGGGCTTCCGCTCCAACCTGCTCGGCAAGCCGAAGTTCGAGGACGTGTCGTTCAAGGCGTGAGCGGGAGCTACCCATGACCCGCCGCTCCCTCGCCATGCTGCCGCGCCGCCTGTTGCAGGCGGTGCCGGTGGTGTTCCTGGCGACCTTCCTGGTCTTCGGCCTCCTGAAGCTGTTGCCCGGCGACATCGCCGTGACGCTGGCCGGCGAGAACGCCACGGAAGCCCGCATCGCCGAGATCCGCAGCCTGTACGGCCTGGACCAGCCGTTCCTGGTGCAGTACGCGCAGTGGCTGTGGAACGCGCTGCACGGCGACCTCGCACGCTCGCTGCTGTCGGGCGAGAAGGTGGCCGAGACCATCGCGCGCTGCTACCCCAACACGCTGCTGATCGTCGGCCTCGCCATCGTCATTTCCGTGGTGGTGGCGGTGCCGCTGGGCATCCTGGCGGCGACGCGGCCGGGATCGCGCCTGGACGGGGCGGTCATGACGCTGGCGTCGGTGGGCGTGGCGCTGCCGAACTTCTGGCTGGCGATGCTGCTGGTGTCGCTGCTGGCGCTCGACCTCGGCCTGTTCCCGGCCACCGGCTTCGTGTCGCCGTTCCGTGATGTCGGGCAGGCGCTGTGGCACGCGGTGCTGCCCGCCCTGGCGCTGGCCGCCAGCGGCATCGCGGAGGTGGCGCGGCAGCTGCGCAGCGCGCTGGTCGAGGTGCTGTCGTCCCAGCACGTGCGCACGCTGGTCGCCAAGGGTCTGCGCCCGTCCAGCATCCTGTGGAAGCACGGGTTGCGCAACGTCGGCGTCACCATGCTGACGGTGGTCAGCCTGCTGGTGAACCGCACGCTGGCCGCCACCGTGGTGGTGGAGGCGGTGTTCGCCATCCCCGGCATGGGTGGCGCCATCGTCAACGCCGCCATCCAGCGCGACTTCCCCGTGGTGCAGGGCGTGGTGCTGGCGATGGTGGTGACGGTGATCATCGTGAACCTCGCCACCGACCTGCTCTACGGCGTGCTCGACCCGAGGATCAACCGCGCATGAGCGACGTGCTCTCCCTCCCCTCCCGCGCCCCGGTCCGCTACCGCGTGGTCGAATGGCTGCGGCGCGACCCGCGCGCGGCGCTCAGCGTCGCGGTGCTGGCCTGCGTGATCGCGGTGTCGGTGCTGGCCCCGTGGATCGCCCCCTACCCGCCCACCGCGCAGGACGTGCGCAACATGCTGGCGGAGCCGAGTGCCGCCCACTGGCTGGGCACCGACGACCTGGGCCGCGACGTGCTGAGCCGCCTGATCCACGGCGCCTCGGCCTCCGTCTACGCGGCGTTCCTGGCGGTGGGGGTGTCGATCGTCCTCGGCGTGCCCGTCGGGCTGCTGGCCGGGTTCAAGGGCGGCTGGGTGGACGACGTGATCAGCCGCGGCATCGACACGCTGCTGTCCTTCCCGGCCATCGTGCTGGCCATCGCCGTGACCGGCGCCATGGGCATCGGCCTGACCAACGCCATGATCTCCGTCGGGATCGTCTTCTCGCCGCAGCTGGCGCGGCTGGTGCGCGCCCGCACGCTGGTGGTCCGGCAGGAACTGTACGTGGACGCGGCGCGCTGCTTCGGCGCCTCCACATGGCGGATCCTGACCCGCCACGTGCTGCCCAACGCCGTCCAGCCGGTGATCGTGCAGGTGGCGCTGCTGCTCGCCACGGCATTGCTGGCCGAGGCGAGCCTCAGCTTCCTCGGCCTCGGCATCCAGCCGCCGGACGCCAGCTGGGGCGCCATGCTGGCGCGCGCGTACCTCTACATGGAGATCGCACCCGAGCAGATGGTGCCGCCGGGCCTTGCCATCCTGGTGACGGCGCTGGCCTTCAACACCCTGGGCGAATCCCTGCGGATGGCGCTCGACCCCACCCTGAAGGGGCGCTGACGCCCCAATCCGCCGACCAAGGAAGAACTCGATGACGAGCGAAGCGGAGTATCTGGCCCGCCTGCGCGACCTCCACCGCCGGTCCTGGCCCAAGGGCATGCCGACCGAGGTGCGTTACCCGCACGGCGAGCGGCCGTTGACCGACTATCTGCGCGCCTGGGCGCGGCAGCGGCCGGACAAGGCGGCGGTGGTCTACTACGGCGCCACCATGACCTATGCGGAGCTGGACGCGCTGAGCGACCGCTTCGCGGCCCTGCTGGCGGCGCACGGCGTCGGGCGCGGCGACCGGGTGGCGGTGTACCTGCCCAACTGCCCGCAGTTCCACGTCGCCTTCTACGGCATCCTGAAACTGGGCGCGGTGCACGTGCCGGTCAGCCCGCTGGCGAAGTCGGCCGAGCTGGAATACCAGCTGTCCGACGCCGGGGCGACCGCCGTCCTGGCGCTGGACCAGCTGATGCCGGAGGTGCGCGCGGTGGCGCCGGCCGTGGGCCTGCGCACCCTGTTCGTCACCAGCCTGGCGGAAGCGCTGCCGGAGGAGCCCTCCATCCCCGTGCCGGACGCGCTGCGCGCGCCGCGCGTGCCCTGCCCGGACGCGGTGGACCTGCTGCCGGCGCTGGCCGCCGTGGCGGAGATCCCCGGCCTGGAGCCGGGGCCGGGCCTGGACGACGTCGCCGTGCTGAACTACACCGGCGGCACCACCGGCCTGCCCAAGGGCTGCATCCACACCCAGCGCGACATGCTGCACACGGCGGCGGTCAACTGGTCGATCCCCATGCAGGCCGACCCCGACATCGTGACGCTGAGCTTCCTGCCGGAATTCTGGATCGCCGGGGAAAACGCGGCGCTGATCCTGCCGGTGTTCACCGGCTCCACCCTCGTCCTCATGACGCGCTGGGACCCGGTGGGCGTGCTGGCCGCCGTCGAGCGGCACAAGGTGACCAGCACCGTCCTGCCGGTGGACGGTGCCGTCGAGCTGATGGAGCACCCGCGCTTCCACGACTTCGACCTGGGCACGCTGACGCGGGTGCGGGTGGTGTCCTTCGTGAAGAAGCTGAACCTGGAGTACCGGCGGCGCTGGAAGGCGATGGCGGGCTCCACGCTCATGGAATCCGCCTGGGGCATGACGGAGACGCACACGTCCGACACCTTCACGGTGGGCATGCAGGACGACGATTTCGACCTGAAGAGCCAGCCGGTGTTCGTGGGCCTGCCGCTGCCGGGCACCGAACTGGCGATCCGCGACTTCGCCACCGGCGAACTGATGCCGCTGGGGGCGGAGGGGGAGATCTGCGTGCGCACGCCCTCGCTGTTCAAGGGCTACTGGAACCGCCCCGACGCCACGGCGCAGGCGGTGCGGGACGGATGGCTGCACACCGGCGACATCGGCGTGATCGACGAGGGCGGCTACCTCCACTACCTCGGCCGCCGCAAGGAGATGCTGAAGGTGAAGGGGATGAGCGTCTTCCCGGCGGAGATCGAGGCGCTGCTGGGCCAGCACCCGGACCTGCTGGGCTCCGGCGTCGTCGGGCGCCTTGACGCCGAGCGCGGGCAGGTGCCCGTGGCCTTCGTGCAGCCGAAACCGGAAGCGGCGGCGCGGCTGACCGCCGACGCCCTGGCCGCGTGGTGCCGGGAACGCATGGCCGGCTACAAGGTGCCGGAAATCCGCATCGTGGAGCGGCTGCCGATGACGGCGACCGGCAAGGTCCGCAAGGGCGATCTCGCCAAGGAAATCGACGCATGACTTCACCGTCCGCCACCCTGACGCAGCCCGCGACCGGTGCCGCGCACCGCCCGATCCGCGCGCTGCTGATCGCCAACCGCGGCGAGGTCGCCATCCGCATCGCCCGCGCGGCCGGCGAGATGGGCATACGCACCGTCGCCGTCCATTCCGACGAGGACGCGCTGTCGCTGCACGTGCGCAAGGCCGACGCCGCCCTGCCGCTGGGCCGCGCCCGCGCCGCCGCCTACCTGGACGGCGAGCGCATCGTGGCGCTGGCGCTGGAGGCCGGCTGCGACGCGGTGCACCCCGGTTACGGCTTCCTCAGCGAGAACGCGGACTTCGCCCGGCGCTGCGCGGAGGCGGGGCTGACCTTCGTCGGGCCGGCGCCGGAGGCGCTGGACCTGTTCGGCGACAAGGTGCGGGCCAAGGCGTTGGCGCAGCGTTGCGCCGTGCCGGTGCTGCCCGGCACCGCCGGGGCGACGACGCTGGAGGAGGCGCGCGCCTTCCTGGTCGCCCTCGGCGACGGCGGGGCGGTGATGGTGAAGGCGCTGTCCGGCGGCGGCGGGCGCGGCATGCGGCCGGTGCACCGGGCCGAAGACCTGGAAGGCGCCTTCGCCCGCTGCCAGTCGGAGGCGCGGGCGTCCTTCGGCAACGGCGACGTGTACGTGGAGCGGCTGATCCGCGACGCCCGCCACATCGAGGTGCAGGTGATCGGCGACGGCACCGGCGCCGTCACCGCCGTGGGCGAGCGGGAGTGCACGCTCCAGCGCCGCAACCAGAAGCTGGTCGAGATCGCGCCCAGCCCGTCCTTGGACGACGCCACCCGTCCCCGCCTTGTCGAGGCCGCGCTGCGCATGGCGGCGGAGGTGCGCTACGCCGGCCTGGGCACGTTCGAGTTCCTGGTGGACGCCGGAAGCAACGATTTCGCCTTCATCGAGGCGAACCCGCGCCTGCAGGTCGAGCACACGGTGACCGAGGAGGTGTACGGCATCGACCTCGTGCAGACGCAGATCGCCATCGCGGGCGGGCGGACGCTGGCCGAACTGGGGCTGCTTGAACCGAGGCGGCCGAACGGCTTCGCCATCCAGCTGCGCGTGAACATGGAGACCATGGACGCCGACGGGAACGCCGCGCCCTCGGCCGGCGGCACGCTGGGCGTGTTCGAGGCGCCGTCGGGGCCGGGCATCCGCGTGGACACCTTCGGCTACGCCGGCTACCGCACCGTGTCGTCCTTCGATTCCCTGCTGGCGAAGGTGATTGCGCATTCGCCCTCCCCCACCTACGCCGATGCCGTGCGGCGCGCTTACCGTGCGCTGTGCGAGTTCCGCGTCGAAGGGGTGGCGACCAACATCCCGTTCCTGCAGGCCCTGCTCTCCCACCCGGACGTCGCCGCCAATCGGGTCAACACACGCTTCGTCGAGGAGCGCATCGGCGAGTTGCTGGCGTCCGGCGGGCACCGCCAGCTGTACTTCGGCGAAACGGCCGCGGCAGCCGACGCTCCGGCGGCCATGGTCGCCGCACCGCCCGGCACGGTGCCGGTCCGGGCACCCATGCAGGCGACCGTGGTGGCGATCGACGTGGCCGACGGCGAACTGGTCCGGCCGCGCCAGCAGGTGGCGGTGCTGGAAGCCATGAAGATGGAGCACGTCGTCCTGGCCGAGGCCGGCGGCATCGTCCGCCGCGTGGCGGCCGCCCCCGGCGACACGCTGATGGCCGGCGGCGCCCTGGTCTTCATCGAACCCATGGAGGTCGAGGCGCTGGCGGAGGAGGATGCCGGCGCGCTGGACCCCGACCACATCCGCCCGGACCTCGCCGAGGTGCGCGCCCGCCATGCGATTGTCCAGGACGCCGCCCGGCCGGACGCCGTGGCGCGCCGCCGCCGCACCGGCCAGCGCACCGCGCGCGAGAACGTGGCCGACCTGTGCGACGACGGCAGCTTCAACGAATACGGGTCGCTGAGCATCGCCGCGCAGCGCCGCCGCCGCTCGCTGGAGCACCTGATCAAGGCGACGCCGGCCGACGGCGTCATCGCCGGCACGGGCACGGTCAACGCCGGCCGCTTCGGGCCGGACAGGGCGCGCTGCATGGTGGTGGCCTACGACTACACGGTGCTGGCCGGCACGCAGGGCCAGATGAACCACAAGAAGCAGGACCGCATGTTCCGCCTGGCCGCGGAACTGCGCATCCCCGTGGTCCTGTTCGCCGAGGGGGGCGGCGGCCGGCCGGGCGACACCGACCGGCTAGGCCTGACGGGCCTGGACAGCCGCACCTTTGCCGACTTCGCGGTGCTGAGCGGGCTGGTGCCGCTGGTGGGGGTGGTGTCCGGGCGCTGCTTCGCCGGCAACGCCGCGCTGCTGGGCTGCTGCGACGTCATCATCGCCACGGCGGACGCCACCATCGGTATGGGCGGCCCGGCGATGATCGAGGGCGGGGGCCTGGGCGTCTACAAGCCGGAGGAGGTGGGACCGGTCGCCATGCAGGCGCCCAACGGCGTCATCGACGTGGTGGTGGCCGACGAGGCGGAGGCGGTGCGCGTCGCCAAGCAGTACCTGAGCTACTTCCAGGGGCCGGTGGCGGACTGGTCCTGCGCCGACCAGCGCCGGCTGCGCCGCGCCATCCCGGAGAACCGCCTGCGCGCCTACGACGTCCACGCGCTGATCGAGACGCTGGCCGACGAGGGCTCGGTCCTGGAACTGCGCCGCCGCTTCGGCGTCGGCATCGTCACCGCGCTGGCGCGGATCGAGGGGCGGCCGGTCGGCATCATCGCCAACAACTCCCGCCACCTGGGCGGCGCCATCGACGCCGACGCCGCCGACAAGGCGTCGCGCTTCCTGCAGCTGTGCGACGCACACGACATCCCGATCCTGTCGCTGTGCGACACGCCCGGCTTCATGGTGGGGCCGGAGGCGGAGAAGACCGGGCTGGTCCGCCACGTCTGCCGCCTGTTCGTGACCGGCGCCAGCCTGAGCGTGCCGGTCTTCACCGTGGTGCTGCGCAAGGGCTACGGCCTGGGCGCCATGGCGATGGCGGGGGGCGGCTTCCACGCCTCCGTCTTCACCGTGGCGTGGCCGACGGGGGAGTTCGGCGGCATGGGGCTGGAGGGTGCCGTCAAGCTCGGCTACCGCAAGGAGCTGGAGGCCATCGCCGACCCGGCCGAGCGCAAGGCGCTGTACGACAAGCTGGTGGCGCAGTTCTACGAGAACGGCAAGGCGACCAGCATCGCGTCGGTGCTGGAGATCGACGAGGTGATCGATCCCGTCGACACGCGCCGCTGGATCACCGGCGGCCTGCGCTCCCTCCCCCCGCCCACGCCGCGCACCGGCAAGAAACGGCCGCTGGTGGATACGTGGTAGGGCGGCGGGCGTTGACAATTTCCGGGAAGGCACCGCAAATGCCGGGAGGTAGGACACACGGCCGCCATGCTCATGAATCGCAACGCCTTTCCCCCGGTCAGCGGCCTTCCCGACCAGGCGTCCCCGCCGGACAGGCCCGCGCGGGGGCGCGCACCGGCGCCGCGCACCATCCCCGAGCAGATCGCCGACGAGATCGGCGCGCTGATCATCGCCGGCGACTACAAGGTCGGCGACCGGCTGATCGAACAGGACCTCGCCACCCGCTTCGGCGTCAGCCGCGGGCCGGTGCGCGAATCCCTGCGCATCCTGGAGCGGCGGCGCATGGTCGACATGGTGCCGCGGCGCGGCGCCTACGTCCGGCCGCTGTCGCTGGAGACCTTCGTCGACCTGTTCAACGTCCGCATCGCGCTGATGAGCCTCGCCGTGCGCCTGATGGCGGCCGGGCCGGTGCCCAGCTATCTGGAGACGCTGCGCCGCCGTGTCGCCGAGATCGAGGCGATGGCGGCGGACGACGCCACCGACCCGCGCGTCTTCGCCCACGCGACCGCGCGCGCGGCCAAGACCATCGCGCACGGCTCGGCCAACGACCTGATCGTCTCGCTGCTGACCGACCTGACGAACCAGACGCTGTGGACGACGATCTGGACCAAGCCGGTGATCTACCGGACCCGCGCGGAGCGCGAGCAGTACGCCAAGGACATCCGCGCCATCCTCGGCCACATCGAGGCGGGCGAGGGGGTGGCGGCCGACAGCATCATCCGCCGCGCGCTGGAGGACGGCCGCGATGCCGCGCTGAAGGCGCTGATGGCCGGACGTACCGACACCGTCGACCCGCAGAAGCTGCTGCGCACGGCCTGAACAGTCGAGCCTGAACCGCCGACGTGACGGTCAATGGTCGGCGGTGTGGCCCCTGATGGCCGGGCGTCGATAGATGAACCAGTAGACCGCCCCCACCAGCACGGCGCCGCCGATCCAGTTGCCGAGCGTCACCGCCCCCAGGTTGACCAGGAAGTGGCCGGCGTCGATGGGCGGGACCGTCCGCCCCAGCTCATGCCAGAAGCTGTCCGGCGCGCCCCACTGGATGAGCAGCCCCAGCGGCACGAAGTACATGTTGGCGACACAGTGCTCGAACCCGGCGGCCACGAAGGCGCTGACCGGCAGCGTGATGGCCAGGATCTTGTCGGTGACGCTCCGCGCCCCCAGCGCCAGCCACACCGCCAGACAGACCAGAACGTTGCACAGGATGCCCAGGAAGAACGCCTGCCCCACCGGCAGCCCGCTCTTTGCGGTGGCGAAGTACAGGGCTGTCGCCCCCACCGCGCCGTGGCCGAAGGTGTACTGCCCGGACAGGAACACCAGCGCCGCCGTGCCGAGGGCACCGGCGAAGTTGCCCAGCCACACCAGCGTCCACACCCGCAGCATCTGCCGGAAGGTCAGCCGGCCGCTGGCCCAGGCCATGACCATCAGCGCGTCGCCGGTGAACAGCTGCGCCCCGCCGACGATGACCAGCACCAGCCCCAGCGAGAACACCAGCCCACCCAACAGGCGCGTGATGCCGTAGGGCATCATGCCCTCCGCCCCCGACATGGCGACCGTGGCGAACAGCCCGCCCAGCGCGATGAAGGCGCCGGCCAGCACGGCCAGGGCCAGCAGCGTCGGCGTGTCGTAATGCGCCTTCTTGACGCCGAGATCCTCGGCGGCGAGCGCGATGGCGTCGGGCAGACGGGCGTCCAGGGTGAAGGGCGCGTCCAGGTTCGGCAGTCGATGCGTGTCCATGATCCTCGGTCCTCTCATACCGGCGGCGCTTGATGGCCCCCATTGAGCACCGCCGGTCAAACCCGGCAGATCAATGCGATAGCATTGATTGAAAGGGTGATACGGACGACGCCTTCAGGCGCCGTCCGTATCACGCCGTACGCAGGCCGTGCAGGCCATGCGCCGTAAACACATGGCCTGCGTTTTCAACGCGTGCCCTCGATGCCTGGCATGGCCCTCATTGCTTGGCATGCGTTCATCGTGGCTGGTCCTTTTGCATCTTTGCATGGAAGTGGCGGGCGGCGCGCCTCGCGGAACAGGATCATCAGGCCGCTGGCGGTGACGATGCCGGCCCCGGCGACGACCGGCAGCCCCGGAACGTCGTCCCAGACCAACCAGCCGAACAGCGCCGCCCACAAAAGGCCGGCGTAGCTGAACGGGCTGACCACGGCGGCCGGCGCCTGGGCGTAGGCGCGGGTGATGAAGTACTGCGACCCGCCGCCCGCCAGACCCATCAGCGCCATCAGGCCGAAGCCCTCCCACGTCGGGGTGGTCCAGGCGAACGGCAGGGTCAGGCCGCTCAACACCGTCGCGATGGCAGTGAAGTAGAACACGGTGGTCACCGGCCGCTCCGTCCGGCCCAGTTGGCGCATGGCGATCTGGGCGAGCGCGTAGGCCACCGCCGCGGCCAGCGCCACCGGCGCGCCCGTGTCCAGCACCATGCCGCCCGGCTGGACCATCACCAGCACGCCCGCGAAGCCGACGGCGACGGCCCCCCAGCGGTAAGGGCCGACACGCTCGCCCAGCAGCGGCACCGAGAGTGCCGTGAGGAACAGCGGTGCGGAATAGGAGATCGCCACCGCGTCGGCGAGCGGCATCAGGTGATACGACCAGAACAGCAGCACCATCGACGTCAGACCGATCACCGCCCGCCAGAGGTGGCCGGGCAAGTGGTCGGTGCGCAGGGGCCGGCCACCGGCCGCCGCCAGCATCGCCACCGCCGGCAGCAGGGCGAAGAGGTTCCGGAAGAACGTCACCTCGTTCAGCGGATAGCTTTCGGCCAGAATCTTCGCCGCGGCGTTCCCGACCGCCATGAGGACCATGCCGGCCAGCATCGAGGCGATTCCCAGCCGGACGTTTTCCGTCAGGACGGGCTTCGGCGGGGAGTCGAGGGGGATGGGCATGGCTTCGGCCGCCGGAACGCTCAGTGGCCGCGCACGACGGAAAGGCGCCGCTCGACCACGGCGAAAGCCGCCAGGACCACGGCGAGCAGGGCCATGACCTGCACGACCAGCGCGCCGGCCGAAAGGCCGAAGCCGGCGGTGGTGAGCAGGCTGGCGAAGATGGCGCAACCGCTCAGCGCGTTGATCGTCCCGCGCCGCGTCGTCGCCGCGCGGGGAAGCTGCCGCAGCGCCAGCACGAAGCAGGCCAGGCCGGTCAGGTACAGAACGGCGTTCAGGGTTTCCATGGCACCCATGCTCCTGGTGATCGGTGCGCCGGGCCCCCGGAAGGGGAAGCGGGAGCAAGAACCCCTCCCGGGCGGTCCGGACGCCCTTCCGCTACGCCGCCCGAACGATGTCGGGGGCGATGCGGGAGGTCTTGGAAAGAAGGTCCAGCGTGTGGCTGGCGATCATCCGCTCCTCGTCGGTGGGGATGACGAACACGGGGATGCGGCTGCCGGCGGCGGAGACCCGCGTCGCCTTGGCCCGGTTCGCAGCGGCGTCCAGCGCCACGCCGAGCCACGCCAGCTTCTCCGCCACGCGGGCGCGCACGGGGGCCGAGTGCTCGCCGATGCCGGCGGTGAACACCAGCGCGTCCAGCCCGCCCATGGAGGCCGCCAGCGCCGCCGCCTGCTTGGCCACACCGTGGCAGAACAGCTCCACCGCCTCGGCCGCGCGGGGATCGTCGGAGTCCAGCAGGGCCCGCATGTCGTTGGACAGGCCCGACACGCCCAGCAGGCCGGACTTGTGGTACAGCAGCTTCTCCAGCTCGTCGGCGCCGTAGCCCTTCTCGCGCATCAGGTAGATCAGGACGCCGGGGTCCAGCACGCCGGGGCGCGTGCCCATCGGCACGCCGTCCAGCGCGGTGAAGCCCATGCTGGTGTCCTGGCTGCGGCCGGCGCGCATGGCGCACAGGCTGGACCCGTTGCCCAGATGGCAGACGACGACGCGCGCGTCGTGCAGCGCCGGCTCGATCTCCGGCAGGCGGCGGGCGATGTACTCGTAAGACAGGCCGTGGAAGCCATAGCGCCGCACCCCCTCCGCCGTCAGCTCGCGCGGGATGGCGAAGGTCTGTGCCTGCCAGGGCTGCGTCTGGTGGAAGGCGGTGTCGAAGCAGGCCACCTGCGGCAACTCCGGGTACGCCTCGGCCAGCGCGCGGATGGCGGCGAGGTTGTGCGGCTGGTGCAGCGGCGCCAGCGGCACCAGCGCCTCCAGCTCCGTCAGCACGGCCGGCGTCAGGGCCACCGGGGCGGCGAAGAGGGTGCCGCCGTGCACCACCCGGTGTCCGGCGGCCACCAGCTTCGCCCCGTCCAGGCGCGCCGCGATCCAGTTCAGCAGGAAGCCGAGCATGGCCGCGCGTTCACCGTGCCCGGTGCGGGCGAGGTTTTCCTTGGCGAGCGGGCGCCGGGCGGCGTCCTTGGCCTCGAACAGCGGCTCGGTGCCGATGCCGGAGATCTGGCCGGTGATGACCGCCTCCAGGTCGGCCTTGCCGGCCCCCTGGAAGACGGAGAACTTCAGGCTCGACGAGCCGGCGTTGACGACGAGGCAGGCGTTGCGGTTCGGCATGGCGGCTCTCCTCACTCGGCGGCCAGGGCGAGCGCCGGGGCGCGGCGCGAAGCGGCGACCAGGGACGCCACGGCGCAGCTGGCGAGGCGGGTGCGCACGTTGTCGGCGCGGCTGGTCAGGATGATCGGCACGCGCGCCCCCAGCACGATGCCGGCGGCGTCCGCGTTGGCCAGGAAGGACAGCTGCTTGGCCAGCATGTTGCCGGCCTCCAGGTCGGGCACCAGCAGGATGTCCGGCCGGCCGGCCACCTCCGACACGATGCCCTTGGTGCGCGCGGCTTCCACCGAGATGGCGTTGTCGAAGGCCAGGGGGCCGTCCAGGATGCCGCCGGTGATCTGCCCGCGGTCGGCCATCTTGCACAGCGCCGCCGCCTCCAGCGTGGTGGCGATCTTCGGATTCAGCGTCTCCACCGCCGACAGGATGGCGACGCGCGGCGTCTCCACGCCCAGCACCTTGGCGAGGTCGATGGCGTTCTGGACGATGTGCACCTTGTCTTCCAGCGTCGGCGCGATGTTGATCGCGGCGTCGGTGATCAGCAGGGCCCGCGGGTACGTCGGCACGTTCATCACGAAGACGTGGCTGAGCCGGCGGCCGGTGCGCAGGCCGGTGTCCTTGCGGACCACCTCGCTCATCAGCTCGTCCGTGTGCAGCGAGCCCTTCATCACCGCTTCGGCCCTGCCGGCGCGGGCCAGCGCCACGGCGGCCTGGGCGGCGGCGTGGCTGTGCTCGACGTCGACGATGTGGTAGGGCGTGATGTCCAGGCCATGGGCCGACGCAAGGGCACGGATCTTGGCCTCCGGGCCGACCAGGATGGGGTCGATCAACCCAGCCTCGGCGGCTTCGACGGCACCCTTCAGCGAGCTTTCGTCGCACGGGTGCGCCACGGCGGTGGGCACCGGCGGCAGGGCGTCGCAGCGGTGCAGCAGGGCGTCGTGCTTGTCGTGGCGGATCATCTGCACCTGCGGCAGTTCGTGCGCGGCGTGGCGGACCTTGCGGGTGGGGGCGATGACCTGGGCGGTGCCGGTGGTGACCACCTCGCCGTCCTGGTTGACGCACACGCAGTCGAAGACGACGAGGTTCCTGTCGGCCCGCTTCTCCGTGACGGTCACGGTGGCGGTGACGACGTCGCCGAGCGCCACGGGGCGGCGGAACTGCAGGTCCTGCCCGACATAGAGGGTGCCGGCGCCGGGCAGGTGGGTGCCCAGCACGCCGGAAATCAGCGACCCGGACCACATGCCGTGGCCGATGACCTTGTGGAAGCGGCTGTCGGCGGCGAACTTGGCGTCGAGGTGGGCGGGGTTGATATTGCCCGACACCATGGCGAACAGCTCGACGTCCATCAGGGTGAGCTGGCGCGCCATGCTCGCCGTCTGGCCGACACGGATCTCGTCGAAGGGGACGTTCTCGATGGCCGCCGCGTGGGTGCCGTTGTTGGCTTCACCAAGGACGTGCATGGGTTCGGTACTCCGATTGCGGAAAGTGAAGGCGCTGTCCCCGTCGGGGTGCGCATGCGGGGTGCACGGCGGCGCGTGTTCGGCCCAGCTTATGCGGACCGCGACATGAGTGGGGCGCGTCGGCCGGGAGCGGCGGTATGCGGTTGCGAGCGGCTGTCTGGGGGGCATGAGCGGCGGGCGGCGGTATCGCGCGCACCGTTCCGAAAGGCGATGATGGTGTCCATTGCAGGACGCTCCAGGGAAGGAACAGGACGGGGCGGCGTGGTCCGCCGGGCCGGCGCATCGCATCCGCGCCGGGCGTCGGCGGGTTATGACAGCGCTATCATATGCCGGCTTGTACCGGGGGAGTTGGTACTGCCGGACAGCGCTGCTTGAACCCGCCTGCCACCCATGCGCGGGGCGGCCGCCCCGCTCAGGGATACTAGTATATTAGTCACTTGGACACTACACCGCCCGACGCTCCCTGTCGATGATATCGCGGTGCGGCATTCTGGCGCAAAGGCCCGTCGGAAACGCCGCCCGGTCGGGATGCCGCGTCAGTCGCCCACCTCGTCCAGCACCTGTTCGGCTTGTTCGGGGACCACGCGCCGGGTGGGGCGTTCGACCCAGGCGATGCGCAGGATGTTGGTGTTGCCGGGCATGCCGAACGGCACGCCGGCGGTGATCACCAGCCGTTGCCCGTCCCCGGCCAGACCGTCGGCGTAGGCGATGCGCGTGGCCTTCTGCACCATCTCGGCAAAGGTTTCGATGTCCCTCGTGTGCACCGCGTGCACGCCGTAGGCCATCTGCAAGCGCCGCGCCGTCTCCATGCGCGAGGTCAGGCAGAGGATCGGCACCTCCGGCCGCTCGCGCGCGGCGCGCAGCGTCGTCGAGCCGGAGGTGGTGTAGGTCACGATGGCCGCCGCCTGCACCGTGTGCGCCACTTGGCTGGCCGCCGCGGTGATGGCGTCGGCCGAGGTCTGCTCCGGATCCGGGTGCTGGGCGTCCATGATGGTGCGGTACAGCGGGTCCTGCTCCACCCGGCGCGCGATGCGGTCCATGATCGACACCGCCTCGATCGGGTAGGCGCCCGAGGCCGTTTCGGCCGACAGCATCACCGCGTCCGCCCCGTCGAACACCGCAGTGGCGACGTCCGACGCCTCGGCCCGCGTCGGCGCCGGGGCGGCGATCATGGATTCCAGCATCTGCGTGGCGACGATCACCGGCCTGCCGGCCAGGCGCGCCTCGCGCACGATGCGCTTCTGCAAGGACGGCACGTCTTCCGGCGGCATCTCCACGCCCAGGTCGCCGCGCGCCACCATGACGCCGTCCGACAGCTCGACGATGCGTTCCAGGTGCTGGATGGCCTGCGGCTTCTCCAGTTTGGACAGCAGGGCGGCGCGCCCGGCGATCAGCCGGCGCGCCTCGGCCACGTCGTCCGGCCGCTGCACGAACGACAGCGCCACCCAGTCCACGCCCAGGTCCAGCGCGAAGTCCAGGTCGGCGCGGTCCTTGGCCGTCAGCGGCGACAGCGGCAGCACCACGCCCGGCACGTTGACGCCCTTGCGGTCGGACAGCCGGGTGCCCGAGACCACCACCGTGTCGGCGTGGCCGGGACCGCAGGACACCACGCGCAAGCGGACCTTGCCGTCGTCCAGCAGCAACTCGGCCTCCGGCTCCAGGGCCGCGAAGATCTCCGGGTGCGGCATGCCCACGCGCGTCGCGTCGCCGGGTTCCCCGGAAAGGTCGAGGCGGAAGCTCTGGCCGGCGCTCAGCGTGACGGGGCCGTCGGCGAAGGTGCCCAGGCGCAGCTTGGGACCCTGAAGGTCGGCCATGATGGCGATGGGGCGCCCGGTGTCGCGCTCCACGTCGCGGATCGCCTGAACGCGCGCGCCGTGGTCGTCGTGGCTGCCGTGGCTGAAGTTCAGGCGGAAGACGTCGACGCCCGTCTCGACGAGCTGGCGGATCAGCGCGGGCGTCGAGCTGGATGGGCCCAGCGTGGCGACGATCCGGGTCTTGCGCTGGCGGGGCGGGATGCTGGTGCGCGGGGGCATGACCGGTCACTCCGGAAGGAATTCGGGAAAGGACGGGCCGCAGCGAAGACGCCACGGCCCGGAGTGCGCGACGGCGGACCCGCGGGGGTGAAGCCCACCATCACCAGGAGAGCGAAGCCGGCGGCGTGCGGCGGCCGGCGGTACGGGCCGCGCACGGCAGGACGGGATGCTCTCCCGTCCTCCGGCGGAATTCAGCGGCGGACGCGGTGCCGCCGGACGCATTTGATAGCGCTGTCACGAAGCGGTGAAAAGTACCTTTTTGCCGCACCGCACACCACCACGGTCCGTGCTGTCATGCGCAGGAAGCGGAGCAGTGCCACGGTTGTCCCGGAAGACGGTGGAACGGGCCGCCCGGCGGCACTATGATGGCGATGCGTCTCCCCGCCCTCCCGCAAGCTTCCGGTGCTGCCGTGTCCAGCTCCTCCCCCGTGCCGCCCAAGAAGGCGGCCCGCAAGGACCCGCCGCCCAAGCCCCGCGAGGGTGCGCGCACGTCCAGCCGCTCGTCCGGCAGCGTGACGCTGGAGGACGTTGCCAAGCTGGCCGGCGTCGCCCCGATCACCGTCTCGCGCGTGCTCAACCGGCCGGAGCTGGTGACGCAGGAGACGCTGGAACACGTGCGGAGCGTCATCGCGCGCACCGGCTACGTGCCGAACCTGCTGGCCGGGGGCTTGGCGTCGAAGCGCAGCAGGCTGGTGGCCGCCATCGTGCCGACCATCGGCGATTCCGTCTTCGCCGAGGCGGTGGAGGCCCTGACCGACCGCCTGGACGAGGCCGGCTACAAGGTGCTGCTCGGTCTGTCCGGCTACCCGGCAACGCGCGAGGACGACCTGATCGCCGCCGTGCTCAGCCGCCGACCCGACGCCATCTTCCTGACCGGCATCACCCACTCGGCCGAGACGCGGCAGCGGCTGCTGGCCTCCAGGGTTCCGGTGGTGGAAACCTGGGACATGACGCCGACGCCGCTGGACATGCTGGTCGGCTTCTCGCACGAGAAGGTCGGCCGGGCCGTGGGCGAATACCTTTGCAAAAAGGGCTACCGGCGCTTCGGGCTGGTGTGGGCGGGCGGCGAGCGCGCCGCCGTGCGCCGCAAGGGCCTCGCGGCGGCGCTGGCCGAACACGGCGTCGCCGACCTGCCGGCCGCCGTCGTCCAGGCCCCCGGCAACCTGAAGATCGGCCGCGAGGGCCTGACGCAGCTCCTGGAGTCCGGGCCGTGCCCGGAGGTGGTCGTCTGCAGCTCCGACGCGCTGGCGCACGGCGTGCTGACCGAGGCGAAGGCGCGCGGCCTGACGATCCCCGGCGATCTGGCGGTCATGGGCTTCGGCGACCTGGAGTTCGCGCCCTACACCTACCCCGCCCTGTCCACCGTGCGCATCGACCGCCGGGGCATCGGCCTGCGCGCCGCCGAAGCCATGCTGGCACGCTTCGACGGCAAGCCGGTGGAGAGCGTCGTCGACATCGGCTTCGAGGTGATCGAGCGGGAGAGCACCTGAGCGGCTTCGGGACGCGAGCGGGAAAGCCCCGCCCGATGCCGCGCCCTGCCGGGGCGCCGTTCAGCCCGGAACGGGGGCGGCGTGTTCCGGGTCGCCGTCGGTCAGGAAGTCCCACATGCGCTCGAAGATCCGCCCGGCCTCGGTGGCGCGCTCGGCGGCTTCCTCCAGCGACAGCTCGGCCCCGCGCAGGCCGGTCTTCAGCACCTCCAGCTCCACGCGGGCGGCGTCCTCCAGGTACCAGGTGAGCACGACCGCCTGCATCAGGTCGCGCCCGGCGGTCACCGCGCCGTTGCCGCGCATCACCACGGCGCGCGCCATGCCCAGCGTCTCCGCCACCGCCGCCGCCCGCTCGTCGGAGCGGATGAGCTGCGGGTCGTCCCACAGCGGCACGCCCGGCGCGAAATAGGCGCCGAAGCCGTGCCGCGGCCGCGGCGTGCGGCGCAGCGTGCCCAGCGCCATCACGTTGGGCGGCATGGAGCGGCAGATGCCGCCGACGTCCGGCCGGGCGGCGTAGATGCGCTGGTGGATGCGCACCTCGCCCAGCACGCCGTCGGGCAGCGGCCCCGCCACCGGCACCACGACGCCGCATTCGCCGGCCGCGATGGAGCCCATGGGCCGCGCCGCGCAGACCAGGAAGCGGTCCGCGTCCAGGCGCTGGCTGCAGTGCCCATAGGCGTGGACCAGACCGGCGCGCGCCAGCGCGCGGGCGGCGACCCGGACCAGCCGGTCCTGCTCCATCCATTCCTCTTTTATCGGGGCCTCTTCCATCGGGGCCTGTCCCATCGGCTCCTGCTTCATCGGGGCGGGTGCGAGCATGGTTGCGGACCTCAATCGCGGAACGCCGGGATGTCCGGCTTGGAACCCCACATGCAGAAGCCCTCCGGGGTGAAGGGGAACTGGCGGGGCACGTGGTTCGTCTCGTCGGTGATGCGCTTCACGCCGGTGGAGTATTCGTAGACCATGCCGTCCGGCCCTTCGAAATACAGGAAGATGGCGCCCGACGTCGGGTGCCGGCCGGGGCCGAAGACGATGCGGACGTTGCGTTCCTTCAGGAAGTAATAGGCGCGCATGATGTCGTTGAAGTCGGCGACCTGATGGTTGATGTGCTGCACCCCCGGCGTCTTGGAGGGGAACAGCGCCATCTTGTGGTGCACCTCGTCGATGCGCAGCAGCGGGGCGGCGCCGATCCAGTCGCTGACGCGGGCGTTGCACACCCGGGTCCAGAACGCCTCGTCGCGCACGGGGTCGGTGGAGCACAGGCCGATGTGGCTGAAGTCGGTGATGCCGGCGTCGCGGCCGGGGAAGTAGCGCCGGCCGCTGCCGTCGAACGGGCGCCAGACCAGCTCGATCCGGTTGCCGCTGGGGTCGCGGAAGGCGATGTAGCGCTGGCAGCGGCGCATCTCGCAACCCTCCGGCGTGCCCCACTCCACCCGGTGCCCGCCGTTCTCCAGCTCGCTGGCGGCGGCGTCCAGCTCGGCGGCGGTGCGCAGCTCGAAGCCGACGGTGTGGTCCGCCGGGTCGCCTTCGAAGTAGCACAGCGTGTGGTCGCGGTTGTCGCCGCGCAGGTAGACCCGGTTGCCCTCGCGCCGGGCGAACTGCAGGCCGACCATCGTCGTGGAGAATTCGACCGCCGAATCCAGGTCGCGCGTGCCCAGGTAGACGTAGCGGATGTCGTGCAGGTTGATCATGGGGGTTTCCTCCGATCCGGTCGTGGCTGGGGCTCACACGCCCAAGTATTCGTTCTGGATGTCCTCGCGCCGGCGCAGAGTCTCGGCCGAGCCGCAGAAGACGATGCCGCCGTCCGCCAGCACGATCGCCTCGTCGGCCAGATCGAGCGCCAGCGCAAGGTTCTGCTCCACCAGCACCACGGTGACGCCCTCGCGCCGCAGGGTGCGGATGTTGTCGACGACGACCTCCTCGACGATCAGCGGGGCCAGCCCCTCCGTCGGTTCGTCGAGGATCAGGATGTCGGCCTGCGTCAGCAGGGCGCGCGCCATGGCGGCCAGCTGCCGCTCGCCGCCGCTCAGCGACCCGGCCAGGGTGCCGCGCCGCTGCGACAGCTTGGGGAAGCTGTCGTACACGCGCTCCAGCGTCCAGCCGCCGGGGCGCGCGGCGCGCGCACCCAGCACGGCGAGGCGCAGGTTGTCGGACACCGACAGGTTGGGGAACATGCCCCGCCCCTGCGGCACGATGCCGATGCCCAGCCGCACGATGCGGTGCGTCGGCCAGCCGGCGACCGCGTGCCCCTTCACGGTGACGCTGCCGCGCACCGTGGGGCCGAGGTTGAGCAGCGCACCCACCAGCGTCGACTTGCCCACCCCGTTGCGGCCCAGCACCCCCAGCACGGCGCCCTTGCGCACGGTGAAGCCGACGCCGGACAGCACGCGCGCCCCGCCGTAGCCGGCCTCCAGCCCGCGCACCTCGATCACGTCGTCCAGTCCGGCGTCGGGCGCGGCGATGGCCTGCATCATGGCTGTCCCCCTTCTCAATGGACGGCGTGGGCGCCGCCGTGGGCGCCGAGATAGGCGGTGCGCACCTCGGCGTTGGCGCGCACCGCCTGCGGGTCGCCGACGGCCAGCAGCGCGCCCAGGTTCAGCACGGCGATGCGCTCGCACACGCTGAACACCACGTCCAGGTCGTGGGCGATCAGCACCACCGTGGTCGCCGCGTCGTGCCCGCGCACCAGCGACAGCACGCGCGCCGTCTCCTCCCGCGTCAGGCCGGCGGTCGGCTCGTCCATCAGCAGCAGGCGCGGGCGCATGGCGAGCGCGATGGAGATGTCCACCATCCGCTGCTCGCCGTGCGAAAGAGTACCCACCGGCTGGCCGGCGCTGCGCTCCAGCCCCACGGCGCGCAGCAGGCGCCGCGCCTCGACCAGCGCCCGTTCGGCCGCCTCGCCGCCGCGCCACCAGCGGTACCCGTCGCCGTGCCGGGCGCGGCAGGCCATGGCGAGGTTCTCCTCGGCCGACAGCTCTGGGAAGACCATGCTCTTCTGGAAGGTGCGGACCAGCCCGCGCCGCGCCCGTTCGGCCGGGCCGAGGCGGGTCACGTCGGCGCCGTCGAACAGCACCTGCCCCTCGTCCGGGCGGACGAAGCCGGTGACGATGTTGAACAGCGTCGTCTTGCCGGCCCCATTCGGGCCGATCAGGCCCAGGATCTCGCCCGGTGCCACGTCCAGCGTCACGGAATTGACCGCCACGTAGGACCCGAAGGCCTTCTGCACCTTGCGCAGCGACAGCGCGGTCATGGCACCCTCCTCTTCTCCGCGCCGGCCACCGCGGCGCCGGATCCTTGCGGGCGGAACGACGCCGCCAGGCTCTTCAGGGAGCGGCCCAGGCCGCCGGGGACGAACAGCACCGTCGCCACGAACAGCAGGCCGATCACCAGCTGCCAGCGCTCGGTGTAGGAGCTGATGTAGGTCTGGAAGCCCAGGTAGATCGCCGCCCCGACGTAGCCGCCGTACAGCGTCGCCACCCCGCCCAGCACCAGCATGATGAACAGGCTGGCCGACGTGGTCCAATGCGCCACCTGCGGGCCGACGTACTGGTTGACGAAGGGGTACAGCGCCCCCGCCGCTCCCGCGATGGCGGCCGACACCACGAAGGCGGTCAGGCGGATGCGCGGCACGCTGTAGCCCAGCGCCGTCATGCGGAGCGGCTGCTCGCGCGTGCCGATCAGGGCGCGCCCGGCCGGCGCCTCGATGAAGGAGCGCGCCAGCACCGTCGCCGCCACCGCCAGCAGGGCCGCCAGCGCGTACAGCGCCACCGGGCCGCCCAGCGCGAGATGCCCGCCGGGCAGGGTCAGCGCCAGCTCCGGAATGCCGCGGAAGCCGTCGGCGCCACCGGTCACCGCGCGCCAGCGGAACACCACCTCCCACACCATCTGCGACAGCAGCAGCGTGAGGATCAGCAGGAACAGGTTGGCGGAGCGGACGACCAGCGCCCCCATCACCAGCGCCGCCGCCATGGCGGACAGGACGGCGACCGGGACGACCAGCAGGATCTCCGCCGACACGTGGGTGGCGAACAGGGCGGCGGCGTAGGCGCCGACGCCGAAGAACGCCGCGTGGCCCAGCGACACCAGACCGCCGAAGCCGATCAGCAGGTCCAGGCTCATCACCGCGACGCCGTAGATCAGCACCTCGGCGATCAGGCGCAGGTGGTAGTCGGGCACGCCCAGCAGCGGCAGGGCGGCCAGCGCGGCAAGCGCCGCGAGGGGTGCGAAGGGCTTCATGGCTACACCTGCCGCGTGACCGGAGCCACCAGCCCGTTCGGCCGGACGATGAGGATCGCCGCCGCCGCGCCCAGGCTCATGAGGTTGGAGAATTCCGGATCGATCATCTTGGAGAACGTCATGGCGAAGCCCAGCACCAGCGAACTCAGCGCCAGCCCGCTGAAGGACCCCAGCCCGCCGACCACCACGACGATGAAGGCGAGGATCAGCACCTCCTCGTCCAGGCCCGGGTAGGCGGCCATGATGCCGCTGCCCAGCGCCCCGCTCAGCGCCCCCAGCCCGCAGGCCAGCGCCAGCACCAGCGTGAAGACGTGCTGCGTGTTGATGCCCAGCGATTCGACGGCACCCCGGTCGACCACGCAGGCGCGCACCACGGCCCCCCAGATCGTGCGGTCGAACAGGTACCACAGGCCCAGCGCCAGCAGCGCCCCCGCCCCCAGCACGAACAGGCGGTAGACCGGGAACGGCGTGTCCAGGATGAAGACGACGCCGCGCAGCACGTCGGGCAGCCGCGGCGTGGCCACGCCGGCGCCGAAGCCCCAGCGCATCAGGTCGGCGAACACCACCGACAGCCCGAAGGTCAGCAGCACCTGCATCAGGTGGGTGCGGGCGTAGAACAGGCGGAAGGGAAAGCGGTCGAGCACGGCGCCCGCCACCGCGCCGCTGAGGAAGGCGGCGGGGAATGCCAAGTACCACGGGGCGCCGATGGCGAGCCAGAACACCGCCACGTAGCTGCCCAGCAGGACCAGCGACCCGTGCGCCAGATTGATGAAGTTCATCAGGCTCATCACCACGGTGAGGCCGAGCCCGCTCATCAGCAGGATCACCGCGAAGACGAGCGCGTTGATGGACTGGATGACGACGTATTCCACGCCCGTCTCCTCCTTGGGGTTCCGGCGGTCGAAGCGTCAGGCCTTGTCGCCGGGGTCGCTGACCTTGGGATAGGCGTGGACCACCTGGTTCACCGGCTTGCCGTCCGATCCCACCCGCACCTCGTTGATGTAGACGTCGAGGATCGCCTGGTTGTTGGCGGGGTCGAAGCGCATCGGCCCGTAGGCCGTCTGCAGGTCGAGCGCCAGAACGGCGTCGCGCACCTTGTCCTTGTTGGTCAAGTCGCCCTGCACGGCGTCGACGGCGGCGGCGATCACCTGCCCCGTGGCGTAGCCGGACGTGCTCATCTCGCCGGGCAGGCGGCCGTGCGCCTTGCGGTACAGTTCCACGAACGCCTGGGCGCCCGGCGCCGGGGCGGTCGGCGATTGGTGGAAGGCATTGACTGCGCCCTTGATGCCGGGGCCGACGGCCGGCAGCACGTCCTCCTGGTCGAAGACGGCGCCGGTGCCGATCAGCGGGATGCGCCCGGCCAGCCGGTAGTCCTGCCACTGCTGGAGGAAGCGCACGGCGTCGCTGCCGGCGAAGAAGCAGTACACGAGGTCCGGCTTGGCCATCGCGATGTCGGTGAGCAGCGGGGCGAAGTCGGTGGTGCCGAAGGGCGTCCACATCTGCCGCGCCACCTGCCCGCCGCCGGCCTTGTAGGCGCCGATGAAGTCCTCCACGTACTCGCGCCCGGCGGCGTAGTCGGCGGCGATGGTGATGGCGTTCTTCTTCGAGATCTTCTCGGCCGCCCAGGTGCCGGCGGTGCTGCCCAGCATCCAGTTCGTCTTGGTCGGGCGAAAGATGAAGCGGCTGGCCGCCTTGCGCGCCAGATTGTTGGCCGACCCGTTGGAGATGAAGGTCAGCGCGTTGGCGGAGGCCAGCACGTCGCGGATCGACAGCGCGACACCCGAGTGCACGACGCCGCAGACGATGTCCACCCCGTCCTGCGTCAGCAGCTTGCGCACCTTGCGCACGCCTTCCTCGGGCTTGGCGTGGTCATCCTCGACGATCAGGCGCACGGGCCGCCCGGCGAGGCTGCCGCCGACGCCCTGGAGGTGCAGCTGCAGCCCGGTGCGCATGCTCTCGCCCAGGGCCGCGAAGGGGCCGGAAAGGGAGGTGAGCAGCCCGATCTTCAGCTCGTCCCGGCCGGCCTGGGCCAGCGCGCGGCCGGCCAGCGGGCCGGAAACGGCGGCCCCGGCCGCCAGTGCCGCCGATGACGCGAGAAAACCGCGACGGCCGATACCCCGTCCCAACATGGCTTGTGTCCTCCCTTGATTTCTTGCCCTTGATTTCTTGCCGCCGGCGCGCCGGGCGCCGTCTTTATCGCCCTGGAGGATAGCAAGCGCTTCTATGAGCGGATAATGAATTGTCGTGATCTGGATATAACTGCTAGATATAGCTGAAACGGGGGAGCGCCCACATGAAGGCCGTGTCGTGGACGCAGCGCGTCCGGTTGCAGCAGCTGCGCGTCGTCACCGCGGTCAAGGAGCACGGCAGCCTGCTGAAGGCGGCGGAAACGTTGGGCCTCACGCAGCCGGCGGTGTCGAAGGCACTGAAGGAGATCGAGGCGGAGCTGGGCGTCACGCTGTTCCGCCGGACCAACCGGGGGGTGGAGGCCACCCCCTACGGCGAGGCGATGCTCCATCACATCCGCCAGATGTTCTCGCAGCTGGAGCAGGCCGCCGACGAGGTGGCCGGGCTGAAGCAGGGTGTCGGCGGCCGGGTCGCGGTGGGCACGCTGATCTCCGCCTCGGCCCGCCTGCTGCCGCGCGCCATCGCGCTGATGCGCCGCGACCGTCCGCGCATCGTCACCACGGTGCTGGAGGGCACCTGGGACCTGCTGGCCCCGGCGCTGCTGCGCGGCGACCTGGACCTGACCGTCGGCCGCCTGCCGGAATTCCAACACCGCGAGGGGCTGGAGCTGGAGCCCTTCTACGAGGAGATGGTCGCCTTCGTGGTCCGTGCCAGCCACCCGCTGGCGGAACGGCCGCGCCCGTCGCCGATGGAGCTTCTGGAATGGCCCTGGCTGCTGCCGCCGCGCGAGACGACGCTGCGCCGCCTGATCGACCGCGCCTTCCGCGACGCCGGCTGCGAACCGCCGATCCCGTCCTGCGAATCCCTGTCCCAGCTGACGAACCGGCGTCTGCTGCAGGAGACCGACATCATCGGCGTCTGGCCGGAGCGGGTGGCGCGCGACGACATCGACTCCGGCCTTCTCAAGCGCCTGGACGTCCCGCTGATCGTCTCCTTCGGACCCGTCGGCATCGCCCGGCGCCGGGGGACGACGCCGTCACCGGCCGCCGCCGCCCTGATCGAGGCGCTGCGCCTGACCGCCGCACAGGAAGGCGGACCGGCCGCGCCGCCGCGAGGCGTATCCGGCGAGGATCCATGACGGCCGGGCGTCACGCCTTGCCGGCGCGGACGGGCAGCGGGGCGGCCACCGGCGTGGTCTGCGGCACGGGGCAGAAGATGCACTGCTCCTCCGCCGGCACCGGCGGGCGCATGCGCATGCGCCACAGGCCGTAGAGCGTGGCGGCGAAGGCAGCGGTGCCGGCGAAGGCGAACAGCCCCTCCGGCCCCACGGCCGCCATGGCCGCCGAGGCGCACAGCGGCCCCAGGACCGCCCCCATGGAGTTGGCGAGGATCAGCCCGCCGCTGGCCGACACCAGATCGGCCTTCCCCACATGGTCCACCGTGTGGGCGAGGCTGACCGGGTAGAGGGTGAAGGACAGGCCGCCGAACACCGCCGCCACGCCGAGTGCCAGCGCGCGGTCCCGCCCCGCCGCCTCGATCATGGCGAAGCTGGCCACCACCAGCGCGGTGGACAGGCCGATGAGCACGGCGCGGCGGTCGAACAGGTCGGACAGGCGGCCCAGCGGCCATTGCAGCGCCACGCCGCCCAGGATCAGCACCGTCATGAACAGCGCCGTCTCCGCCACGCCGAACCCGGACAGGGCGCCGAACACGGGGGCGAGGCCATAGACGCCCCCGGTGATGACGCCGCTGACGAAAACCCCCGCCACGCCGAGCGGCGAGGCGCGGTACAGCCGCCCCAGGCCGAAGGAGGCGACGTCCGGCAGCCCCGGCGGCGCCGTGCGGGTCAGCGCCACCGGCACCAGCGCCAGCGACAGCAGGATCGAGATCACCAGGAACGGCGTCGTCCCGGAATCGTCCAGGTTCAGCAACTGCTGCCCCGCCGCCGTGGCGCCGTAGAGCGTGACCATGTAGAGCGACAGCACCCGGCCGCGCGTCTCGTTGGTGGCCGTGTCGTTCAGCCAGCTCTCGATGCACATGTAGAGGCCGGCCATGCAGAATCCCTCCGACAGGCGCAGCGCCGCCCACAGGGCCGGGTCGGCGGCCAGCGCGTGCGCCAGCGTCGCCGCCGACAGGATGGAGGCGAAGGCCGAGAAGGCGCGGATGTGCCCGACGCGGAGGACGACGCGGTAGCCGTACAGCGACCCGGCGGTAAGCCCGGCGAAGAAGGCGGCGGTGACCAGCCCCACCGTCAGCGTGCCGGCGGCGTCCCCGGCGAGGCGCAGGCCGATCAGCGACCCCAGGGCGCCCCCGCCGACCATCAGCAAGGCGACCCCGGACAGGAGCGAGAGGATCGGTCCCGCCACCGCATGCATGCCGCTCCCCCCCAAGTTGCAACGCAGGTTGCCACGCAGGTTGCCACGCGCCCGAGTGCGAACAGGCGTCCGGAAGGCTCGTTCCCGCCGGAACCGAAGCGCGGCCGGGGGTGTTGGACCGGCACAGTCCAAGCGAAGACAGTCCGAGCGAAGAGGAAGCCATGACCCCGGAGACCAACAGGCCGGATCAGGACCGGCTGGGCGAGGCGCTGCACGACGCCGGCCCCACCCCCAACCGCGACCGTGCCCCCGGCCAGAACGCCGACAGCCGTGCCCCGGCCGACCGCCCGGCGCCGGAGCAGCCGGGCGACGAGAACCTGGACAAGACCCGCACGCCCGGCGACGGCACCCTGGACGGCTCCACCCCCGCCGGCCTCACCGTCGACCAGTTGCGCCAGCGCGCCGAGGACACCGAAGGCTCCAGCGAGCCCGGCACCGGCTGATCACTTCCTGCCCTTGGCCTTCCTGGTGCCGGCGACGATGGCGGTGACCTCGTCCAGGTGATGGGGCGGGAAGCGCACGCCGACGGTCACGGCGATGTCCGGCTTGCCCTTGCGGACCACCTCCGTGCCGTCCTCGTCATAGTCCTCGTTCAGGTCGTGGGCGCCGGCCGACAGGTCCCAGACGTTGCGGTCGTCCAGCAGGAACGGATGCCCCCGGCGCGAGCAGGCGGCCTGCGCGCCCCAGGCGACGTCGGCGGAGCCCTTGCGCGCCACCAGCGTCAGGAACTTCTCCACGTCGTCGCCCGGCATCTCCACCCAGATCCAGCCGCCGTCGTCCTCGCAGCTGTTGAAGGTGGTCCAGCCGTTCTTCCACATGGCGCCGATCAGCGGCGCCACCCCTTCGTCGATCTCCACCATTTCGCCGTCCGGCGCCTCGACCGGCACCGTGGCGTGCTTCGCACGCCGCGTGATGCCCTGGTAGACGCGTGCGTACAGCGCGTCGAGCAGCGCCATGGCGCCGTCGATCAGCATCTCCTGCTGCGCGGTGGGCAGCGTGTCGACGATGGCCGCCGCCCGGGCGGCGACGTCGGCGTGGCCGAGGCCGTCGCGCTTCCACGCGGCGACGGTGCCCAGCAGCGGTTCGACCGCTGCGGCGGCCGGCTTCGGATCGGAATCATGTTCGGTCATGGCGGGATAGATAGCAGGCCTGGCCGGTGTTGTCTGCCCGGCGGAGTAGGCGCCGGCCCGGCTCGGTCGACTATCACTTGCGACAATTTGAGACAAAGCACTATTATGACGAAAGTCGTATGATGGGGCACGCGGGCAGGACCGGCGGGCGCAGTCATGCACGCGTCCGCTCCCCCTCCGCCGTGCGGCCGGTTACTCCAGCGAAAGTTCTACGACGTGCGAACGGCGCGCCCCTCCCGGAACGCCCCCCGGAACGCTCAGGACAGATCATGAGCGGCGCCGACCTGCGCGGTGCCGTCCTGCGGCGCACGCCGGCCCTGGTGGCGCTGGCGGGCGTGCTGCTGGTGGCCGCCGGCGCCTACCTGACGCACCGGATGATCGAGCGCGAGCGCGCACTGGCCGTGCGCGCCGTGGAGCAGGACGCCGCCAGCCTCGCCCGCACCTATGAGGAGCACGTCTTCCAGGTGGTGCGCCGGCTGGACCAGGCGCTGGCCCACCTGCGCGACGAGTACGAACACAGTCCCGAGGCCTTCATGGCAAAGGCCATGTGGCGCTCGCCGCTGCTCACCGACCTCGCCTTCCAGGTGGTCGGCGCCGGCCCGTCGGGCGCTTTGCTGTTCAGCAGCCAGAAGACCGACCCGTCGGCCCTGAACTTCGCCGACCGCGACTATTTCCGCTTCCACCGCGACAACGAGGACGACGCGCTGCACATCAGCAAGCCGCTGGTCGGCCGCATCTCCGGCAAGCTGACGGTGCAGTTCACCCGCCGCCTTCGCAACTTCGCCGACGGCGCGTTCAACGGCGCGCTGGTGCTGTCCGTCGAGCCCGGCCGGCTCGCCTCCTACTTCGGCCCGGACGAGGTGGGGCGGGAGGGGGCGGTGACGCTGGTGGGCATGGACCGGGTGGTGCGCGCCCGCTCCTCCTCCATCGCGGCACCCCGCCAGCCGGTGGGCAGCATCCTGCCCGACACTCCCATGTTCGACCCGGCGCAGCCGGCGGCCGGCGTGTACCATATGGTCAGCCCGATCGACGGCGTGGCGCGCGTCACCGCCTACCGCCGGCTGGCGAACTACCCGCTGATCGCCGTCGTCTCGCTGGGCGAGGCGGAGGCCATGGCCGGCTTCGAGGAGCACCGCCGGACGGCCATCGCCACCGCCGTCCAGGTCTCCGTCGTGGTGCTGGGCGCCATGTTCCTGCTGGCCTGGCTCGCCCACCTGCAGGTCCGCCAGCAGCGCCGACTGGAGGCCGCGCAGTCGCAGGTCGCCCGCGCGGAGGAGCGGCTGCGCCTCGCGCTGGAGGCGGTGGGCGACGGCGTGTGGGACTGGGACGCCGCCACGGACGAGACGTTCCTGTCCACCGGCTGGAAGGGGATGCTGGGCTTCGCCGACGCCGAGCTGCCGAACCGGGGGGAGGAATGGCGCAGCCGCATCCACCCCGACGACCGTAACGTGATACGCCATGACGCGGCGTCGCGCTTCTACGCCCACACCTACCGCGTGCGCTGCAAGGACGGGAGCGACAAGTGGATCCTCGACCGTGGCGCCGTGCTGGCGCGCGACGCGGCGGGCGCGCCGCTGCGCGCCATCGGCACGCTGACCGACGTGACCGAGCGCCACCGGGCCGAGGACACGCTGAAGCGGCAGGCGGCGGAGCTGGAGCGCTCCAACGCCGAGCTGGAGGCCTTCGCCTACGTCGCCTCGCACGACCTGCGCCAGCCGCTGCGCACCATCAACAGCTACCTGGGTCTTCTGGAAAAGGACCTGGACGGCAGGCTGGACGACGAAAACCGCGAATACATCACCTTCGCCCGCGACGGCGCCCAGCGCATGGACCGGCTGATCGTCGATTTGCTGGAGTACAGCCGCGTCGGGCGCAAGGCGAAGCCTTTCGAGATGCAGCCCACGGCGGAGATCGTCGCCGCAGCCCTGCGCAACCTGGAGGTCGCCATCGCCGAGGCCGGCGCGGCGATCAGCGTCGAGGCCGGGCTGCCGGCCGTGTGGGGCGACCGCAACGAGCTGGAGCGGCTGTTCCAGAACCTGATCGGCAACGCCGTGAAGTACCGCGCCGCCGACCGCGCCCCGGCCATCCACATGGCCTGCGCGGCGGACGGGGACGTCTGGCATTTCACCGTGCGCGACAACGGCATCGGCATCGCCCCGCAGCACTTCGAACGGATCTTCGGCATCTTCCAGCGCCTGCACGGCCGCGACGCCTACGAGGGGACCGGCCTTGGCCTGGCGCTGTGCCGCAAGATCGTCGAACACCACGGCGGGCGCATCTGGGTCACCTCGGATGCCGGCGCAGGTGCGCCCGGCAGCGTCTTCCACGTCACCCTGCCGCGCCGCGAGGCGCCGGCTGCCTGAGCGACCACAAATGATCAACCTGAAGGGTTCCGCGTCATGACTCCCGAGTTCCGCACCGCCTTCAACATCCTGCTGGTCGAGGACGACCCGGCCGACGCCGGGCTGGCCAAGCGCGCCATCAAGACCGGCAAGATCCTGTGCGAGGTGCACCACGCCAAGGACGGCGTGGAGGCCATGGAGTACCTGCGCCGCCAGGGCGACCGCTTCAAGGACGTGCCCAAGCCCGACCTGATCCTCCTCGACCTCAACATGCCGCGCAAGGACGGGCGCGAGGTGCTGGGCGAGCTGAAGGCCGACCCGGAGTTCAAGAGCATCCCGGTGGTCGTCCTGACCACCTCCGACATCGAGCGCGACATCGAGGCCAGCTACCTGCACGGCGCCAACAGCTTCATCACCAAGCCGATGGACGTGCAGGATTTCTTCGACGTCATCAGCCAGCTCGGCAACTACTGGTTCCAGGTGGTCAAGCTGCCGAAGTGAGCCCAGCCGCATGAACGCCGCCCACGCCCAGCGCTTCGACCACGCCCCGGCACCGGCCCTCCCGGCCGCGACGCCCGAGGCGCTGGCCGGGCTGGGCCTGCTGCGCAACCCCGTCTGGGTGTTCGACATCGACGCCGGCCGCATGGCCTGGGCGAACGCCGCGGCCGTGCGCATGTGGGGGGCGGACAACCTGGAGGTGCTGCTGGCGCGCGACTTCTGCCCGTCCATGTCGGAGGCGACGCGCACGCGGCTGCGCGCCTACCAGCGGGCGTTCGCCGACGGCGCGCTGCGCAAGGAGCGCTGGACCTTCTATCCCAACGGCCGGCCCTGCGTGGTGGACTGCGACTGTTCGGGCGTGATTCTCGCCGGCGGGCGGATCGGCATGCTGGTGGAGGGGCGCATCCTGGCCCCTGACGGCGTCGACCCCGACACGCTGCGCATGGTGGAGGCGCTGCGCCACACCGGCGCCATGGTGTCGCTCTACGCCACCGACGGCACGCCGCTGCTGCGCAACCCGGCGGCCATCCGCGCCTATGGCGAGGCGCACGGGGCCGACCCGCTGTGGTCCCTGTTCGCCGACACGCGGGCCGGCGAACGGCTGCGCGCGGAACTGGCGCAGGGCCGGGCCTTCGGCGGCGAGACGCCGATGCGGACGGCGGCGGGGCCGCGCTGGCACGCGCTCGACGCACGCACCACCACCGATCCGGCGACCGGCGACGACGCCATCCTGGTCAACGAAACCGACGTGGAGGAGCGCATCCGCGCCGAACGCCAGGTGGCGGAGGATCGCGACGCGCTGCGCCGGGCGTCCGACGACCTCGCCCGCTCCAACGCCGAGCTGGAACAGTTCGCCTACGTCGCCTCGCACGACCTGCGCCAGCCGCTGCGCACCATCGCCAGCTTCCTGACGCTGCTGGAGCGGCACCTGCGGGACACCCTGGACGAGGACGGGCGCGAGTTCCTGGAGTTCGCGCGCGGCGGCGCGCAGCGCCTGGACCGCATGATCGTCGACCTGCTGGAATACTCCCGCGTCGGGCGCAAGCTGCGCCAGAGCGAGCCGGTGCCGCTGGCCGACGCCGTGGCCGAGGCGCTGCTCGACCTGGAGGCGGCGGTCGCCGATGCCGATGCCGAGGTGCAGGTGGAACCCGGCCTGCCGACGGTGTCGGCCGACCGTACGGAAATGGTGCGGCTGTTCCTGAACCTGATCGGCAACGCGCTGAAATACCGCGCGGCCGGGCGCCGCCCGGTGGTGCGCATCGGCGCCGATTGCCACGGCGCACGCTGGCGGATTTCGGTCGCTGACAACGGCATCGGCATCGCGCCCGAACACCACGAACGGATCTTCGGCGTCTTCCAGCGCCTGCACGGCCGCGACGCCTACGAGGGAACGGGCATCGGCCTCGCCATCTGCCGCAAGATCGCCAGCCGGCACGGCGGCTGGATCACCGTGTCGTCGCAGGACGGCGAGGGCGCCGTCTTCACCGTGGAACTGCCCGCCGACGACGCCGGATCCCCGGCGGACCCCGTGGCGGCCAGAGAGGATTGAGCATGCGCAACCGCCACCTGCGAAACTACGCGTGGTCGCTGCTGGCTGGGCTGGTGATGGTGGCCGCGCTGTGGGGCGCCATCGTCGTCGTCACCGCCCACAACCGCGCGGCCCTGCGCGCCGAGGCGCGGGTGGAGGCCGGCAACATGGCCCGCGTCTTCGCCGAGCACATCCGGCGCACGGTCACCATGATCGATCTGGCGCTGCAGGACTACCGCGCCTACCAGCGCTCCAACCCCGGCTCCCCGCCGGCCGAGGGGTGGCGGGACGCATACCTGAAGGAGGGCGGCGTCTTCCAGTGGGCCACCATCGACGAGCGCGGGATGATGGCCTTCTCCAACCTGGCCCCCGTCACCAAGCCGGTGGATCTGAGCGACCGCGAGCATTTCCGCGTGCACCGCGATTCCGGCCGGGACGAGCTGTTCATCAGCAAGCCGGTGCTGGGCCGGGTGTCGCAGCGCTGGTCGATCCAGTTCACCCGCCGCCTGTCCAGGCCGGACGGGTCGTTCGCCGGCGTCGTCGTGCTGTCGGTCGAGCCGGACTATTTCATCGCCAACTTCGAGGCCATCGACACCGGCGCGCATGGCGTGACGCTGCTGGCCGGCATGGACCGCATCGTCCGCGCCCGCTTCAGCCGGCAGGAGGCCGACACCCGCGGCCTGGGCGAGGCGCTGCCGGCCGACTATCCCTTCTTCGACCCGGCCAGGCCGGTGGGGGCCGCGCCCGTGACCAGCTTCGTCGACGGCGTCGACCGCCACAGCGGCTGGCGGCAGGTGAAGGGCTATCCGCTCGTCGTCGCCGCCCAGGTCGCCGACGACGACGTGATGGAGCGCGCCGTGGTGGTGGAGCGCAACCTGCATCTGGTCGGCGCCCTGGTCACCGCCGTGCTGCTGGCCGGGGCGCTCGCCATCGGCCACCTGCTGGAACGGCGCGCGCGCGCCCAGCGGCTGCTGGAGCGGCAGGCGGACGAGTTGCGCATCGCCAACGGCGAGGTGGAGCGGCTGGCCTACGTCGCCGCCCACGATCTGCAGGAGCCGCTGCGCGCCATCACCAGCTACAGCCAGCTGGTCGCCATGACCTACGCCGACGCCCTGGACGACGAGGGGCGGGAATGGCTGGGCGAGGTCACCGCGGCGGCGGCCCGCATGAAGCACCTGCTGCGCGACATCCAGCTTTATCTGGCGGAAAAGTCGCTGCCGCTGCCGACCGCCCCCTTGGCCGCCGATGCCGCGCTCAAGGCAGCGCTGGCCCGGCTCGCCCCCATGGTCGCGGAGACGGGGGCGGAGATCGACGCCGCTCCCCTGCCCGAGGTGATGGCCGACGCCCGACGCCTGACCGAGGCGTTCTGCGTGCTGCTCGCCAACGCGCTGCAGTACCGCGCGCCCGGCCGGCCGCCGCGCATCCGCATCGCCGCGCGCCGGGAAGGCGGCTTCCACGCGCTGGAGGTCGCCGACAACGGCATCGGCATCGCACCGGACTACCACGAGCGCATCTTCGAGGTGTTCCAGCGCCTGCACAGCCGCGCCGACCACCCCGGCACCGGCATGGGGCTGGCCATCGTCCGCAAGATGATCCAGCGCCTGGGCGGCCACATCCGCGTGGCCTCCACGCCGGGCGAGGGAAGCACCTTCACCATCCTGCTGCCCGACCCCGCCCTTCCGCCCGGTCACACCACGCCATCGACCCGCACCACGCTCACCGAGGCCCGCCATGACCCAGCCGACCACGCCCCCGAAGGACGCGAAGACGTTCACCGTGCTGCTGGTGGAGGATGATCCGGCGGACGCCAACCTCGCGAAGCGGGCGCTGAAGCAGGGGCCGGTCCCCTGCGAGGTGCACCTCGTGCGCGACGGCGTCGAGGCCATGGAATTCCTGCACCGGCAGGGCGAGCGCTTCGCCGCGGCGCCGCGGCCGAACCTCGTGCTGCTCGACCTCAACATGCCACGCAAGGACGGGCGCGAGGTGTTGAGCGAGATCCGGGCGGACGAGGCGCTGAAGACCATTCCCGTCGTGGTGCTGACCACCTCCGACGTCGAGCGCGACATCGAGGCGAGCTACATGCGCGGCGCCAACAGCTTCCTGACCAAGCCGATGGACGTGGAGGACTTCTTCACCCTGATCCACACGGTCCAGCACTACTGGTTCGACATCGTCACGTTGCCGAAGTGACCGGCGGAGAGGCGCCCCCCATGCCCGAGACCCGCAACATCGACGTGCTCCTGGTGGAAGACGACCCGGCCGACGCCGGTCTGGTCCGCCACGCGCTGCGCACGCTGGGCAGCCGCTTCGCGCTGACCCACCGCGCTTCCCTGGACGACGCCCTGGCTTGGCTGGCGGACCACGGCTGCGACGTCGTCCTGCTCGACCTGTCGCTGCCGGATTCCAGCGGCTTCGACACCATCCGCCGCATGCGCGAGGCGTTCCCCGCCATGCCGCTGGTGGTGCTGACCGGCCACGACGACGAGGACTTCGCCATCGAGGCGATGGCCGCCGGCACCCAGGACTATTTGTTCAAGGGGGCCACCGACGGCCCGGTCCTGCAGCGTGCCATCCGCTACGCCATCGCGCGCAAGCAGCTGGAGGAGAAGCTGCGGCATTCGGAACAGCGGCTGCTGTCCATCGTGACGCTCGCCCAGGACGCCATCCTGTCGGTCGACGCCCGGCACCGCATCGTCCTGTTCAACCCGGCGGCCGAGCGGATGTTCGGCTACGCCGAGGCCGACGTGCTGGGCCGGCCGCTGGACATGCTGATCCCGCCCCGCCTCGCCGCCGCCCACCGGGCGCACGTCGCCGATTTCGTGATCGAGGGGCCGAGTTCGCGCAGCATGGCCGACCGCAACGAGGTGGTGGGCCTTGCCCGCGACGGGCGGGAGTTCCCGGTGGAGATCTCCATCTCCAAGGACCTGCAGCCCGACGGCATGCTGCTGACCGCGGTGATCCGCGACATCACCGAGCGCAAGCGCTTCGAGAACGAGCTGCGCCACCTCGCCACCACCGACCCGCTGACGGGGCTGGCCAACCGGCGGCAGTTCCTGGCGGCGGCCGAGCGCGAGCTGGTGCGCGTGCGCCGCTACGACCGGCCGGCCACCGTGCTGATGTTCGACATCGACCACTTCAAGCGCATCAACGACACGCACGGCCACGCGGCCGGCGACGAGGCGCTGCGCCACGTGGCCGCCGTCTGCCGGGACCTGCTGCGCGAGACCGACATCGTCGGCCGCCTGGGCGGCGAGGAGTTCGGCATCCTGCTGCCGGAGACCGACGTGCCCTCCGCCCGCGAGGCGGCGGAGCGGCTGCGCCTGGCGCTGGCGCGGGCGGAGATCCCGCGCCCGGACGGCGGCACGCTGCGCCTGACCGCCAGCATCGGCATCGCCGCCTGCATGCCGGGCGACGCCGGCATCGAGCAGGCGCTGAGCCGGGCCGACGACGCGCTCTACCATGCCAAGGCGAACGGGCGGAACCGCGTCGAGGTGAAGGCGCCCGAACTGTCCGCCGCGTCCTGAGCGAGCCGCCGCCATGCCCGCCGCGTTATCCGCCGCCCTCCCGCCCCCCGCGCCCCCCGCGCCCCCCGCGCCCAAGACCGACACCATCCGCGTGCTGCTGGTGGAGGACGACGACGCCGACGCGCGGCTGGTGCAGATCGGCCTGCGCCACGCCCGCACCGCCGCCTTCGCCGTGCACCGCGCCGCCACCCTGCGCGAGGCGTTCGACCGGCTGGCAGCGCAGCCGGCCGACGTCGTGCTGCTCGACCTGTCGCTGCCCGACAGCCACGGCTTCCACACCATCGAGAAGGTCAAGGCGGCGTTCCCCGCCGTGCCCGTGATCGTGCTGACCGGGCTGGACGACACCGACTTCGCCGTCGACGCGGTGGAAGCCGGCGCCCAGGACTTCCTGGTCAAGGGGCAGGCCGACGCCGGGCTGATGCAGCGCGCCATCCGCTACGCCATCTCCCGCCAGCGCCTGGAGGACGAGTTGCGCGCCGCCAAGGCCGCGGCGGAAGCCGCCAGCCGCGCCAAGTCGGAATTCCTGGCGGTGATGAGCCACGAGATCCGCACGCCCATGAACGGCGTCCTGGGCATGACGCGCCTGCTGCTGGACGGCGCGCTGTCGCCCGACCAGCACGACAAGCTGCAGATCATCCGGGATTCCGGCGAGGCGCTGCTGGCCATCCTCGACGACATCCTCGACTTCTCCAAGCTGGAGGCCGGGCGCGTCGACCTGGAGAGCGCCGGCTTCCACGTCCGCCGCGTGGTCGACAGCACGGTGGCGCTGCTGGCATCCCGCGCCCAGGAAAAGGGGCTGGACCTCGCCGTCGACGTGGCGGCCGACGTGCCGCCGGTGGTGGTGGGCGACGCCGGGCGGCTGCGGCAGGTGCTGCTGAACCTCGTGGGCAACGCGGTGAAGTTCACCGACGCCGGGCGCGTGCGCGTCGGCGTGCGGGCGTTGGGCCTGGACGGGGACACCGTGACGCTGCGCTTCGCCGTGTCCGACACCGGCATCGGGATCGCCGAGGAGGTGCTGGACAAGCTGTTCCAGTCCTTCACCCAGGCCGACGCGTCGATCTCCCGCCGTTTCGGCGGCACCGGGCTGGGGCTGGCGGTGTGCCGCAAGCTGGTGGAACGGATGGGCGGGCGCATGGGCGTGGACAGCACGCCAGGCGCGGGCAGCCGCTTCTGGTTCGAGGTCGCCTTCCCGGTGGGCGCCGAAGCCATGCCGCAGCCGGAGGAGTGCGAGGCGCCGGCGGCGCCGGTGGGCGCGCTGTCCATCCTGCTGGCCGAGGACAACGTGGTGAACCAGAAGGTGGCCGCCGGCCTGCTCACCCGCCGCGGGCACCGGGTGACGGTGGTCCCCGACGGGGCCAGGGCCGTGGAGGCGGTGCGCGCGCAGGCCTTCGACGCCGTGCTGATGGACATGCAGATGCCCGGCATGGACGGGCTGGAGGCGACGCGCGCCATACGCCGCCTGGGCGGCGACGCAGCGCGCGTGCCCATCGTCGCCATGACCGCCAACACCATGCCGGGCGACGCCGAACGCTGCCTGGAGGCCGGGATGGACGGCTATCTGCGCAAGCCCGTGCGCCCGGCCGAGCTGGAGGCCGCGCTGGCCCGCCACGCCCGCCGCCCGGCGCCAGTGCCGGTGCCGGTGCCGGTGCCGACACCGACGCCGATGCCGGTCGAGCTCCCCGCCGACGCCGGCCCGGCCGTCTTCGCGCCCGTGGTGCTAGAGCAGCTGGCGGAGGCGGTGGGCGCCGGCACCTTCGCCGAACTGACCGGCGTCTTCCAGCGCAACGTCGCCGACCGCGCGCGCCAAGCCGTGGCGGCGGGGGCGCGCGGCGACCTGAACGCCGCCGGCAACGCCGCGCACGAGGTGAAGTCGCTGGCCGCCACCTTCGGCCTGCCGGCCCTGTCCGCCCATGCCGCGGCGATCGAGGGCGCCTGCCGCGCCGGCGACGCCGGCACGGCGCGCACCCTGGCCGCAACCCTGGACGCCCGGCTGGCCGAGGCGCTCGCCGCCTTCCGCGTCCACCCGCTGGCGGGGGGAACCGTCCATGCCTGACATCCTGATGCCGGCCGCCGACGCGCTCATCCTCGTCGTCGACGACGAGCCGCTCAACCGCACCATCATCGAGGCGCTGCTGCGCAAGGGCGGCTTCCACGACGTCGTCGGCCTGTCCGACGGCGCCTCTGCGCTGGCCTTCGTGGAGGAGCGCGTCCCCGCCTGCATCCTGCTGGACGTGGTGATGCCCGAGATGGACGGGCTGGAGGTTTGCCGCCGCCTGCGCGCCGACCCGCGCTTCGCCCGTGTTCCCGTCATCGTGCAGACCGCCATGTCGAGCCCCGAGGACCGCCGGGCGGCCTTCGCCGCCGGCGCCTCGGACGTGGTGGCGAAGCCCTACGACCCGCTGGAGCTGGAGGCGCGCGTGCGCGTCCACCTGTCCAACGCGCTGCTGTCGGCCGGGCTGCTCGCCTACCGCGCGCGCATGGAGGCCGAACTGCGCGAGGCCCGCGCCCTGTCGGAGGCGGTGCTGCCGCAGCCCGAGACCCGCGCCGGGATCGCCGGGCGCGGCGTGACGCTCAGCCATTACTACCTGCCCTGCACGACCATCGGCGGCGACTACTGGAACAGCTGGGTGCTGGCCGACGGTACGGTGGCGCTGGCGGTGGGCGACGTGTCCGGGCACGGGGTGTCGGCGGCGCTCCGGATGTTCGCGCTGCACACGCTGGTGACGCCGCCCCCGCCCTTCGGCGCCGACCCGTCGGCGGTGGCCGCGCACCTCGACCGCCGGCTGCACGCCTACGGCCACCACCGCGGCCAGTACGTGGCCGGCGTCTACGGCGTGATCGACCGGGCGCGCGGGCGGTTCCGCTTCGTGCCGGGGGGCCTGCGCGACGGCTTCATCCGCCGCCGCGACGGGACGCTGGAGGCCGTGCCCTTATCCGGCCTTCCCTTCGGCCTCGTCGCCGAGACGCCGCGCCCGGCCCGCGACGTGGCGCTGGCGGATGGCGAGACGCTGATCCTCTACAGCGACGCGCTGGTGGAATGCGAAGGCCTGGGCCGCCCCCGCGACGAGGAGGAGCTGAGCGCCTGGATGGCGCCGCTGCTGGTGGACGCACCGCCGCCCGACCGCCTCGCCCCTTGGCTGGCCGACCGCTTCCTGGCTGAATTCGGCGACGGCGTGAGCGACGACCTGCTGATCGTCACGGCGACGCTGGGCGGGTGAACCTCGTAGGTTGGGTTGAGCCGCAGGCGAAAACCCAACGCCCTTCGCATGGCAGACGGTGTTGGGTCCAGACCCAACCTACAGCTCTCCACCATCGGCCTTGGGCAGGGTCATCAGGAAGGTGCTGCCCTCGCCGACCACGGATTCGATCCAGATGCGGCCGCCGTGGCGCTCGACGATCTTGCGGCACACCGCGAGACCGATGCCCGTGCCCTCGTAGCGTTCACGCGTGACGAGGCGCTGGAACACGCCGAAGGCGCGGTCGTAGTCCTTGGCCTCGATGCCGATGCCGTTGTCGCGCACGCGGATCAGCCAGTCGGCGCCCTCGTCCTGCCAGTCGACCGTCACCTCCGGCGCGCGGTCGGGGGCGCGGTACTTCACGGCGTTGCCGATCAGGTTCTGGAACAGCCGCGTCAGCTCGATGCGGTCGCCGCGCACCGCCGGCAGCCCGTCGGCGATGGTCACGCGCGCACCGGCCTCGCCGATCGCCACCTCCAGGTCCAACAGGCTGTCGGCCACCGCCTCGGCCAGCGGGACCGGCTCGAACGGCCGCTCCTTGCGGCCGATGCGGGAGTATTCCAGCAGGTCGCGGATCAGCGCGTCCATGCGCTTGGCCCCGCCGGTGGCGAAGCCGATGAACTCCTTGATCTCCTCGTCCAGGGAATCGCCGAGCGACCGTTCGATGAGCGTCAGATAGTTGGTGACCGCGCGCAGCGGCTGGCGCAGGTCGTGCGAGGCGACGTAGGCGAACTGCTCCAGCTCCTCGTTTGAGCGCTGGAGCTGGATCGCCTGCTGGTTCAGCAGGCGGTTCGCCTCGGCGATGCGGGACTCCGCCTCCTTGCGGTAGGTGATGTCCTCCTTGATGCCGGCGAAGCGCACGATCTCGTTGCCCTCGCCGAACACGGGGGAGATGGCGACCGTCTCCCAATAGAGCGCGCCGTCCTTCTTGCGGTTCTTCAGCTCGCCCATCCAGCTGCGGCCGGCGGTGATGGTGCCCCACAGCTCCACGTAGGTCTCGGCCGGCGTCTCGCCCGAGCCGAAGATCCGGCAGTGCCGGCCCGTCAGCTCGCCGCGCGACCATCCGGTCACCTGGACAAGGCGTTCGTTGACGTACTCGATGTTTCCGGCCGGGTCGGTGATGACGACGGAGACTGGGCTCTGCTCCACCACCTGGGCCAGCATGCGCAGCCGCACGGAGGTGGCGGCGCGCTCGGTGATGTCGGATCCGGTGCCGCGGTAGCCCAGGAAGGCGCCGTCGGCATCCCAGCGGGGCGAGCCGCTGATGCTGATCCACCGCCCCTTGCCGTCGGCGGTGCGCAGCCAGTAGCGGAAGTCGCGGAACGGCCGGCGCGCCCGCAGATCGGCGAAGTGCTGCATCCACGCGGCCGACACGATTTCGTGCCCGTCGGCCACCAGCTCCTCCCGCCGCTTGCCGAGCAGCGCATCCGGGGACGTGCCGAGCACCACCTCGAAGGAGGGGGAGAACCAGCGGAAGCGGTGGTCGGCGTCGGTTTCCCACACCCAGTCGGTGGTGGATTCGACGAGGCTGCGGAAGCGCTCCTCGCTGTCCTTCAGCGCCCCTTCGGCGCGCTTGCGCTGGGTGATGTCCAGCGCCACGCCCAGGTAGCCGGACACCTCGCCGGTTTCCGAGCGCATGGGCGTCACCGCCAGCGACACGGCGATGGGGCGGCCGTCCTTGCCGACGTAGGTCCACTCGCGCCGTTCGTGCCCCTCGTCCTCGGCCACCGCGACGAAGGCGCGGAACGGCGTCAGCGGCGCGTGGCCGGCGGCGGCCAGTTCGGACACGCGCTCGGATATCTCGGCGGCGTCATGGAACAGGGCGGGGGTGTGGCGGCCCACCACCTCCTCCTCGCCATAGCCCAGCATGCGCTGCGCCCCGGTGTTGAACAGCGTGATCAGGCCGTCGCAGTCGGTGGCGACGATCGCCACCTCGGACGCCGCCGACAGCACCTCCTGGAAGCGGCGCGACAGGCTGCGGATGGCCTCTTCCGCCTGCCGGCGCTCGGTGATGTCCTGCTTGACGGCGACGTAGTGGGTGATGCGCCCGGCGGCGTCGCTGACCGGCGAGATGACCGCCTGCTCCCAGTACAGGCCGCCGTCCTTGCGCCGGTTGTGGAAGACGCCCGTCCAGGTGCGGCCGGAGGTCAGTTGCTCCCACATCGCCTGGTAGTCGACGCCGCCGTCCACGCCGCCGTCCACGCCGTTGTCCTCGCCGGACTTCAGGATGCGCGGGTTCTGGCCGCGCACCTCGTCGGCGGCATAGCCGGTGACGGCGCAGAAGGCGGGGTTGACGTACTCGATGTTGCCGGCGAGGTCGGTGATGACGATGGCGACCGTGCACTGCTCGATGGCGGCGGAGAGGCGGCGGCGCTCGTCCTCCAGGCGGCGGCGGTCAGTGACGTCGTGGATGATGGAGTAAAGCAGCACCCGCCCGTCCTGGTCGATGGGGCCGGAGTGCACCTCCACGTCGCGCATCTCGCCGCTGGCCAGCCGGTGGCGGAAGAAGAAGTGGTTGCGCCGCTCCTCCCGCGCCTGCCGCATCTCCTCGGCGATCTCTTCCGACGTCAGCGTGTTGATGGCACCGACCGGCATCGCCTTCAGGCATGCGACGTCGTATCCGTAATACCGGGCCGCCGCCGCGTTGGCGTCGAAGATCGTGCCGTCGGCAGGATCGACCAGCAGCATGGCCACCTGCGAGCCGGAGAACAGCGCGCGGTAGCGCCGCTCGCTCGCCTCCACGGCGGCCAGCGCGGCTTCCAGTTCCCGCGTGCGTTCGGAAACCTGATCCTCCAGCCCCTCCTGCGCGCGGCGCAGCGCCGCCAGCATGCGGTTGAAGGCTTCGGCGAGCCGCCCGACCTCGTCACGCCCCACCACCTCGGCCGGGTGCGAGGCGGCGCCGTCCTCGGCGATGCGGGCGGCGGTGCGGCTGAGCGCCTCCAGCGGCGCCGTCAGCCCGGTCGCCATGCGCCGCGCCAGCGCAAGCGCCAGCGCCAGCGCCGCCAGAATACCGCCCAGGTACAGCCCCAGGAGCTGCAGCAGCCCGTCGGGCGTGGACAGGCGCTCCTCCAGGCGGAGGTGGAGCGTGGTGCCGCCTTCCAGCGCCACGGGCACCGACAGCGCGGCGGCCCGCCCGTCCGGCGGCGCGCCGGCCCGCACGTCGAGACCGGCCGTGCCGGCCGTCAGGCGCAGGTAGGTGTTGCCGCCGTCGTGCGCGACGTTGGCCAGCAGCGCGCCCAGATCCAGCGTCGCCACCGCATAGCCTTCGGCCCGGCCGGTGCCGGGGTAGAGCACCGGCTGGAGGACCGCCGCCTGCGGGCCGCCCCCCGCCCCTTGCCCCTGGACGCGGATGGACAGCTGCGGGCGTTCCGTGCGGAACATGTCCGCCACCGCCGGGTCGCCGCGCAGGCAATCCGGCGCCACGTCCTTGCGGCTGGCCAGCGGCTGGCCGTCGAAGTCGCACAGCGTGATGCCGTGCGGCTCGACCAGCGGCAGGCGGTAGTTGCCGAGGAACGGCCGCAGGTAGATGTCGCGCCCGCGCGAATCCAGCAGCGCCGTGCTCATCACCGGGTTGGCCGCCAGATCGGCGGTGTTGCGGGCGAGGATGGACAGCTTGGCCGACAGGCGCTCCGCCGCCAGGTTCAGGCGGTGGTCCATCTCCCTGGCCTGCTCCTGGCGCAGCAGCCAGACGCTGCCGGCCAGCGCCAGCGTGGCGAACAGCAGGCCCGTCGCCAGAATGCCGGCGACCGCCTGCACGGCGATCCGCCGGCCCAGTCGCTCGCCGATCCAGTCGGCCCAGGGGCATGGCAGGCGCATGGTCAATTCCCCCGAGCGGTAAGGATCCGCTCGATGGCGCCGTCGGGCGCGAAGCGCGCCAGGAACACCATCTCCGGCCACAGGGCGTCGTGCCGCCCGGGCGCGAAGGGGCGCTCCATGTAGGCCACCAGCCCCTGGTGGTCGCGGACGTTTTCCAGCGCATCACGCACCGCCGCGCGATCCGCCGACCCCGCCGCGTCGATGGCCCTGGCCAGGATGCGCACGAGGTCGTAGGCGTGCGCCACGCCGACGGGCGACGGGATGCGCCGCGCGTCGGGCACGCCCCGCCGCACCGCCGCCTCCACGACGCGGCGGGCGATGGGATCCGCCGCACCGATGAAGGAATAGGTCTGCACGACCGCGAAATCGACCGCGCCCAGCGCCGGCCCGCTGCCTTCGAAGAAGGTGCCGCCGGTGATCCCCCAGTGCGCCAGCACGGGCAGACGTTGCGCCGGCGGCAGTGCGGCCATCTCGCGCACCAGCAGCGCACCTTCCCGTTCGTTGGCCACCAGGACGAGCATCTGCGCCCCGGCCGCCAGGATCCCCCGGTAGTGCTCGGCCAGCGAGGGATCGCCCCAGTTGTACCACGCGGTGGCGGCGATCCGCGGGCCCTGCCCCTCGGATTCCAGGCGCCGCATGGCGCGTTCGCTGCTGCGGCCCCATTCGGTGTTGGGCAGCAGTAGGCCGATGCGCGCCGCCCCGCGTTCCAGCGCATGCACGGCCATCGCCTGCATGGCCCAGCTGTCGCGCATCGACAGGCGGAAGACGTAGTCGGGGGTGAAGCCGTGCTCTGTGATCGGGTCGGCCGCCGCCCAGGGGTCGAGCAGCGGCAGGCCCAGCCGGTGCACCTCGGGCACCGCCTCGACCACCACCGGGCTGTACTTGCCGCACAGCACGGCGACGACGGCGGGATCGGCGGCGAACTCCTGCAGGTTGCGGATGGCCCGCGCCGGAACGGAGCGGTCGTCCTTGACCACCACCTCGATCCGCCGGCCGCCGAGCACCCCGCCGGCGGCGTTCACCTCGTCCGCGGCGATCTGCGCGCCTAACTGCACGGCCTGCGCCGACGTGCTGCCGACGACGCCGAACTCGGCCGAGATGCCGACGCGGACGGGCGGCGCGTCCGCCACGGCCGGGGCCGCGGCCGCCAGAAGCACGATGCAGGCCGCCATGATCGTCCGAAGTCCGCCCAACATCGCCGTCGCCCCTTCATCCGCGGCCGAGGGATTCCCGCCGAACGGACCATGCCATCATCATCCATATAGGATAATGGTAATAGTCCTTTCGGCGGGCATCCAGGGGGTTGTAAGGGGTCGCGAGGGGGCATGCGACGGTCTGCCGCGGCGCATGCAACATACACGGCTCTCGCGTGTTGTAGCGGCGGGCCCACCGGAACGCCCGCCGCTGCAGAAAAGTCGGAGGACACCACCATGGAGACGGCCGAGCCGAGCGCCATCCAGGCGCTGCGTCAGCGCCATGCCGACATCGAGGAGATGATCCGCACCGAATACGGCCGCCCCCGGCCCGACGACCTGACGCTCAAGCGCCTCAAGCTCGAAAAGCTCCACGTCAAGGAACAGCTCGACCAGATGCGGATGCACTGAGCGGCCGCGCCGGGCGCCAATCCAGGGGATCTCAGAACGCGCGCACCGTCGCCTGCCGGACGACGCGCCAGTCCGCATCCGCCGCTTCCAGCCGCCGCTGGATCGGCTCCAGGTGCAGCTGGCCGTACAGCACCAGGATGTTGCGCGCCGGTTCCCGCCGGATCGCGTCGGCGACGAGCGCCTCGCGCGTCAGGGTCAGCGCCGTCGGCAGGGCCTCGTGCGCGAAGCCGCTGGTCGTCCCGGCGGCGAGCATGATGCGGATGGCGGCGCGCACCCGCTCCTGCATCCAGGCCGGCAGCCCGTCGAAGGCCGCGCGCGCCTCGGCGATGTCGACGGGCGGGTCGTCGTCGCGTCCGGCCTCCGGCGGCGGCAGGGAGGCCAGGAGTTGCGAGAGCGTCACGTCGACGTTGCGCACCTCCGGCCCCGGAGCGCCGAGGATCGCCGCGTTGCTTTGCAGCACCAGCCCGTCGCCCAGCAGCCCGGCGACGATCTCGTACGGGTGCTTGCCGCCATCCGGCGTCCAGGTGGCGCCCATCCGTTCCATGACCGTGGCGACGCCGCGGTTCGGGTCGGCGACGTCGGACCTGACCTCCTCATAGAAGACCAGCCAGCCCTCGTTGCGCCGCGCCGCCACCAGGGCGGCCACGTCCTGGTAGAAGCGCGGGGTGGCGAGATGGGCCATGCCCTGCATCTCCACCTGCCGGCGCCCGTCGGTGAGCACGACGCGCGTCAGTTCCAGCGGGAAGAAATCCGCGATGGCGGGCAGGGCGGCGACGGTGGCGACCGTCCCGGCGAGGGCCGCCGCCGCGAGGGCGCCGGTGGCAATGAGGGCGATGCGAAGGGCACGGATCATGACGTCCCATGTGGGGACGGACGGCCCGCGATGCATCGGCCCCCGGCGTGATCGATCCATCAGGGCAATCGCTTGAAGAGCCTGGCGTTACCGTATAGCCCCTCTCCCCTCGCGGGAGAGGGGCTTTCAAGCGATCGCCCTGATCGATCCATGGACGCATTGACCGGGCGGGAGGTCCGGCCACATGTTGTAGGCATGCCCCGTCCAATCCCCGATCAGCCGCCCGGCGCGATCCACCCCATGCACCGCCCCCAGGACGTCCTCGTCACCATGGACGATCGCGCCATCGCCGAGCGGATCGGCCCCGACCCGACGCCGCGGGCGGCGCGGGCGGTGCTGTGGATCGCCTCCGCCGTGTTCGCCGCCGTGGTGCTGCTCGTCCTGCTCGGCATGCTGCGCATGGCGCTTCCGGTCGACCTGCTGGTGCCGGTGGCGGCGGCGGGCATCGGCTGGGGGGCGTGGTCGACGATCGACGCGCGGGCGGCGGCGGTGCGCAGCCACCGGCTGGCGGCCGAGGCACTGCGCTCCGGCCACCTCGCCTCGGCCTGGCTGGTCCGCCGCGCGGAGAGCGGCGAGCTGCTGGTGGTCGACCCGGCCAACTGGCGGCTGTTCCTGGCGGACACCGTCGTCGACTTCGACGACGTCGGCCGGCTGGACCTGGAGGGTGCCGTCCTGCACGTGGCGCTGCGCACGCCGGGCGGGCGGACGTGGCGGTTCGACCTCGGCGACCGGGTGGACGCCGCCGACGTCCGCCACCGCCTCGCCGAACTGATCGGGATCGATTGAGGCGGCGGGGCGGCGGGCAGGGCGGCGGCAGTGGTTCACATCCCCAGGTACGCCTTGCGCGTCGCCGGATCCTCCCGCACCACCGAACTTGGCCCCTCGATCGCCACGCGGCCCTGCTCCAGCACGTAGCAGCGCGAGGCGTGGCGGAAGGTCAGGCTGGAGTTCTGCTCGACCAGCAGGATGCTCAGCCCCTCGGCGTGCAGTTTGCGGACGATCTCGAAGATGTGCTGGACGATCAGCGGCGACAGGCCCAGCGACGGTTCGTCCAGCATCAGCACCTCGGCGCAGGCCATCATGCCGCGGCCGATGGCCAGCATCTGCTGCTCGCCGCCGGACATGGTGCCGGCCGGCTGGTCCATGCGCTCGTGCAGGCGCGGGAACAGCGACAGCACGCGCTCCAGGTTCGCCTTGCGCCGGGGTTTGGCGCGCCGGCTGACGCTGCCCATCATCAGGTTCTCGCGCACGGACATCTGCGGGAAGACCAGCCGCCCCTCCGGCACCTGGATGATGCCGCGCTCGACGATCTGCTCGGGCGGCAGGTCGGTGACGTCCTCCCCCTTGAAGCGGATGCGGCCGGCCATCGGCTTGACGACGCCGGACAGGCAGTGGATCAGCGTCGACTTGCCGGCGTTGTTGGCGCCCAGCAGGCCCACCATCTCGCCGGCATCCACCCGCAGCGACACGTCGCGCAGCACCGCGACGCCGCCATAGCCGGCGGTCAGCCCCTCCACCTCCAGCAGCGGTTCAGTGGTGGTCATGGCTGTCCTCCCCGAAATAGGCTTCGCGCACGCGCTCGTCCTGGATGATCTCGGCCGGCGTGCCTTCCCCGACCTTCTGGCCGAAGCTGATGACGACGATGCGGTCGGCGGTGTTCATGATGACCGGCATCACGTGCTCGACCATCACGAAGGTCATGCCCTTCTCCCGCAGAGAGCGGATGATCCCCATGGGCACCTGCGCCTCCGCCAGGGTCAGGCCGGCCATCACCTCGTCCAGCAGAATCAGCTGCGGCTGCGTGGCCAGGCACTTCGCCAGCTCTAGCAGCTTCTTGTCCTGGATGGACAGGGAGCCCGGCGTCTCCTCCGCCTTGTGGGCGAGGCCGACGGTTTCCAGCACCTCCTCGGCCACCGCGATCGCCTTGCGCATGGGGTTGTGCACCAGCGCCGCCGTGGTGACCGCGTCCAGCACGGTCATGTCGGTGAACACCTGCACCACCTGGAAGCTGCGCGTCAGTCCCATGCGCACGATGCGGTGCGGCGGCAGGTTCCTGATGCTACGGCCCTTGAAGTGCACGTCGCCGTCGTCGGGCCGGAGGAAGCCGGAGATCATGCTGAACAGCGTGGTCTTGCCCGCCCCGTTCGGGCCGATGATGCCGACGATCTCGCCCGGCTCGACGGAGAAGGCGACGCTGTTGACCGCGGTCAGGCCACCGAACCGCTTCGAGACGTTCTGTACGTTGAGTATGGTCACGGCGCCCTGTCCCTCCCCGTTCGCCTTGTTTGGACCGTTGGGTTTTCACCTTCGGTTCAACCCAACCTACAGGGACTTTCCACGTAGGTTGGGTTGAGCGCAGCGAAAACCCAACGCCGTGCGCACCGCCTAAAGCGTCCCGGCGGCGAAGCGTTTCAGCGTGTTCCTGGCGATGACCAGCTGCTGGATCTGGCTGGTGCCCTCGTAGATGCGCAGCAGGCGCACGTCGCGGTACAGCCGCTCCACCGGGTATTCGGCCATGTAGCCAGCCCCGCCGTGGATCTGCACCGCGCGGTCGGCGACGCGGCCGGCCATCTCCGTGCAATAGTACTTGGAGCACGACGCCTCCAGGATGGCCGCACCCTCGCGCTCCAGCGTGTCGGCGGCGTCCAGCATCAGCGCGCGGCCCGCCGCCAGCTCCGTCTGGCTGTCGGCCAGCATGGCCTGGATCAGCTGGAACTCCGCGATGGGCTGGCCGAACTGCCGGCGCTCGGTGGCGTAGCGCAGCGCCTCGTCCAGCATGCGGCGCGCCGTGCCGATCGCCATGGCGGAGACATGGATGCGCCCGCGGTCCAGCACCTTCATGGCGGTCTTGAACCCCTGGTTCAGCCGCTCCGGCCCGCCGATGATGGCGCTGGCCGGCACGCGCACGTCCTCCAGCACCACATCGCAGGTCTTGGTGCCGCGCTGGCCCATCTTGCGGTCGGGCTTGCCCAGCCGGATGCCCGGCGTGTCGGCCGGCACCAGGAAGGCGGTGATGCCGGCCGCCCCCTTCTCATTTGGGTTGGTGCGCGCCATCAGCGTGAAGACGGAGGCGCGCGGCGCGTTGGTGATGTAGCGCTTGGTGCCGTTGATGACGAAGTCGTCCCCGTCCCGCCGCGCCGACGTGCGGATGCTGGCGGCGTCGGAACCGCTGTCCGGCTCCGTCAGCGCGAAGGAGGCGACCAGCTCGCCCGTCGCGAGCCCCGGCAGGTAGCGGCGCTTCTGCTCGTCGGTGCCGTCCATGACGATGCCCTGGGCGCCGATGCCGACGTTGGTGCCGATCAGCGAGCGGAAGGCCAGCGAGGCGCGGCACAGCTCGATCACCGACAGCGCCTCCTGCCGCATGGACAGGCCCAGGCCGCCGTACTCCTCCGGGATGCTCATGCCGAACAGGCCGAGGTCGCGCATCTCCCGCACGATCTCGGCGGGGACGTCGTCCTCCGCCTCGACCCGCTCCTCGTTGGGGATCAGGCGTTCGCGCGTGAAGCGCCGGATGGCGTCCAGGAGCTGCCCGAAGGTCTCGTCATCAACCGCGCTCACCGTCTTGTCTCCCCGATTCACTTGCGATTTCACAGCGTGCGGGCGATGATTTCCCGCATGATTTCGGAACTGCCGCCGTAGATCCGCAGCACGCGGGCGTCCGTCCAGGCGCGGCCGATGGCGTATTCGCTGGTGTAGCCGTAGCCGCCGTGCAGCTGGAGCAGGCGGTCCAGCACCTGGTTCAGCATCTCCGCCCCATTGAGCTTGGCGATGGCGGCCATGTCGGCACTCAGCGCGCCCTTCAGGTGCAGTGCCAGGCAATGGTCGGCGAAGACGCGGAACATGGTGGCCTGCGCCTTCACGTCGGCCAGCGTGAAACGGGTGTTCTGGAACTCGAACACCGGATGGCCGAACGCCTGCCGGTCGCGCGTGTAGGCGACGGTGGCGTCGAGCATGCTCTCCATCGTGACCGCGGCGCGGAGCGCGATGATCAGCCGCTCCTGCGCCAGCTCGTGCATCAGGTAGCCGAAGCCCCGGTTTTCCTCGCCCAGCAGGCTGGCGGCCGGGACGCGCACGTCGTCGAAGAACAGCTCGGCCGTGTCCTGGGCGTGCTGGCCGATCTTCTCGATGGCCTTGCCCTTGGTGAAGCCGGGTGTGCCCTCCTCCACCACGAAGAGGCTGATGCCCTTGCGCCCGGCCTTCGGATCCGTCTTGGCGACGACGATCACCAGCCCGGCGTTGCGGCCGTTGGTGATGAAGGTCTTCTGCCCGTTGATGACGTAATCGCCGCCGTCGCGCCGGGCGGTGGTGCGCACCGCCTTCAGGTCGCTGCCCGTTCCCGGCTCCGTCATGGCGATGGCGCCGATCAGCTCCCCCACCGCCATGCGCGGCAGCCAGCGCCGCTTCTGCTCCTCGCTGCCGTAGCGCAGGATGTACGGGGCGACGATGTCGGAGTGCAGCGGGAAGCCGACGCCGGTGGCGTTGACGCGCGACAGCTCCTCGATCACCACCGCCGAATGGCCGAAGTCGCCGCCGCCGCCGCCGTATGCCTCCGGGATGGCGCAGCACAGGAAGCCCAGGCGGCCGGCCTGCCGCCACACCTCCTTGGGCACCACATGGTCCTTCTCCCACCGGGCGTGGTGGGGGACGATGGCGTCGGCGACGAAGCGGCGGACCTGCTCGCGCAGGATCTCGTGCTCGCTCTGGAAGACGGGTCGCATGGTCGGCCCGGCCTTCAGCGCTTGTCGCCCAGGCGCGGAGCCGTCGTGGCGAAGGCGGGGGGATAGACGACCTCGTTGGTCTTGTTGGGCGCCCACTGCACCACCAGGGTCTCGCCGTGCTTCGTCAGCCGGTCCTCGCCGAAGGACACGCCGCCCTGGCGCGGGAACACCATGTCGGGGTTGCCGAACGGCAGGTTTACGGCGGCGATGGCCGCGCGCAGCTTTTCCGGATCGATCGATCCGGCGGCCTCCAGCGCATTCCTCACCACCAGGATGGCCTGGGCGGCGGAGACGGCGATCTGGCCGAACCGGTCCGGCAGCTTGCCGCTCTGGTCCATGGCGGAGGCGAGGTCGCGCGCCGCGGGCAGCCGGTCGGTGGGGGCGTAGAGCGACAGCGCGAAGAAGTTCTTCGCCAGCACCTGCCGGGCGATGTCGTCGCTCAGCTCGTTCCAGAAGGCGCCGTCGGCGGAGCCGGTCGCCTCGACGAAGATGCCGTCCAGCGCCTTCAGGTCGTGGCGGGCGCGGTGCAGCTTCACCGCCTCCGGCCGCAGCTTCAGCCCGACCACCACGTCCGGCTTGTAGGAGCGGATCTTCAGCATCGCCGGGATCAGGTCGTTGGCCTTCATGTCCAGCGGGACGTCGCCCACCACCTCATAGCCGTACTGCTGCAGCCGCGCGGTGATGTGCTTGTTGATCTGCTGGGCGCCCTCGTAGTTGGAATAGGCGGTGACGACGCGCTTGACGGGGACGCCCTTCTCCTTGTCGAGCCAGCGGATGAAGTCGACCATCGACTGCGCGTAGCCCCGGTCGTACGGCAGGCCCAGCGCGAAGATGTAGGGCGACTGCGACGCCGCCCCGTAGATCGACAGGGTCGGCACCTTGTGTTCGTCGGCCACCGGCGACAGCGCCATGAGGTGGTTGGTGAACAGGCTGCCGACGACCAGCGGCACCTTCTCCTCCGCCATCAGGCGGCGCCCTTCCGCGGCGGTGAGCGCCGGCTTGCCGGCGTCGTCGGCCAGCACGAGCTGCAACTTCGCACCGCCCATGCTCCGGATGCCACCTTCGGCGTTGATCCTGTCGACCATGTACTGGAGGACGGGCTGGCTCTCCTGTCCGTAGGAGGCGAGGCTGCCGCTCATCGGCTGCACGACGCCGATGCGGACCGTCTGCGGCTGCTGCGCATGAGCGGACGACAGCCCGGACACCCCGGCCAGGGCACCGGCCACGGCGATGGCGGCCACGGCACCGACGGCGCCCGCCAAGGATCGCACGACGCGCTTCATAACCTGCTCCTCCCCTTGTGTTCCGGCCTTTGTTTTGAGGCCTTTGTTTCTGGCCCTTGTTTCCGGCCCATCGCGCCGGATTTCGTTCCGCATGCCGGATCAACCCGGACCCGATCGCCAGCCCGCATTCCACCGCAATATGTTTCGCACTGCGGTCTTCACAACCGAATTCATATCAGCGTACATGTGCCGAACCTGGATCGCAAGCGTCTATTGCTCGCGTCACGGACACTTCGCCGCACGGACAAGGGGGTATGAGCCACCCTTACCGTCGGCGTGGCCTACTCCGTGCAGTTCCATAGTGCAGAACACAGGGACCCCTGCCGTGCGCACAAATCGTTTGATATCGTTTCGCTGTGCGGTATTCTCGGCCGCCCCGAAGCACTTGCGACAGCCGCGGGCGAACGGCCCGCCCGCCCCTTCCCGACCGAAAAAAGCCCGAACGGGCACGTCGATACAGTGGAGGAAGCACCGACCATGAGCAGCCTGTCGATCCTGGGCGACCCGCCGCCCGCCCGCATCAGCGACCTGCCGGCGCGCTGGGCGCGGGAGACGCCGGACGCCCCCGCCTATGAGACATCCCGCGGCACCGTCACCTGGGGCGCCGTCGGCGCCGCCATCGAGCGTGCGGCGGATGTCCTGCGGGAAGCCGGCGTGCGCCCCGGCGACCGGGTGATGATCGTCAACGAGAACGGCATCGCCGGCGTGGTGCTGCTGTTCGCCGTCAGCCGGCTGGACGCCTGGGCGTCGCTGGTCAACGCGCGCATGTCGGCGCGCGAGGTCGCCGCCATGCGCGCCCATGCCGGCTTCCGCCGCGTGCTCTTCACCGTGGAGGACAGCGCGGCGGCGGCCGAGCACGCGGCGGCCGAGCCGGTGACCACGCACGACGACCCCGTCTTCGGCCGCATCGCCATGGGCACGCTGGACGAATCCTGCACGCCCGAACCGGTGCGCGCCGATGGCGAGCAGATCGCGCTTCTCATGTACACCTCCGGCACCACCGGCAACCCGAAGGCGGTGATGCTGGCGCACCGTGCGGTGATGTACACCGGGGCCAGCCAGTGCAAGGCGCGGCGCCTCACCGCCGCCGACCGGTTGTACGTGGTGGCGCCGCTCAGCCACAGCATCGGCGTGTCCAGCAACGTGCTGGCCGCCGCCTGGGTGGGGGCGTGCAGCCTGCTGCCGCCGCGCTTCGACCCGGCGCACCTCGCGGCTTCCATCCGCGACGGCAAGGTCAGCTTCATCGTCGCCGTGCCGCAGGTGTTCGCCCGCCTCCTGGATTACGCCGCGGCCAAGGGGATCGAGTTGCGCTCCCCGGCACTGCGCTGCATCGGCTGCGGCGGCGCCCCGCTCGACCCCAATTTGAAGGAGCGCGTCAGCCGCACCCTCGGCCTGCCCTTCGGCAACGGTTATGGCGCCACCGAGATGGTGCCGGTCGCCCGCGTGCCGGACGGCGTCGACGTGGCCGGCGACGTGATCGGCGAGCCGTCGCCGGGCGTCGAGATCCGCCTCGTGCGCGACGACGGCAGCGAGGCGCCGGATGGTGCTGTGGGCGAGCTGTGGGTGCGCGGGCCGTCGCTGATGTCCGGCTATTTCCGCAACGAGGCGGCGACGCGCGAGGTGATGCGCCCCGGCGGCTGGCTGGCGACCGGCGACCTGGGCTGCCGCGACGCGCAGGGCTATTACCGCATCGTCGGCCGCAGCAAGGAGCTGATCATCCGCTCCGGCTTCAACGTCTACCCGGTGGAGGTCGAATCGGTGCTGGGCAGCCACCCGGCCGTGGCCCAGTCGGCCGTCGTCGGCCGCACGCTGGAGGGCAACGAGGAGGTCGTCGCCTACGTCCAGTGCCAGCCCGGCCGGCTGGTGTCGGAGGCCGAACTGCTGGAGCACCTGCGCGCCAATCTGGCGCCCTACAAGGTGCCGTCGGAGATCGTGGTGACCGAGCTTCCCATCGGCCCGACCGGCAAAATCCTGAAGAGCGCCCTGAAGTCCGACGCCCAGAACCACGGGCACGGGGCGACGCTGCGGTGACAGTCCCCCTCTCCCGCCTTCCGGTGCTACGTGATGCACACATCTTCCGGCGGAAGCTAGTGTATTGATATAGCGAAGACAAAAGCCCCTCTCCCTTGAGGGGGCGACGCCAAAGGGCGTCGCGGTCGGGGTGAGGGTGATTACGGCCGGATGGCCGGAGAGCAAGACTCTTTGTCCCGCCATCCGGCGGTAATGACCCCTCATCCCAACCCTTCTCCCTCAAGGGGAGAAGGGCTTTTCAGCTTCCGCCCTGATGTGTGCATCACGTCATGCAAAGCAGGGGAGGGGGAAATCGCCCCCTACACCCGCTCGATGATGGTCGCCGTGCCCATGCCGCCGGCGACGCACAGGGTGACCAGCCCGGTGGCGAGGCCGCGGCGTTCCAGCTCGTCCAGCACGGTGCCCAGCAGCATGGCGCCCGTGGCGCCCAGCGGGTGACCCAGCGCGATGGCACCGCCGTTCACGTTGACCCGGTCCAGACCGGCGCCCAGTTCTTCGGCCACATAGAGCACCACCGACGCGAACGCCTCGTTGATCTCGAACAGGTCGATGTCGGAGGCCTGCATCCCGGCCCGCGCCAGCGCCCGGCGCGACGCGGCCACCGGGCCGGTCAGCATGATCGTCGGCTCCGACCCCACCGCCGCCCACGCGCGGATGCGGGCGCGCGGCTTGAGGCCCAGCCGTTCCCCCGCCTCCCGGCTGCCCAGCAGGACGGCCGCCGCCCCGTCGACGATGCCGCTGGAGTTGGCGGCGGTGTGCACGTGCTCGATCCGCTCGACCTGGGGATAGCGCAGGATGGCGCGCCCGTCGAACCCGGCGGCGCCCACGTGCGTGAACGCCGGCTCCAGCTTGCCCAGACTCTCCAGCGTGGCGCTGCGGCGCGGGTGCTCGTCGCGGTCCAGCAGCAAGGTGCCGTTCAGGTCATGCACCGGGACCAGCGTGCGGGCGAAATGCCCCTCGTCCTGCGCCGCCGCCGTGCGGCGCTGGCTCTCCACCGCCAGGGCGTCGACGTCGCGGCGGCTGTGGCCGCACAGCGTCGCCAGCAGGTCGGCGCCGATGCCCTGCGGCACGTAGTGCGTCCGGAACGTCTCGCGCGGGTCGGACACCCAGGAGCCCTGGTCGCTGCCCATCGGCACGCGCGACATGCTCTCCACCCCGCCGCCGATGCCCAGGGCCACCTGACCGGACGCCACCTGCCCGGCGACCATGTTCACCGCCTCCAGGCCCGAGCCGCAGAAGCGGTTGATCTGCGCGCCCGGCACCGACTGGTCGAAGCCGGCCGCCAGCACGGCGGCGCGCGCGATGTCGCCGCCCTGCTCGCCGAAGGGGATGACGCAGCCGAACACCACCTCTTCCACCGCCGCCGTGTCCAGGCCGTTGCGGTCGCGCAGCGCCGCCAGCGGCACGGCCGCGAGGCGGATGGGGGTGACATGCTGCAGGGCGCCACCGCGCAGCTTGCCGCGCGGCGTGCGCACGGCGTCGTAGATGCAGACCTCGGCCACGGGTGTCTCCTCCTCACGCGCCAGCACCGCGAACGCGGTGTTTGCGCATAATCGTTTTGCTAGGCGGTACGTGCTGTGCCAACATACAGGCATTCGGTCCACGGGCCAAGGCCACTGCGGCGCCGGACGGGACGAGACGCCAGAGAAGCACCATGTCGAGGAGCACCATGTCGATGATCGGTTACGAGGTGGACGCGGACGGCATCGCCACCGTGTCGTGGGACCTGCCCGGCCGCCCGGTGAACATCCTGTCGATGGAAAGCCGCCTGGAATTCGTCGGCGCCATCGAACGGGCCATCGCCGACCCGGCGGTGAAGGGCATCCTCATCACCTCCGCCAAGAAGGAGTTCATCGCGGGCGCCGACCTCACCCTGCTGCAGACGCTGCGCGGCCAGCCTGCGGCGGCGATCATCGAACGCCTGCGGCCGATGCGCGACCTGCTGCGCCGCATGGAAACGTCGGGCAAGCCGGTCGTCGCCGCCATGAACGGCACGGCGCTGGGCGGCGGGCTTGAGATCTGCCTCGCGTGCCACCGCCGCATCGCCGCCGACCGGCCGGATACCGTCTACGGCCTGCCGGAAGTCGGCCTCGGCCTCCTGCCCGGCGCCGGGGGCACGCAGCGTCTGCCGCGCCTGATCGGCATCAAGGCCGCCCTGCCACTGCTGCTGGAGGGCACGCGCATCACCGCCGCCAGGGCCCGCGACCTCGGCATCATCGACGAGTTGGTGCCGCCGGATGAACTGATCGCGGCGGCGCGCGCCTGGCTGCTGGCCAACCCGGTGCACGAGCAGCCCTGGGACCGGGGTGCCGCGATCCCCGGCGGGGCGGCGGCCAGCCCGGAGAACCACCGGCTGTTCATGACCACCGCGGCCAGGGTGCATGAGGAGACGCGCGGCAACTTCCCCGCCCCGCCGGCCATCCTGTCCTGCGTGTTCGAGGGGCTGCGCACGCCCATCGACGTCGGCCTGGACACGGAGTTCCGGCACTTCGCCGAACTGGTGCGCGGCGACGTGGCGCAGAACACCATCCGCACGGTCTTCTTCTCCATCAACGAGGCGCGCAAGCTCGGCATGCGCCCCGCCGCGCCGCCCGCGACCTTCCGCAGGCTCGGCATCCTGGGCGCCGGCACCATGGGCGGCGGGCTGGCGCAGGTGGCGGCGCAGGGCGGGCTGGACGTGGTGCTGCTCGACCGCGACGAGGATTCGGCGCGGGCGGGCTTCGAACGTTTGGCCGGCGACCTGGGCAAGCTGGTGGACAAGGGCCGCATGACAGGCGGCGAGCGCGACGCCATCCTGGCCCGCATCACGCCCACGGCCGATTTCAACGACCTCGCCGGGTGCGAGGCGGTGATCGAGGCGGTGTTCGAGGACCGCGCGGTGAAGGACGAGGTCACCCGCCGCACGCTGGCGGTGACCGGGTCCGGAATCCTGTTCGGCTCCAACACCTCGAAGATCCCGATCACCAGCCTCGCGGCGTCGAGCGGGCGGCCCGACCGCTTCATCGGCCTGCACTTCTTCTCGCCCGTGCCGCGCATGGCGCTGGTCGAGATCATCCGGGGCCGGCAGACGTCGGACGAGACGCTGGCGCACGCGCTCGACCTGTCCAAGGCGCTGGGGCGCACGCCCATCGTCGTCAACGACGGGCCGGGCTTCTTCACCAGCCGCTGCGTGTCCACCTACCTCAACGAGGGCATCGCCCTGCTGCGCGAGGGCGTGCCGCCGGCGCTGATCGAGAACGCCGGCCGCATCGCCGGCATGCCGGTCGGCCCGCTGACGCTGGGCGACGAAATCGGCCTGGACGTGATGTTCAAGGTCCGCACGCAGGAGGCCGCCGACAAGGGCGACGCCTGGACGCCCGGCCCGGAGTTCCCGGTGGTCGAGCACATGGTCGCCACGCTGGGCCGCCGGGGCCGCAAGGGCGGTGGCGGCTTCTACGACTACCCGGCGGGTGCGCCGAAGCGCCTGTGGCCGGGGCTGGCCGACCTCTACCCACCGCGCGGGGCGCTTCCATCGCTCGACGCGCTGAAGACGCGGCTGCTGCACGTGCAGGCGCTGGAGGCGGCGCGCTGCTTCGACGAGGGCATCATCGACGATCCGCGGCAGGCCGACGTCGGCTCCGTGCTGGGCTGGAGCTTCGCCAGGCACACGGGCGGCGTGTGCTCCTACATCGACACGGTCGGCGTCGCCCGCTTCGTGGAGGAGTGCGACGCGCTGGCCGCCACGGTGGGTCCGCGCTTCGCGGTGCCGGAACGGCTGCGCGCCATGGCCGGGGACGGGCGCGGCTTCTACGGGTGACGGTGCTTCCAACAGGCTCGACACGTGTCGGACTTCACGGTAAATGCCGGGAAATGTCCCGGCGTTCGCCGAAGCCGGCCGAAAGAGGACTGATCGTGGCGACCCGAGACAAGCGCACCCCCGCCGAGCCCGTCCGGCCCACCCGCAAGCCCCGCCCGGCCGCGCAGGCGTCGCGCTCGGCGGTGCCGCTGGTCTACGACGAGGACGACCTGAGCCTGCGCCACGCCAGCGACCGCAAGTTCGTCTGGGCGCTGGCGCGCGGGCTGGAGATCCTGCGCGCCTTCAAGCCGGGTCAGGGCGCCTTGGGCAACAACGAGCTGACCGCCATCACCAAGCTGCCCAAGGCGACGGTCACCCGACTCACCTACACCCTGACCGAGCTGGGCTACCTGACCTTCGTGAAGCGCCTGAACAAGTACGAGCCGGCGCCCACGATCCTGGCCCTGGGCTACCCGGTGCTGGCGAACCTGCGCGTGCGGCAGGTGGCGCGCGACCACATGCAGCAGCTGGCCAACCACACCGGCGCCTCGGTGGCGCTGGCGAGCCCGGACCGGCTGAGCATGATCTACGTCGACACCGCCAGCTCCAGCAACCTGACCACGCTGCTGCTCGACATCGGCAGCCGGGTGGACATGGCGCGCACGGCGCTGGGCCGCGCCTATCTGGCCGGCATCGACGACGCCGCGCGCGAGGTGGTGTTCGCCGGCCTGCGCAAGCGCCACGGCGCCGACTGGCCGGACCTGCAGGCGCGCGTCGAGGCATCCATCGCCGAGGTGCGCGACCGCGGCTTCTGCTTCGTCGAGAACGAATGGCGGCGCGACGTGCGGGCGGTGGCCGTGCCGCTGGTCTCCGCCGACGGCGGAACCGTCATGGCGATGAACTGCGGCGGCCCCGCCTTCGCCATCGACCGCGACAAGCTGATCCAGGACGCCGGCCCGCGGCTGGTGCACCTGTGCCGCACCATCGCGCCCATGATGGGGCGGTAGGGCCGCCGGCCATAACGTCACACGCCGTCAGGCCATCACCGGCGACACGCGCCGGACGGTGTCGAGCGCCGTCGCGGCGTCGGCCAGCAGCTCGTCGTAGATCGCGGCCACCGGGGCAAGGCTGTCGGCGAAGACCGCCGCCTGCCCCATGGCCAGCATCCCCTCGTCCGTGTCGCCGGTGGTGTAGACGCGCCGCGCCGCCGTGCCCTGGACGTACGGGCGGTAGGCCTCGAAGTCCGTCTCGCCGGTCGCCTCGATCGCCGCCACCGTGCGGGCCGCCGTGTTGTCCATCACCCGGTAGGTGTTGCGCAGGATGCCGAGGACGAGGCGCGAGGACCGCTCGTCCGCCGCGACGATGCGGCGCTTGTAATCCTCGTGCGCCCGGATCTCCTCCGACACCAGCATGCGCGTGCCCAGGATCACCCCCGCCGCGCCCATGGCGAGTGCTGCGACGACCTGCCGCCCCGTGCCGATGCCGCCGCCCAGCACCACCGGAACGCCCAGGCGCATGGGCGCCAGCGTGCCCTGCACCATGCTGCCGATGAAGTCCAGCCCCGGATGGCCGCCGCATTCCATGCCGACGATGGCGATGGCGTCGGCGCCGTCGCGCACCGCGCGCTCGGCGTGCTTGAGGATGGAGACCTTGTGGAGCACCGTGCACCCCGCCTCCTTCAGGCGCGGCAGGAGGACGCCCGGCGCGTTGCCGGCCGTTTCCACCGCCCGCACGCCTTCGTCCAGCAGCACGTCGACGTGGCGCTCCAGGATGGCGTTCTCGCTCTCGCGGTTGGAGAGGTAGAGGTTGACGCCGAACGGGTTGCCCCCCGCCAGTTCGCGGCACGTCTGCAATTCCGCGCGGAAGGCGCCCATGTCGGGGAAGGAGCGCGCGGTGATGAAGCCGATGCCCCCCGCCCGCGCGGCGGCGGCGACGTACGGGGCGGTGGACAGCCACATCAGCCCGCCGCACAGGATGGGGTGGCGGATGCCGAACAGCCGGGTGACGGCGGTGTCGAACAGCGGCACCTCGTGCGGCCGGGTCATCACGCCCCCTCCCCTTCGCGGAGCGGAACGAACTTGGCGCCGTAGCGGACGATGCCCTCCTGGTCGAACAGGCGGCGGACGACGGCGGCGACCGGCTTGCCGATCGCCAGGTCGGCGTCCTCCCAGTCGGCGAACTGGGCGATGACGCGCGGCCCCTCCTCCAGCTCCACGATGCCGCAGGCGATGCGGCCGGTCATGGTCTGCTGGTCGTCGAACTCCGCCGGCGCGCCGCCGCGCGCGATGATGGTGTAGGTGAAGATGGTGCCGCGCCCGGACAGCCCAACCTCGTCGAACGCGCGCTGGCCGCAGCCGGTGCACGCCGCGCGCTGCGGGTAGGCCAGCGCCCCGCAGCTTCGGCAGCGGCCGGCGATCAGGCGCAGCCGCTGCCCGCTGCTGGCCGCGTACATGGGAAGCGAGAAGTAGGCGCTCATGCGGTGTCTCCAAGGCGCGAGCTGAGCACGCGGCGGTGCCGCAGGTAGGCGACGTAGTCGACCGGCGTCCCGCCGCCCAGCAGGTCGGCGACCGATGGCCCGGCGCGGCGTCCCTCCGGGCAGCCGGTGGCGGTGACTTCCACCCCGATGGCCCCGGCGCCCACCGCCAGCGCCAGCAGGCGCTGCCCCGGTGCCGCACGGTCCAGCGCGTCGGCCAGCGCCACGGCGGCCGACGCCGTGCCGGCGTCGCCGAGCCGCGGCCACACCGCGTCCGCCCGCGCGGCCCCCAGGCGCTTCGCCGCCGCGGCACCGGCGCGCGGCGGCAGGCCGCAGGCCAGCACATCGGCACCACGCGGCAGCGCCTCCATCCCGGCCAGGGCGGCGACGGCGTCGGCGTCCTCCTGCGTGCGCAGTTCCAGATCGGCGATGCCGGTGGCGCCCAGGCGGCGGAAGCGGCTGCCGAAGGTCTCCAGCGAACAGGCGGCGGCGTCGCCCAGGGTCGCCACGCCCGGTCCCCTTCCCAGCACGAAAGCCGCCGCCGCCGCGCCCAGCGCGTGCTCGTACGGCATGTCCGGCGGGGCCGAGGGGGCGTCGGCAGCGATGGCGAGCGCGGTCCGGCCGGGGTTGGCCTTGCAGAACTCGGCCGCCGCGACCAGCGCCTGCAGCCCGGCCTGCGGAGAGCCGCGCAGCTCCACCACCCGCACGCCCCGCCGCCCGGTCAACGCCGTGACGATGGAGGCGGAGGAGGGCTTCTCCTCGTACGGCAAGGTGGTGGCGCCGACGTACAGGGCGTCGAACGCCGGCTCCGCCGCGCCCAGCCGGTCGCAGGCCAGGCGGTCGCACGCCAGCCGGGCCGCCGCGACGGCCAGCGTCACCGGATCTTCGTCGTAGGCGCAGAAGGCCTTCTGCGTCAGGCCCGACGCGGCGCAGCCGCCCCAGGCGTTGCGGTATTCGGATGCCGGCAGGCGCAGCCGGGGCAGCGCCGCGCCGTAGGCGAGGATCGACACGGCGCTCATGCGCACGCCTCCAGGATGTGCACCGCCACGCTGCCGCCGGAACCGCCCACGTTGTGGGCAAGGCCGCGTCGCGGGTTGGCAAGCTGCCGCCCGGGACCTTCGGCGGTGCCGCGCAGCTGGTGGACGATCTCGTAGATCTGGCCGATGCCGGTGGCGCCGATGGGATGGCCCTTGCCGATCAGCCCGCCAGAGTTGTTGACCGGCCGCTTGCCGTCGCGCCGGGTCGTGCCGTCCTCGATCAGCCGGCCGGCCTCGTGCGGCTCGCAGAAGCCCAGGTCGCCGTAGGCCAGGATCTCGCCGATGGTGAAGCAGTCGTGCACCTCGGCGAAGTCGATGCCGTCCGGGCCGATGCCGGCCATGGCGTAGGCGTCGCGCGCGGCGCGGCGGGCGGCGTCCAGCCGCGTGGCGCTGTCGCGGTCGTGCACGGCCACGTAATCGGTGCCGGCGCCGCTGCCCGCCACTTTGACCGGGCGGTCGGTGAAGGAATGCGCCATATCGGCGCGGCAGACGATGGCCATGGCCGCGCCGTCGGTGATGCCGCAGGCGTCCGACAGGGTGAAGGGATCGGCCAGGATGGGGGCCTTCAGCGCGTCCTCCAGCTCCAGCGCCTTGCGGAACTGCGCCTTGGGGTTGGCGATGGCGTTGAAGCGGTTCTTCACGGCGACGCCGGTGATCTGCGCCTTGGTGGTGCCGTGCTCGTGCATGTGGCGCCGCGCGATCATGCCGTAGATGCCGGGGAAGTTGGTGCCGGCCAGCCGCTCCCACTCCACGTCGCCGGAGACGCCCAGCCACAGGCGGTTCCGTTCGCGCGGCAGGTCGCTCATCTTCTCGATGCCGGCCGCTACCGCCACCCGGACGCGCCCGGATGCGACCGCCAGCACGGCGTTGCGGAAGGCGAAGCCGCCGGACGCGCAGGCGTTCTCCACGTGCACGGCCGAGGCGCCGATCATCCCCGCCGCCTCCAGCATCAGCGGCGCGAAGTTGCCGAGCTGCGAGCCGCCGGTGGACAGCGTGCCGATGTAGGCCTCCTCGACGAGGCGCGGGTCGAATCCCTTGTCCACGCCGGCGCAGGCGTCCACCGCCGCATCCGCGAACAGGTCCTTGAGGGTGCGGTGCGGGACCATGCCGTATGCGGTCTGCCCCACGCCGATGACCACGACGTCGGTCATGGACGGTCCTTTCCCTTGTTCCGTGCGGGCCTCAGCGGCCCGTGAAGGCGGGTTTGCGCTTTTCCAGGAAGGCGGCGCGACCCTCGGCGAAGTCCCCGGTGGCGAAGAGGACGGC